>JBEGUW010000021.1:0-33027 GCA_041178665.1 Bacteroidota bacterium
ACACATTCGGAAAACTCATGATGATATGCCAATGCTTGCTGTATGGCACATAATTCAAAAACACTACGATGCCAACAAAATGAAACCACCAACACAATCGCTCAATCATATGAACCGACCCGTTGCTGAATCCATCAAAAAATCCTACCAAATACTGACTCACGGGAAAACTGCCATGTCCCTCCATCAATTCCTTATTCACCAACATCTGCTCCGCCGCATTCATCATTAACAAAGCCCCCATCAACACAATCTCAACCACCAAAATAATTGTAGCGTCCTTCACCGGCCAACCCTTCAACTCCGGCATCTGCAAACGAGGCACCTTGGTCACGAAACGACGTCCTAAGAAAACCACACAAGCAACCAAAACGCCAAACGCCAAAATCTCAAAAAACCCTATTGCCACATCGTAAATCGAACCAAAATAATGGGCAAAAAATCGGTGTGTGCCCAACAATCCATCAATTAAAATCTCTAATACCTCAATGTTGATCAATACGAAGCCCACATAAATCAAGACGTGAAAGAACCCCGCTATTGGTCTGCGAACCATCTTGCTCTGACCCATTGCAACCCACGCCATTTGCTTCCATCGCGCCGCCGGATTGTCCGATAAATCCTGTTTCTTTCCCAAAAAAATATTCCTGCGGATGAATTTTACACGACCGGCAAAGATCCAACTTCCAACGCCCAAAATCAGGGCAAAAATCACTTGTGATAGGATTCCCATTGGTTGCGAAATTAATCAAATAACCGCATTCTCCCTTCCCCACTTCCATTAACGCACTCAAATGTCCACTTTTACGGAATCACAGGATTCACCAATCCATAAACCGATCCATTGCCCGGCCAAAAATCAATGCGCAACGATTTCACCCCAACAGGCTTTCTTCCCGCATTGTCGATGAAAATCTGCATGTCGTATCCCCTCGTAGCAAAATGATTTATGTTCGATGCAAGACCCGTTCCGATCCCCCTCAACACTCCTTGCCCTTCAATTCCCTCGCCTCCCCATTCCACATCCACCAACCTGCCTGCCAAATAGAGATTTACTCTACATCTTCCACCTTCCAAAACCTCTACCTCGCCCATTTCATAACTCATATTTCCGATGCCTTGGTCCAAATATCTAATGTTTTCGCCAGCCCCATTTTTTATTATCACAACCAACCGCAAGTCCTTGCTCCTCAGCAACAACGTATCCAACTCAACAACGGCAACAGCCACAAACTCCGCACTGTATCGTTGCTCGCCCAATGAATCCGTTGAAACAGCCAACACTTGACGATACTGACTCGAATCGATGTCGCCCCTCAACGCAAGCTGTCCGCTCCAAACAGGCGAAACACCACCGCCCAGATAACCGGAACCTGAATTGCCCTCAACGACCTTGGAAAAATGCATGATATGATACCCCGGGCCCATCGACTCACTGCGCAAAACAGGAAACGCACGCTGAATCCAAACCCGCAACATGGGATCCATACCCACCATATTCAAATAGTAAAAATCGTCGCCCTTAACCGCTGTCAACTTTTTTCTGAACGATGCATAATCCACCGTTTCATCCCTGAAATATTGCAAATCGCCCCCGTTCTTTTGCCATTTACCCAACGCCAAACCCAACTCCTGGGCATGATATTCCATAAAAAACGACTCAAATCCATAAACCCACATCGCATCGCCCCGCGAAACATCGTCTACTACTTTCCAGCGCTTAAGGGTTTTCACAGCGGCATCATAAGACTGATTATTGAACAACTCCCGATGATTGCGATCCACAAGCAACACGTACAAATTGACCAACAACGTAAGCACAACCAACCCCGCCTTCAGACGCAAACTCAACACTCTTCGATCCACCCACAAGGCAAAACCTAGTATCCCAAAGCCAAACGAGAACAACAATACAGAATCCTGAAACACTGGAGCCCTATATACAGAGTATAAATACGCAATGACAAGCGGCGCCAAATACAATAGCCAAATTACACGATTGATTGCCCTTTTCTGATGCTTTTCACTCAAATCCGATCCATCAGCGACAGAGGAACTGCCTTTCAATCCCGCCTGTGTTTGGTCAAATCCCAACCATTTTATCTTCCGCTTCTGAATCAACTCGCCCAATAAAACACTCAGTAACCACGCATGGATAGGCCAAAGAGAATAGCCAAAACAATACATAAAATGCTTGAACAGCGATTTCCATGTCGGGACCTGCAACCATCCCGGACTTCCCACCTGCAAGTGATGCATAAAAATCCCGATTTGATGCATATACAACGCTGCACCCAACAACCAAGGCCATAGATAGCGAATCCATCGGTTGCGAGGCAAAGTCATCAACCCCGAAATAAATAACAAGGCCAATATTAACCCATTGAAATAGTGATTTGAGGCGCCCAAATACCCCGCTATCGACAACAATATCAATGGCTTTGCCCATAAATTGATGCCTGCCACCTCCGTTTTACATACCTCCAACCATCGCAACCAAACATAAAATGCCCATAATGAAAGCAACAAACCCGGTGCATAAGGACGAGCAATTTCACTGTACATCAGCGGGAACTGCAAAGTAGCCAGCATCGCAGCAGCCAATAAACCAGCCCAAGCCGCGCTCAACCGAATTCCAATGCGAATTATTAAAATCACCGAACCCAAACCGCACAATAAAAAAGGCAACTTAACCACCCAGACTGCTGTGCCAAACCATTTTGTCCAGTACCACAGAAATACCTGAACCAACATCGGATGTCCGTCGTTCCAAACCACCGTCCCCAACAACTCAGAAACCGATTTTGCATTCAAACGCATCAACGCAGACGTTTCATCGTTCGTTAAAGGCAACGCAAACAAATCATAAAATCGCAACCCGGCGGCAACCGCCACTACCAAAATAACCAATCCCGCAAACCAAGCTGCGGCTCCCTTTGGATGCCCACCCGATTCGAGATTGTTCGCCATTATCGCATCATTCAGAAATCAATCGAACCACCTCGAAAACCTCGGCGTACCTCCGCGAAACTTGAACGCCTCTCATTCGCAACTGACTCCGCAAAAACTCTTCGTTGGCATAAGGTCTGTGTGCCTGACTTTTATACTTCGACAGTGCATTCACCTTGCATTGAGCATCGTCTTCACTCACCACTTCAAAAGCCGCAGTGTTGAAATTCAAATTGTTCCATGGCAACTCATAACAGAAAATATTACAAAACTTGAACGCCCTCAACGCCTCTTCCGCCATCGTTTTGTGGTCTTGATGGATGTCGTGCAAACAAGGCATATAAATCGTATCCGGCTTCAGTGTCTCCCGCAATTTGATCAAATCGTCCAGTATTTCCTGACGTCGATAATTGAACGTGCGCACCTCATATCGAAACAAAAACAAATTTTCTGGTTTGATGCCCAGCGCTGCTGTAGCCTCTTTTACCTCATGAATGAGGATATCCTTCGGAAAATCATCCAAAACACTCTGTTCACAGGCACTAAAAGCGGCATAATAAACGGTTTTACCCTCGCGGACCAACTTGCTAATGGTGGCGCCACAGCCCAATTCTGCATCATCCGTATGTGGTGAAAGCAATAAAATCGTATTTCCTACCATAGTGCTTTGTCGCGCTGCTTGCGTTTTTTATTCAATTTTAATACTTCTCGCGGTAAATTCACCTTTAAACTGCTCGATAGCCCTTCAATTGATACGATAACAAAGGCCTCATCTTCTGTGTAATAAACTTCAACTTCCTGACCTTTAAAAGGACCATCCAACACTTCAGCCAAATCACCCGCTTCCAACCGAGCACTCATATCTTGCTGTTGAATCTGATATCCTTTTTCAATCAATCGCTGAATCAGTTCAACATCTTTTTCGGGAACTTCGGCATCCTTACCATTATATCGCAGGTATTTCATAACTCCCGGAACCTGCAAAACTAAATCCCGCTGTATTTCGGTGGGTTTCACAAAAATATAGGAATTAAACAATGGCATCTCCACCCATTTTTTTCGATCACTCCAGATGCGCAACCTATTAATCAACGGCAAATAATGAATCACGCCACGCTGTTCCAAGTAGATTTTTACTTTTTTCTCCTGCCTACTCGAACAGTAAATTACCTTCCACGTTTCTTGATTCAATTCCATCTTTATCAAATTTAAAACCCAAAAAATGGATTATTTCCTTCAATTGTTCGGTACTCTGTTATCATTTGTGAAACGATTTCTGACGCCGTTTCGATGCGATCTAATCGAGCACTAATCTGTCCGATTTCTAACTCTCCTAATTCCAAATCACCCTCAAACATGCCTTTTTTTGCCCGACCTCTACCCAACAATGTTTTCAATTCTTCCACCGAAGCACCCGCAGCATAAGCCGCATCCACCGCTTCAAAAAATGGATTTTTCAAAAGTCTAACCGGCGTGATTTCCTTTAAAGTAAGCTCCGTAGAACCCTCCTTTGCCGAAATTATCTGCTCCTTGAACGCTAGGTGAGCACTGCTCTCGACGGATGCCGCGAAACGACTTCCAACCTGAACACCCGAAGCACCCAAACACATCGCCGCAGCCATCGTTCTGCCACATCCAATGCCTCCCGCCGCAATTACCGGGACATCTACACAGTCCGCAATCATCGGAATCAAACACATTGTGGTTGTCTCCTCACGGCCATTATGTCCACCCGCTTCAAAACCCTCCGCGACAATAGCATCAACACCCGCATCTTCACACTTTTTTGCAAACTTGGTATTCGCAATCACGTGAACCACCGTAATGCCTCGCTCCTTTAGCCAACTTGTATATTTTGCTGGATTCCCCGCACTGGTAAAAACGATTTTTACCCCTTCCTCCACGATAATCTCTAAATGCTTGTCGATATCTGGGTATAACAATGGCACATTTACCCCAAATGGCTTCGATGTAGCTGCCTTACATTTTTGAATGTGGGCCCGCAACACCTCTGGATACATGCTTCCACTGCCAATCAAACCCAAACCACCAGCATTGGAAACGGCACTCGCCAATTCCCAACCGCTACACCAAATCATTCCACCCTGAATAATTGGGTATTCGATATTAAAAAGCGATGTTATGCGATTGCTCATGGCGATTTCTTAGTTTATAAATCGTTTCCCCTTAGAGGAAAATCAACCATTTACAACGACACCCATTTGAGAAAACTTCGCAATTCTTTGCTGTATTCTCTCTTCTGGATCCATATGCTCCAACTGTGCAAAATTCTCCAATATAGCAGCTTTGACATTGGCGAAAGCGACTTCAGGCTCATGATGCGCTCCACCCAATGGCTCAGGGACGATACCATCAACCAAACCATTTGTAAGCATATCAGTTGCTGACAACTTCAACGCCTCGGCAGCACGTTCCTTCATCTCCCATGTACGCCAAAGAATGCTAGAACAACTTTCAGGACTAATTACACTATACCAAGTATATTCCATCATCAATACACGGTCACCAACACCAATTCCCAATGCACCACCGCTGGCACCTTCGCCAATTACGATGCAAATTATTGGGACTTTCAATACACTCATTTCCAAAAGGTTCCGCGCAATTGCTTCACCCTGACCGCGTTCCTCTGCTTCTAATCCTGGCGATGCCCCCGGCGTGTCGATCAATGTCAATACCGGAACGTTGAATTTCTCCGCCATCTTCATCAAACGCAAAGCCTTCCGATATCCCTCGGGATTAGGCATTCCAAAATTACGGAGCTGACGTTGTTTGGTATTTCTACCCTTTTGCTGACCGATAATCATAAATGGCTTACCGTCAATGTTGGCAAATCCACCTACAATCGCCTTATCATCCTTAACGTGTCTATCGCCATGCAATTCGATAAAATCCGTGGCAATATTCTCGATATAATCTAATGTATACGGTCTTTCTGGGTGGCGGCTAATTTGCACTTTTTGCCAACCCGACAAATTGGTGTAAATCGCTTTTTTAGCTTCTTCTACCTTGGATTCAAGCGTAGAAACCGTATCCGTCATGTCCAATTTACCCTTTTCGTGGGTATCCTTGGCTTTTTCGAGTTGATCCATCAACTCAACAATATCTTTTTCGAAATCGAACCAGTTTTGATTTGCCATTGTTGCAAATTAATCAATTGTGGAAGTAAACTACTCCCTAAATGAAAGAAAATTAATGAAATAAGATTAAACCCAATCCATCGCCATGGCCAAGCCACCGAAGAATGTAGGCAATCCCAACCAGAATGCTTCAGGCTGGAAAATCGTGAAGTAAGTAAGTGCCAATCCGCTAACGATGCAAAGTGCCCAATAGCCTGTGGTGTTACGCTTTTTAGTATTCATGATGTTGCGAAGATACTTAGATTCCTAAAACTAGACAAAAGGAATTTTATTCTGTGATTCTTTCATCCCAAAATCGAACAAATCTCTTGCCCCATTCTATGTCGGCCGATTGCTGTGAAAGCGTTTCGCCCATTGCCATTTTTACCGCTTGTACTGGAATATTCAAACCCGCCAAAGCCAATACCGACGTGGTTCCTTGAAGTCTTGGATTGATTTCCAATAGATGTGGGACACCCTCACTGTCTTCCTTCCATTGCATGCCGATGGGTCCGTGCAATTCCAATGCTTGAGCCAGCTGTATACAAAATGCGATAAGCCCAAAATTTCTATCTAATACCCCCGCAACACTAATACCACCAATCATTTTATCCCTACTTCGCGGTACACAGAACAATGTCTTGCCGTGATCACAAAGCATATCAACAGAATATTCTTTTCCGGGCAAAAAAGCAGAAATGAGCCACTCCGTTTCAAATTTCTCTGGAATTCTAAAGAGCCACTCCTCAAGAGTTAATGGCATAATACCCGCCTTATTCTCCAAATCACTCTCCGATTCACTGTGGTCTTTTACAATGATTCCAAAGCCCCTACTCCCATTTCCTGTTACCGGTTTAAAGCAAAGCTTTTCTCCATTGGGTGAAAGACTTTTAACCGCCGCCGCAAAGGAAAGTCTATCCTGAACTACCTCAAATGCGGGCACGGGCAACATTAATTTCTTTGCAAATGCAGCCAATAATCCTTTGTTGTTCGCAGTGTTGAGCGCAATCAAAGTAGATAAAATCAATTTCATCCCAGCCGTCTCGATTAAGGCTGCATGTTTGGCCAAAACATCCAATTCCCGCGTTGTTATCGGCAAGATGACATCAACAGATACCGAAGAACAAATCGATAATAGCGCTTCCATGTACTTCCCCTCATCGCTAGATGGAGGCATTAAAAAAAACTCATCCGCTAAAGCCTTGCCATAAGGATTTGGCTGACAGTCACCGGCTATGATTCGCCAATTGGGCTCGGATTGCAAGCAGCGGAAGATCCCAGCAAACCCGGGTGCTCCTGCCCCCGATGGAATAAAAATTGTAATTGCGTTGCTAGAAATTTCTGTCATTTCAGCACCCGATAATAACCAATGTAATTAATGCCAAATTAATTGGCAAAAGGATCGCTGAACTTCTTATCAGTTATGAAGGATACATCCGTTAGGGTGCGTAAAAATGCAACCAAAGCATCCTTTTCCTCTTGCGTTAAATTCAATCTTACAGGGGCGCTACCACCTGTAACCATCAAATTCTTATCCAAGTGAGGGTGGGGCTGAATTCCACGACTATAATGATCAATCACCTGATCCAAATCGGCAAAACGACCGTCATGCATATAAGGTCCAGTGATTTCAACATTCCTCAAACTAGGAATCCTGAATTTACCATTACCCTTTCCATTATCCGAATAAGTTCTATCCAAACCAATGTTAGCAGTACCAGCAATTGTAGGTCCGGAATATCCACTTCCTGGATCTTCTGGTGCAGAGAGATTTTCACCGGTATGACAACGACTACAACGAGCGCGATCGCTGAAGAATAAATCCTTACCCATTTGCTCAAGGGCATTAAAGTTTGAAAACTGTGCAGCAGCAATATCAAAACTAAAATGCGTATTCAAGTTGTTAAATCCTCCGTTATTCATTCCGCGTGATGTCAACTCTCTTGCAACCGCCACATCAAATCTTGAATTTTTTGTGATCATTGAACTGAGGAATTGTGTAATTGCGAAAGACACTTTCTTACGCGTTACCTCCGTAGAGCCGAAAGCCGCTTTAAAAAGTTCAGGGTAGAAATCTGTGGCAGCCAATTTGGTTTCCAACATCTCGTCTGACTCCATTCCCATTTCGATGTGATCAAATACTGGACGCAAACTCAAATCCATAGGAGAATTTGCCCTTGAATCCCAAAATAAGTTACTGAAAACAACCGGGTTAGTAATCGCCATGCTGTTTCTATGTGTCTTACGACCACCAAAACCCGCACTCAACGATGCCATATCACTGAAAGCCAATTCTTGATGGTGACAACTACCACATGCCACAGTATTATTCAAACTCATACGCTTGTCATAAAATAAAACCCGGCCCAATTGCGCACCAGCATTAGAATAGGCTGTTGCAGCCGCTTGCATATCCTCATCAACAGTTCCACCTGGAAATCCAAAACCCCCATTAAACGTTGCAGACTTAAATGACTTAGACAACATTAAATCAGCAATATTAAGTTTACCATAGGGTGTGTTCACTGTCTTAAAATCAAATGATTGTAACGATGGCTTACCCAATTTAGCGGTTGACACGGTAGAGCCCGTTTCACAAGATGTCATTGCCCATGTTCCCATGGCCAACATCAAACCAAAAAATCCCCATTTCAATTGTTTTGTTTTCATAATCAATAAGGTCGACTGAATCAACCAATAACAAAATTAACAACTTTTCAATTGTAATTTTTGCCATTCACCAATTACTTTCGACGAAAATCGCAAAAAAATGACATCAATATCCAAAAATCTGTTCTAAGGTTAGCTCTGTTACCTTACCGTATCGACTCAAATCTGCATTTGTAACACGATTACGATCAGCTACAACGGCCAGCGTGTATGGTTTACCGCTAACTCTTTCTTGGTGGAACTTTACGATATCTCCCATCTGTAAATTCGGCAATGCCGCATACATTTTCATGTCAGGAACAGTAGTAGAAAATCCCATTTCCTCCTGAGAATGCAAGGCACCAATGTATTCTTCTGGCTTGATACGATTCGTTTCCATTCGATTGATTAAACTCTGCTTGGCCAAAGAAAATATATCGTCGTTTTTCGGTAAACCCGTTAGCAACTCATTCATCGCACCAATTGCATCGTGAAATTTATCCGCTTGCGTTCCAACATAACCCATCATAATATTTGGCTTATTTCTCATACTAGCCGAATTGTAAACAGCATAGGTACTGTATGCCAATGCCTTGGCTTCGCGAATATTCTGAAATACCACACTACTCATATCACCTCCAAAATACTGATTGAATGCCGTAGTAATTGCCGCTTCTGATTCATTCACAACCGAACTCTTATAAAACCAGTTGATGCTGGCCTGAACTTGAGAATAATGGACAAAATAGACCGAGCGCGCCGTTTGTGTTTGCTCTTTGAATAACTGATCTACCGACTTAGATTTACTCAAATCAAACGCCAATTCATGCTTCGTTTGATCCGCAGGAAGTGCATGTAAAGTCAAAATTGTTTTTGCCAGTGCCACCTGTTCCCTTGGTCCGTAATAGTCAACAGAATGCTTGATGCTTTTAAATCCTTTCAACAGTTTCACGATGTCTTCCGCCGTCATTTTCTCCAATTCTTGATTCGATAAAGTCCATGTCATCGGGTTCTGAGGGCCATAAATCGCATATTGAGATAGAGCACGACGAATTGCTGATGGATTGAGCTTTGCATCTGCCCTATTTTTCAAAACATCCTGCAACAACTGCTTGCAAACCACCTCATCCACGGCAGGCTCATTCATCAATCGATCCAATAACCAAACCGCAGAATCAAAATATTCCTCCGGACCGTCAATGGAAATATTGTAATGGTCATTGCCCTCCATAAAGGCAAATTTGCAACCCCAACGATAAAATGCCTTGCTCACATCCGCCGCTGAATAACCCTTGGTACCCACCAATTTCATGTAAGGGGCAACCAGCGAAAGCGACTTGTTGTGCCACTTCCCATAATCATATCGATAACTGAGACTGAACAATTTGTTGTCGGCGTTTTGAACATAATTTAGAACCGCAGGCCCCACATATTCGCGCTTTACAACCTCTTTTAAATTAACGGCTAGCGGCTGAATGGTCTGAGATGGCATCGCCAACCACTGTTTTACAAACTGACTTTGTTTGTCGCGATTCAATTCCACCGCATGAATCTCAGGTTTTTCGATTTTCTCCGCCACAGCGCTTTCGCCCTTGCGCTTATAAATCACGATGCGATCCTGATTCAAAAACAAATTTGCAAAGTCCACAATGAAATCCTTATTCATCTCGCGCATCGCAGCCAAATCATTGTATGCATCGCGATAATCGATCCCTTGAACATAGGCGTCTTTCAAAAAGAAGCAACGACTTTCATTGTCTTTAAACTTCGTAATGTTCGATATCTCCTCGTTCAATAAAATTGCATCCAACATCGATTTGTCGAACTCGCCTTTGCGAATTTTTTCCAACTGTCCCAATAATAAATCTTTGACTTCTTCTAATGTCTGGCCAGTTTTGGGCTTGCCGGTAAGCATAAACACCCCGTAATCCATCATTTGCTCCACTCCGCTATTGGCCGAAAGTAATTTTTGATCTTTTACCAGGTTCAAATCGATAAAGCCCGCCACAGAATTATTCAAAAGCAAATCGATCAACTTTGCCGCGCGTGCTTCCTCAGTGCCTGCATTTGGAATCCGAAATCCAATGGTAACGTTCTCTGCATCCGGTCCAACAACATCAAAGCTTCTCTCTTTATTGATTGATGTCTCTTCCTTAAATACATACGACATGATATCCGTTTTCTGCATATAGGAAAACTTCGCCGCCACTTCCGCCGCCACAGCATCGGGATCAAAATCGCCACTCATAATGATCGCCATATTATTGGGGACATAATACTCGTTGTAATAGTTGCGAATGGCCTCCAAACTAGGGTTTTTCAAATGTTCCACCGTTCCAATGGTAGTTTGTAAGCCGTAATTATGACCCTTAAACAACTCGGCGAATAACTTCTCGTAGACTTTATCGCCATCGCGGTCCAAAGAAATATTCTTCTCCTCGTACACCGCTTCCAATTCCGTGTGAAACAATCTTAAGATGGGCTTGCGGAATCTCTCCGCCTCCAAACTCAGCCACTTACTGACCATGTTTGATGGAATATCATTAATGTAAACCGTTTCGTCCGTGCTGGTAAATGCGTTGGTACCCTCTGCACCCAGAGCCTGACACATTTTATCGTATTCATTGGCGATGGCAAACTTGGCCGCGGCCTGACTTATACTATCAATGGCACGATAAATATTCTTTCGCGTTTTGGGGTCTGTTGTGTGATTGTACAATTCATAAAGGCCATCGATCTGTTTCAGAAGTGGTTCTTCCTTGGCCCAATCCAAACTACCGTATTTATCGGTTCCCTTAAACAACATGTGCTCCAAATAGTGCGCAAGACCCGTATTGGTTGATGGGTCGTTCTTTGAACCCGTCCGCACCGCAATCATCGTATAAACCCTTGGCGATATTTTTTGGTTTGATGTGATTAGGGTAAGTCCATTTGGAAATGTATAATACCTCACTTTCAAGGGGTCGTTGCTGAATGAACGCATTTCCCAAAGCGGTGTTTGCTGGGTATTGAATCCCCTAATAATGGATTGCGACTGTCCAATTTTAGCCCAAAAAAGGCAAATCAAAACGATAATGTACTTTTTCATTAACTACAAAAATAGGTTTTCTCTTGCAACCCCGCGCTTCTGTTTATCTTCGCAACCGCGATGAACATCGAAAATCAAGTGGTCCTAGGTTTGGGTGGAAATATGGGAAATAGAACCCAGCATTTGGCTTTGGCCATGGTTCAAATTATCCAACAAATAGGTCCGATAACCCGCGTATCAAGTGTTTACGAAACCGCCGCTTGGGGCAATGAAGATCAACCCGCTTTTTTGAATATCGCCATTTGTATTACTACACCTTTCACTCCTTTACAAACCCTTGAGCGCTGTTTGAGGATTGAAAAGCAGATGGGACGACATAGAACGATGAAGTGGGGGCCAAGGATAATTGATATCGACATATTGCTATATAACAATCAAATTATTCACGACAAAAATCTTTCCGTTCCTCATCCGATGATGCATGAACGTCGTTTTGTCCTTGCGCCGATCGCAGAAATTATTCCGCAAAAAAAGCACCCCATCCTGAAAAAAACTTTCAAGGATTTATTACAAAACTGTCCCGATACACTCACCGTGAAACCCTTGTTCAATCCAATTGATCTTTCGCTGTGAAAAAAGAGACTTCGCCACTGTTGCCTTCTATCCTCACAATTGTTGATGGCATTTGTGGGAATGCGGGAATTCCTTTCACAAAAAATTCTCCAAGCTCCGTTGAACAAATAGATTACCCATCAAATTCAGCGGGCCGTGAACCCATTAACAACCTTCCACCCTTTTCGGCGCTGAATAAACCCAATCGATATAACATCGCGGGACCTAATAATATTCAGACGTTAACGGTTCCAATTACACAGGACGACAAGCACAATCCTATCACCCAGGTACGCATCAACTATAACGAAAATTGGATTAGGGATCACAAGCACGCTTGGCAAACGGCTTACGGAAAATCGCCTTTTTTCGAATACTACGACTACCGTTTTTGGTCGATTCTTGATGCCCAGCCGGTCATGCTAGCCGATTTAATTTATCCCTGGAATCAATTGTTATTTGCGCAACTTGGATTGATTCCATTCGCATCAACATCTACAGAAATCCAACAAAACATCATCCAAATAAAACCCTACCCTCAAGTGTTTGACCTCAAATTTGGCTTTCGCAGCGAAGTTTCCGGCATCGATTTGCTATTTAACCAAGGCCCGCTCGCCAAGGAATACCTGAGTCAATACCTGCCTACAAATACTATATTCGCATCATGAGTGTAATCAAAAAACTGGCTTCCCAAACCGCCGTTTATGGCCTCAGCACCATGCTAGGTCGTTTTTTGAACTTTCTCCTCGTACCCCTTTATCTCAGTAAACTATCTGGTGCCGCCGATTATGGCATCGTGAGTGTGATGTTTACTTATGCGAGTTTTTTAGCCATCGTTTTTGCCATGGGTCTGGAAACAGCCTTCTTCCATTTCTCCAAAAAAACCGGTCAGCCCGCCAAAGTCCTTGCCACCGCAGCGCATACACTAATCATTACTGGCTTAACCGCCGTGCTTATTTCGCGTCTTTTTGGCTTTGAAATCATGACTTGGATTGGGTATCCTCAGTTTCCTCAATTCGCATCGTACTTTGCCTTAATTTTAGCCGCCGATGCCATTACCGCATTGGGATTCGCCTATCTACGTCAGCAAGAAAAACCTTGGTCCTTTGCTTGGATCCGACTCACAAACATTGCCGTTAATATTGGCGCAAACCTCTTCTTTTTGGTTGCTTGTCCTTGGCTAGGAGATTATCTCACTTCCCCCGAAAGCGGCAGCAGCTCACAAGCCTTGGCATTTGGTGTTTGGTGTTTGGACCAGGCTCAACCGGCCAATATGATTTCCAATATTTTCCTCAGCAACTTATTGGCCTCTGTTATCACGATACCCTTGTTATCAAAAACATGGCAAAACCTCAAATGGGGGTTAGACTTAGGCTTGCTCAAGTCGATGCTTCGCTATTCCCTACCCCTGGTAGTTGTTGGGTTGGCGGGAATGATCAACGAAACCTTAGATCGTGTTTTACTCAAGGAAATGCTTCCCGCCGATGCGGGCGATGCCGAAGCCGGTATGTACAGTGCCTTCTATAAATTGAGTTTGATTTTAACCCTATTTGTGCAGGCATTTCGATTTGCGGCCGAACCCTTCTTTTTTGGAAAAGCGGGCGATAAAGATGCGCCTGATACCTATGCTTTTGTGATGCGATATTTTGTTTACGTGAGCGGTGGAATATATTTACTCACGATGATTTGTATGCCCTGGTTGGCACCTTTGTTATTGCGAAAACCTCTGTATTACGAAAACGTAAGAGGCCTGAGTATTGTCCCCGTTTTGTTGTGTGCAAACCTTTGTTTGGGGATTTATTACAACCTCAGTATTTGGTATAAGCTATCCGGAAAAACACAAATGGGCGGACTCATTGCATTGTTTGGCGCCATTGTCACCATTGTTGGAAACTACATTTTTATCCCACAGTACGGATTTGTTGCCTCGGCCTATACCACACTCGCCGCTTACGCCACATTGGTGATATTGGGTTATTGGTTTGGTCAGAAATACTACCCCATTCCTTATCAGCTACCAATAATACTTACCACTTTATTGGTATCCGTGGGTCCAATTACGTTTTTACCTCATGCTTTTCCAAATATCCATCACACCGTTTACTGGATATTGGTTCCCATATACATTGGCGTTTTATATGTGCTCGAAAAGAGATTTGCCCGAAATCTTTCATCCTAAAATAGTATTATGTGCAACGTAAAAATCATCAATCAATCTTCCCATCCCAACCCCGCCTATCAGACAGATTTGAGTGCGGGCATGGATTTACATGCCAATATTGACGACGCTATTTCACTCATGCCCGGAGCTCGGATTTTGATTCCTACTGGGTTGTTCATTGAGCTGCCCGAAGGGCACGAGGCGCAAGTCAGGCCGCGAAGCGGCCTGGCCCTAAAACACGGAATTACCGTTCTGAACAGCCCAGGAACCATCGACGCAGATTACCGGGGCGAAATCAAAGTGCTGCTCTTCAATCACGGACAAGAAGCCTTCGAGATCCAAAACGGAGAACGCATCGCCCAAATGATTGTCGCCAAGTATGAAAGAGTAATATGGGAAATTTCCACTGAACTCAATACCACTGAAAGAGGCGCCGGCGGTTACGGTAGCACGGGCGTTAAGCCTTCCTAACATTAATTTAATACGCAACCCTTACCTTTGCGGCGATTTTTACACTTCTAATACACAACTAAGATGAGATTAATTATCCCTATGGCCGGAATGGGAAAACGCATGCGGCCCCATACGCTTACTACTCCTAAACCCCTAATCAAAGTGGGCGGCAAGTCCATCGTACATTGGTTAATTAAAGACATAGCCGACGTTTGTGGTGAGCCGATTGAAGAAATTGGTTTCGTTGTAGGTCGTTTTGGCGATGCCGTAGAAAGCGAACTCAAAGACATTGCAAAAAGCGTAGGCGCCGAAGGAAAAATCTTCTACCAAGACGTTGCAGAAGGTACAGGCCATGCCATTCTTTGTGCCCGTGAATGCCTAAAAGGCGATGTGATTGTGGCTTTCGCCGATACTTTATTCAAAACCGAATTTAACCTCGACAAAACCAAAGACGGAGTGATTTGGGTACATAAAGTTGATAATCCAAGTTCTTTTGGCGTTGTGAAATACAACGAAGACAATATCATCACCGATTTTATCGAAAAGCCTACGGAATTTGTTTCTGACTTGGCCATCATCGGTATCTATTATTTCAAGAGCGGCGAAACTTTGGAAAGCGAACTCCAATATCTAATCGACAATAACCTAAAGGAAAAAGGCGAATACCAACTCACCAATGCCATGGAAAACATGAAAGCTAAAGGGATGCAATTTGTACCTGGTGCTGTGGATGAGTGGCTGGATTGCGGAAATTATGCCGCTACCGTCTATACCAACCAACGCGTTTTGGCAAACAAAGCCGCAGAATTCGTTGGCGTAGCCTCTCGATTCGATGAAAGTGTTACAATCGTAGAACCTTGCTTTATTGGAGATGGCGTATCTTTGAAAAACTGCCAAATTGGACCTTTTGTAAGCATTGGCAATAAAACCAAGCTAGAAAATTGCAACATCAGCAACAGTATCATACAAGAGAATTGCTCACTACGCGATTTCAACTGTCACGACAGTATGATCGGAAATTCTGTGGTGATCAGTGGCGCCCAAATCGCCAGCCAAGTATACAGCATTGGGGATTTCAGCTCCATCGGCTAATCCACCTTTTCGTGATCCTATTTGCAGTGGGCGCATTCCTGTTCCCTGCAATTACTATGGCGCAAGCCGATACTCTTCTTGCTATGCCCGAAAGCGATGTTTCGGCAAACCCCAATACGGCATCACCACGACTAAAATCAGATTATTTCCTCGCTGAATCGAAATTCCAAGAAGAAGCATTCCACGAGTCACAACAGCTTTTTCAGAAACTCATCGATACATTCCAAAAGACAGCGATGTCCAAAAGGAACGAAATGGACTTACCAACCGCAAACAGCGATGCCCAATTTATTTCGGGTGCGTATTTTAGACTCTCGCAATTGTCGGCCAAAGACTATTCCATTTATTATCAAGGGAATACAAGTGCCGCCATAAATTCTGGGAATGCAATTGTTTCGGGCGCATCGAGCACTTCCAAAACAACCCAGTCAGCCATGCATAAGGCCAATATTGGCGTGGCACTTTATGAGCTGGACTTAGCCTTGAAATACTCACCCAACAATAAAGATTATCTATATGCCAAAGCCCAATTGCTTGAAAAATCCCAAAACTGGATGGGTGCGGCAAAAATTTATAAAGACCTATGTTCCATCGACCCCCACTCTTGGACATTTCACGAAAAAGCGGCCAATGCCTATTTAGAATATTTACCCCAAGTATTGAATGGAAAAGGATCGCAGTTAGAAATTTTACAAGAATTCCAATCGTTCTCAGATACCTGGGAAAAGCACTTCTCATTGTCTCCATCCATTGTTGAAACCAAACTTTACATTCTATGGTGTAGGGAAATATATTTGAAATTCCCCGCCGAAATCATCGATAATTCGGAAAAAAACGCCTCCGTTTTACAAAAGTATCAGTCGATGATTCCTGTCGATATTTCCAATTGGATGCTGCAGAATGACTTTACGAACAACACCTATCAGCTAAGAAATAAAAACGACGTTCAACGCAGTGATGCAACCCCGAAACAAGGGGCCAATGATGATGCTCAAAACCCGAATAACGAAAGGAAAATTAATGATTCCGAGCAAAACGCCAACGGAACGAAAGCCACAGTTCAACAGCGATTCCAAACGGCTATCAATAGGCAAGATTGGCTCATGGCTTACCAATACGCAGATACACTAGAAAATACATTGCCCATTTTTACCGCGCGTGATTTGGTTAAAGGCTTCCAACAATTGACAATCAATCAGCCCCAAACAGCCGTTGAAATTTGCAAAAACAGCGACATCGAAACCAATCCGTTTGTTCTACAGTTATACCTTCTTTTAGAAGCCAAAGCAACGACACAAATCTTCAAATCACACGCAAATGTCGGCGGCGAAATTGCATCAGAACCTAAGGCCGAACTGTTGGCTGAATCATCACATTCATTAGCACTTTGGCAGAAATTGTATAACCAAAAAGCGCTGACTGAACTAAACGACATCAACGATGCAAAGTCCATCGCCAATATTCTGAACAACCAAGAATGGATTGATCGATTCCAACAATTGGCATCAGATTTGAATACCACGCCTTCCAACCCCTACCAAAAATGAAAAATATCATCCTTGCAATCATTTTCTGTGCACAATGCATTTCTGCAACAGCGCAAAACGAACCCAAAACGATTCCTCTAACGAGCAAGTTTATGCCCTGCGAAAAACCTAATTGGGATTACATTGCAGCCAAATACGATGTGGACGCCAAAATGGGAACTCAGGATCTTTCAGGGACATTGAGCCTAAGGATGAAAAAGGACAGCGTTTTGTGGTTTTCGGTGAGTGTTGCCATGGGAATTCAGGTGGCCAAGGGAATGTTGGTTGGAGATACACTGCATTTGCTAGATTTATACAACAAAAACTACTACGCGATTTCGGTGCAGGAGGTGAGTGAAAAGTTGCATACTCCCGTGGGCATTACCCAGTTACAAAATCTTTTCATTGGTCTTCCATTGATTGATACTTGCAGTCCGCTGAATCAAAAAGCCGACATCAATGGTCAAGCATATTGTGCGTATCCATCCAGCCAAGGCTTGTATTTTATCACTGCTTTTACACCCTACCTAATCAAGTCGTATTTTGCAGCGCAGGGAAATACCATTCCAAAGACCGCTGAACTTCGCGCCACCGAATTGCGACATCAAGAAAAGCCCGATGATTTTGTGAGTGTGAGTTACGAAAATTGGCTTCCTACTACAGCACCCGTAGCCAACCCCGCAAACCCCAATGCAATTGCACCCATCGCCATTAATAAATTGCCCAATTACATTTACATACAATCCCAAAATGCACAGGATAGTGCACAGATTAAAATGTGGTTAAAAAACAGCCGTTTTGATGCTATACCTTCGTTTCCGTTCAATGTAACATCCGAATACACGCGGATGTCGTTGAAATGATGGCAGTGAAAAAAATACTTCTCATACTATTTCTATTCCTGGGCATTTGTCCATCCGATTCGTTTGCCCAATCCCGCAAGCAATTAGAGGCGAAGCGCAAAAAAATGCAACGCGAAATATCGGAGCAGCGGAAAGCCCTTTCCAATACGCAACAAGAGAAAACGGTTACATTAGACAAACTCAATTCGCTGAATCAAATCATCCAACAGCGTCAAGTGGTTATTAACAATTTGGGCTTAGAAATACGTTCGGTAAACTACGAATTAACCCAAAAACAGAAATATCTGGATAGCCTTACTCAGGAAAACAACCTGCAAAAACAAAAGCTTAGAAAAACCGTTCTCAAAGCCTACAAAACGCGAAAAAGCGGTCGGGAAATCGCCTTTGTATTTTCGTCGAAGTCCATTTCTCAGGCGATGCGACGTTGGAAATATCTGAGGAAAATATCTGCGTATCGTCGACATCAAATTTCAGCCATCATCGCCCAAAGTCTGTCCTTAGGAAAGGTGATTGGACAATTAGAAAGGGTAAAACAAGAGAAATCGGTGCTAATGTATGAGAACGAAAGTGAGGCCAAGGAGTTGGAAGTAGATAAAAAATCGAAGCAAAACTTGGTTCGTGATCTCAGCGGGAGAGAAGAGGAGTTGAGAGATCGCATTCGTAGCAACGAAAAAGCCATCGCCCGATTAAATAACGAAATCAGTAGATTGATTGCCAAAGAAATTGAAGCGGAACGGAAACGAAAAGCGCGGGCATCAACCAATGCGGCAAAAGCCAGAACAGGTAAGGGGAATAGCGGTGCAAACGAAAATACACTTTCACCCCAAGCCAGAGCGATTGGCGGTGCTTTCTCTAAAAATCGTGGCAATCTGCCGTGGCCCGTGGATCGCGGATTTATTTCTCAAACATTTGGGGTTCATGAACATCCCGACTTGGAAGGAATTACCACAGTAAACAATGGCGTTGATATCACATCGCCCAAAGGAGCCCTTGCCTCAGCCGTATTTGAAGGAACCGTGAGTGCCATTTTAAATATTCCTGGCCAAGGTCAAGCCGTTCTCGTAAACCACGGTGAATACTTTACCGTCTACGCTCACCTATCCGTTGTATTGGTTGAAAAAGGTCAGGTGCTCCGTATGAATCAACATATTGGAAAAGTAATGACGGATGACGACGGGAAGGCGGTGTTGCAGTTTCAGATTTGGCAAGGTCAAGAAAAACAGAATCCTCAAAGTTGGCTTCGCGGTCGATAATCGCAAAACGCATACTTTAATATATCTTTGAATCATGATGAAAGTTGCTGTTGTTGGCGCCGGTGTGATGGGTTCAGGCATCGCTTTGTGTAGTATACAGGCTGGATATCCAACTGTTTTGTTCGATGTAAATGAGGCGGGCATAGCGCGCGGGCTCAAATACATCAAAGAGCAATTAGAAATTGCAGTTACCAAAGGCAAATGCAGTCGTGAAAATGCCGATAAAAGCCTCGGATTACTTTCGTCTACGCCAGACCGATCTACCTTGATTGCCGATTTTATTATTGAGGCGGTATTGGAACAACTGCCCATCAAGAAAGAACTTTTTCAATTTTTAGAGACC
Organism: Bacteroidota bacterium; assembly: GCA_041178665.1. Classification (GTDB taxonomy): domain Bacteria; phylum Bacteroidota; class Bacteroidia; order NS11-12g; family UBA955; genus UBA955. Next base: position 20,070 of record JBEGUW010000021.1, read on the forward strand.
ATCAATTCCCCGGAGACCATTTTTGCAACCAATACTTCAAGCATCCCGATCACTCAAATTGGTGGCAGTTTAAAACACCCCGAAAGGCTGGTGGGTGTGCACTTTTTTAACCCGGCGCATATCATGAAACTTGTGGAAGTGATTAAAGGCGTTGCAACGGATCCAATCATCGCAGAAAAAGCATTCAACTGGTCTCAATCACTCGGCAAAAAGACTGTATATGCGGCGGATGCACCCGGATTTATCGTAAATCGAGTGGCAAGGCATTATTACGTTGAGTCGCTTAAAGCACTTGAAGAAAACGTAGCTCCCCTTGAACAAATTGATCGCTTACTCGAAAGCAGCGGATTCAAAATGGGGCCTTTTAAACTAATGGATTTGATTGGCGTGGATACCAACTTTAGCGTCACCAGTTCTATGTATCAACAGTTCCACCAAGATCCAAAATTCCGACCCAATCGCATACAACAGCAGAAAGTAGATGCCGGTCATCATGGTAGAAAAACAAAACAAGGGTTTTATAAATACGAAGAATGATGCATCCAAAAAGAATTTGGTTGTCAACTTTGCTCATTACAATTACAATGAGCACAACCCTAATTTTCGGGGGCTGTAATCCAAGTAATCAAACCACCGAGAAAATACCTACAGGTCCGGTCAACTTAAATATCGATCTTAATTTGTCGACCTATATGAACCTAGCCAACCCCGGTGCATACATGTATTTTGATGGCGGCGTTAAGGGTGTTTTGGTGATCCATGATTACGACGACAACTGGTATGCCTTTGAGCGAGGCTGCGCATTTCAACCGCTCGATGCGTGCGCCAAAGTATGGGTAGATTCCATTTCGATTCAAATTCAATGTGGAACCCCTACCGGAACTGGTTTTCAACCCTGCTGCAATTCAAAATATAGTTTCAACGGTTTTCCATTGGAAGGGCCCACAAAAGGCCGTCTTGCGCGATATCAAATCCAACGAACTGCTAATATTATTAGCGTTTATAACTAGCCTTACTCTCTAGATTTTTTTATTGGGCAATCGCGCAATTGTAAAAAATGGGCAAAATTTGTGAAAAAAGTTTTTTTTCGGGTCGCTTTTCCTATATTTGTCAACTACTAAAAACATCATTTTAAGTTATTTATATGCAAAAAAACTACTTTAAATCAATTGCTTTCGCCGCTATTGCATGCTTAATTGCTGCGCCAGCACAAGCGCAATCACCTGGAAATCACTCACTTGAGTTGAGCGGTGGTATTCGTGAATACATGGGTGACCTAGGTTCATCTGTGGGATTCGCACGTCGTCCCGACTATCAAGGGGGTCAAGTAAATTTTGGTTACTACGTAAGTCCAGCTTTGGATTTAGTAACAAACTTCAGTTTCGGCGAAATTGGATATAGCCGCAAATGGGAAGGTTTTAATTTGAGAAAAGAATACCAATGGCAGTCGTTCCGTGCAAATACCATGGATCTTACTGTTGGTGCTCGTTACAAATTGAACAATGGTTCTATTTTGCCTGAAGATGCAAAAATCGCCCCTTACTTCCAAGCGGGAATAGGTGGATTCTATGCATTCAGTCAGACAACTTGGGGTCCTGATGCTTATGTTCAAGATGAGTTTTATGCCGATGTAACTAAAAAACGTGCTGTTACTGATATGAATGGTGCCGTTCAAGGTGCTTTCGGTGTTAACGTATATCTTACTGAACGTATTGGTCTACGTTACAGCTTTACTGCTACTTACACAATGAGTGACATTTGGGATGGCGCCAGTGGTGGTACCCCAGATCCAGTCAATAACATTGCCGTACACAAACTTTGGCGCACAAACGACATGTATGCATTGCATGCAATAGGATTTACGTATGCCATCGGTGAAGGAATGGGAACTTCTGTTAAGAAGCCTAAAGATAAAGATGAAGACGGTGTTCCAGACAAGTATGACCTTTGTAAAAATACTGAGCCTAAATATCGTCGTTTTGTTGATAGCGTAGGTTGTCCTGCTGATACCGATAAAGATGGTATTTTGGATGCCGATGATAAGTGTCCAGATGTTGCAGGTCCAGAACAATTTAAAGGTTGTCCTGATGCCGATGGCGATGGTATCCAAGATAAATTGGATGCTTGTCCTAACCAAGCGGGCGATGCAAAATTCAACGGTTGCCCTGATACTGATGGTGATGGTGTTTCTGATAAAGACGATGCCTGTCCAACAACTGCTGGTTTAGCCGCTTTCGGTGGTTGCCCTGATACTGATGGTGATGGTGTTGAAGATCGCAAAGACAAATGTCCTAACCTAGCCGGTGCTATCGCTGGTGAAGGTTGCCCTGATACAGATGGTGATGGTGTATTCAACAACATCGATAAATGTCCTGATGTTACTGGTGCCGTTGCCAACAAAGGTTGCCCTGAAATCAAAAAAGAAGTAATTCAAAAAATTGCTTTGGCTGCAAAAGGTATCAACTTCGAAACTGGTAAAGCCGTAATCACCGCTGGTTCTTTCAAGAGCTTGGATGATTTGGTTACCTTGTTGAATTCATATCCTGGTGCTAGTGTTGAAATTCAAGGTCACACCGACAACAACGGAACTCCTGAATCAAACAAAACGTTGAGTCAAGATCGTGCCAACTCAGTAAAACGTTACCTTTCTGCTGGTGGTGTATCTGAAGCTCGTATGACCGCAATTGGTTATGGTCAAGAATTGCCTTTGGCTGACAATAAAACGGAAGCTGGTAAAACCAAAAACCGTCGCGTAGACTTTAAATTGGTATACTAATAAATATCTGCACAAAACAGAAAAGGCCACCCTTGGGTGGCCTTTTCTGTTTTCTAAGTATCTTCGTTTTATGGCCGACAAAAAACTCCATTTCTCCAGTTTATTATCACCAACTACTCCGAACATCAAATTCTCTCCAATTACCTCCATATTCCTTCTTTGGCTATTCATCTTTGCCCCTATTCCGGTTGTCACAGGACAAGTCGACAATAACCCTATCCTAAATACCCAATCACAGCCATGGGGTAATTCAAACGCATCCATCACAACCGCCACCAACGATTTTCAAATCGAATCAAACCCACACTACTGGAAAAATAAAAAACCCTATGAGGGCTACTGGCAACAAGATGTTTATTATCAAATCAAAGCTAAACTGAACGACACCCAAGAGCGAATCGATGGAACAGAGAAACTCGCCTATACCAACAACAGCCCCAACACGCTGAATCAAGCCTTTTTCCACCTATATCAAAATGCAGTGCAACCGGGAAGCCTCGTGGATGAATTGTATCGAATCAATAAAACAAAAGTCGCTTACGGCGAATACGAAGCCCAGCAACTCGGAACCATCGTTCATTCAATTGTCATCAATGGCAAATCCGTCCCCTTTTCAATCCAAAACACATTACTAAAGATCAATCTTCCCGAGCCCCTAAAAAGCGGTGAAAGCATCGACTTTTATATCGATTTTACAACCTATTTTGATCGTGGTAGTGTGCGCAGAAGAATGAAAGTGTACGACCACCATGGCTATAAACACTTCAACGGAGTGCATTGGTATCCAAGAATCTGTGTCTATGATCGAAAGTTTACTTGGGAAACCGACCAACACGTAGAGAAGGAATTTTACGGCGATTACGGTGCCTTTGATGTGGAATTGGACTTGCCCGATCACTATATCGTGGAAGCCACAGGCACGCTTCGAAACAAAGCCGAAGCCATGCCAAACGCCCTAAGAAAGCAAATTGATATTTCGAACTTTAAAGAAACACCCATCGGCTCTCAACCCTCTGTCATTATCCCCGCAACCGGAAAACGCAAACGCTGGCAGTTTCATGCCAATAATGTCCACGACTTTGCTTGGACCGCCGATCCCACGTATCGCATCGGTGAGGTAGAATGGAATGGCGTAAAATGCGTCGCGATCGCCCAAGAAAACAACGCCGCTGGCTGGCAACAAACCGCCCAGTTCACCGCCAAAGTCATCGCCACCTATAGTCGAGATTTCGGTATGTATGATTACCCTAAAATCGTTTGTGCAGATGCCGCAGATGGCATGGAATACCCCATGATCACCATGGACGGAGGTTATTATCCAAGTCACCAAAGCCTCATCGCACATGAAGTAGGTCACAACTGGTTCTTCGGGATGATAGGGTCCAACGAAACCTATCGCGCCGCCCTAGACGAAGGATTCACCCAATTCCTCACTGCTTGGTGTATGCGCAAACTCACCAAAGAAAATCAACCCGAACTCAAACGCGCCTTTTCCGGATATATGGAGGATGCGCTGGATGGAACCGACGAAAGTCTAGAAACGCATAGCAATGAATTTCATTCGGCAACCGGACATGGTGGTGGCTATAAGCATGTCTATTATAAAACGGCTTCGATGCTCTATAACCTGCAGTATACCCTCGGCGATTCGGTGTTTCTGCAAGCAATGAAAGATTATGTAAGCGAATGGAAATTCTGTCACCCCTACATCGATGATTTCAGAAATACGGTTACCCAAAGCGCACAAACCGACCTAAATACCTTCTTCGATCAGTGGTTTATTTCCACCAAAGCCGCCGATTATGGCATCAAGAAAATCACACCCTTAAGGCCAAATAGCAATCGTTATAGAGTCACTATTGCGCGAAATGGAACAATGGTGATGCCCGTGGATATCGATTTCTTAATCCGTCCAATCGATGCACCAAAAACCGCCAAAATGCCCAAAAACTCCAAAGCGATATTGGCCAGCGATGTTTTTTATTCCATTACAATTCCAGTAAATCAATACGAAAAACCCGGCAGATATAACCTCAGACCCTGGATTGGTTGGGATAAGCTGAGAACCACTTATACCTTCGACATCGACATGCCCGTTGCGGGTGAATTGCGTCAGGTTTGGTTGGATCGTAGCGGTCGATTGGCCGATATCAATCGAACCGACAATGTGTGGAAGAACAGAAACGAATGGAAATGGGATCTCGGTAACGGAGCAAACACAAGTTATCTCGGCGTTTATCAATGGAAAGGTAGGCCCGATGTTAGAATTAATGGCGCAAATGGTCTTCTCGTTGGAGGCATCATCGACGGTCAATATGCAGGTCGAAGAAAGCAATTCGAACTCGGAGCATGGGCAAAAACCGGCATCGGAGCAAAGTATAGCAATCCCACCACAGCGTTCAATTACAGGATGTCGTTTACCCACCAAACCCGCGGTGGTGGAACCTATTTCATCAAATCGATGTTATATAACAACATCAATGGTAACGAGTTTGGATGGTATGACCAAGCAGGAAAAACAAGTTACGGCGTATCAGGCAAAATGAGTCAGCGCTACCATACCGACTTAAGTTCTGAAAATCGCAGCAACGCACTTTACAACCCTTGGGATTCGGCGGGTGTTTTAAGCGGAAAAGACCCCTATTTCCCTCAACAAAGCGCATTAAACGGTTATTTACCCACGGCCAATCGCTGGAGCTATTTGCAGAATATCAACTTAAATTTATTTGTGCAACAGGCCTATGCCGGATGGGGTAGGTCGGGTAATATTCGATGCGATGTTCGATTGTCGTCTCCCTGGAGTGAAACTCAATATGGCTACGTGCAATTGGAATGGAAACACTATCAACCCATCGGGAAAACCAATTTACGCCTTCGCTCTGTTGTCAATTACGGTGGCGGCACTAACCCCACGCCAGAATCGGTTTTATACGCAGCGAGTGCAAATCCCGAAGAGTCATTTAACAATGGCAATTACAGAGATTTTGGCATGATCAATTGGAATGCGAATCAGTCAAGCAGAAACGCTGTCAACCAATCTATCCAAGTCAATGGCGGACTAAACCTAAGAGGATTCGATAATTACAGCATCCCTAAGTCGGTGAAGCAAGCCAATGGCTCCGATACGATTCTCGCCTTTTTCCGAGGCAATCAAGGGGCTGCCATTAACGCAAATTGGGATATCACGGCTTTATTTAAATGGGTGCCCAAGGTAAAAATCATTGCCATAAATCCTTATTTCTTTGGGGATGCAGGATGCATCGGAATGCCATTGAAATCTCGTAACGCCTTGGGTGAAACAATGACAAAATCCGTGTATAGTGGATTGCTGGCCGATGCGGGTTTTGGAGCCAATGTGAACCTAAAAAACTTCAATGTTCTGTTTAAAAACAAAGCCATGAGAGCAAGTAAACCCCTGAATGTAAAAGTGGAGTTCCCTATTTGGAGAAACGCCGTCCAGCCGGGAGACGACTATCTCTCTTTCCGCATGCGATTGAGCGTAGGTACTGTGTTTTAGCATTTTAAACTACCTTTGCTGCTGTGAATATTTTATGGTCTCATACACTCCCCGGTCCTTCGTCCTGCGAACAGGTTTGGGGTGTTTACCACGATGATACCGTTCACTATTTAAAACTTGGTACCGGAAATACATCGCTGGGTTACGAAATAATCAAACATCCCAACCAACTGGATAACAATGTGATATGGATAGAATTGGAGGGTGGATTTCAATTGTTGCCAACCCTATTTTCTGAAACGGCCATTCCTGGAATGATTCAACCAATAAAGCGAAGCATCCAAAATCAAATGACGCTGGCATTTGAACCCAAGCAAAAGCATCAGCCCTTAAAGCCATCACAGCCTAAACTGCACATTGCCGAAGGACTTTTGGCCATTTCAAAACAATATGCCACGGCCGCGGAATATTCCTCCTATCTGTGGTTCCACGACCAAACAGCCATTGTATTTGCTTACCAAAATGGCGATTTGGTATTTTCAAATTCCTATACAAGTAGCAATATCCAAGAACATCTTTATTTCGGATTACTGCCTTTTCACGATACTAAATTAACACAAGAGCAATTTGCACTCACCGTACATTGCGATCAATCCCAAATTGCGGCAGCACACCTAGCCATGCACAAATTTGTGCCTCAAGTTAAAGTTTCATCGCCCCAATTTCCTTGGTCGAATAACGAGGTCCCCCCGCTGCTGCACATCGTTGCACCGCTAATTAAACTCTCCACATGCGCATCACCGGTGGCCATTTAACAAGCAGAATCATCCCTGCCCAATTTGCCAACCACGTAAGGCCGTCTACGGATAGGGTTCGAGAATCGTTGTTTAACACTCTCAACCACCAAAAGGGAATCAGCGAAACCCACATATTGGATCTTTTCTCAGGCTCCGGAATTGTTGCCTTGGAATTTCTTTCAAGAGGCGCGACGCAGGTGATAAGCATCGACAAGGACAAGAAAAATATCACGCATCAAAAGGCCATTCAAAAAAGTTGGGAGCTCAACCAATGGCATGTTATTTTCGGCGATGCGCTCACACCCCAAAAATCGATCGAAAAGATAGGGCTCAGTATGCCCCCATTTGATATCATTTTTGCCGATCCACCGTATGATATGCCCGACATTCAAGGCCTGGTTTCCATTTTATTGCCCCTACTCGCCGATCAAGGCTGGTTGATCATCGAACACAAACCCCAACTGGTATTTGCCGAACAGGAATTGTTGAAAAAGGAATATGGCAGTACCACAATGACTATATTCGCAAAAGAATAATCGCAAAACACCTCGATTTCTGATATACCCAAACGCCATGAGCAAGATTGCCGTTTTTCCAGGAACCTTCGACCCAATCACTATAGGGCATGTTGATATCATCAACCGCGCGAGTACTATGTTCGACAAAATCATTGTCGCCGTGGGTGTGAACACCAAAAAAACGACCCTATTCGACCTCGCCTTACGCAAGGAATGGATCAAAATTGCATTTGCGAATAATCCAAAAGTGGAAATTGCAGATTACGAGGGGTTAACCGTTGACTTTTGCAAAAAACACAATGCCAAATTCTTACTGCGTGGGCTAAGAAATGGGACCGACTTCGATTATGAGTCGCACATCGCCCAGTTAAACAAAGCCCTTTGGGACGAAATTGAAACGGTATTTATTATGTGTAACCCTGAACTCAGCTATATCAGCAGCACCCTAGTGAGGGACTTGATTATCTACAAAGCCGATTACGGAAGATACCTGCCGGAAGGCGTTATACCCCAGCCTTGAAGCGGCTAAGGCACTTTCTGATCACATCGTGCACGCTTTGATAGGAATTGAACTCAGTGGTCTTAAACCAGTCTAAATTCGCAAATTTCACTTCGGAGATACCTTCTTCTAGTTGAGGTTTCAAAGTTCCCTTGCCATGACTGTTCATCAAATACCAATGGGTTTCTTTGAGGAGTAAAATATCATCCTCGTAATAAACATGGTAAGTCTCACCAATCTTATCACTAATATTAATCATGTTGATGCCCGTCTCCTCCATCACTTCTCTCAACGCCGCAGCCATCTGGTCCTCATGTCGTTCGATTTTACCCTTCGGCAAATCCCACAACCCATTCCGCTTTATCGTTAATAATTGATCTTCCTTATTAAAAACTAATCCTCCGGCAGCCTGAATAACAGTAAAGTCTTCCATAAACTGCAAAATAGTTGCTCTAGGGTCGGGGCAAATCAGCCCAAAATGCAAAGGTTTTCCATTGTTTTGTGACGAAAGCAAAATTTTAAAGCTCTTCTGCAGTTCATCATCCCCAATAAAATACAAATTGCCCAATCCACGCAATGCTTCTGGAGAATCTGCAATAACCAAAGCACCGTCGTTGAAATAGATTTTATAACTTTGCGCTTCCATGTCCAATCAAGCCGCAAAATTAGCAAAATTTCTCTTAGAAATAAAGGCAGTAAAACTAAGTCCTTCAGAACCATTCACTTGGACTTCTGGCATCCTTTCTCCCATCTACTGTGATAACAGAATGGTGCTATCCTACCCCGAAGTGCGCACATTTGTGGCTGAAGAACTCGCCCAATTGATCCAACGCGAATTCCCCGAAGCAACCCGCATTGCCGGTATTGCAACCGCAGGAATCGCCCATGGAGCCTTGGCAGCCGACAAACTGAACATGCCGTATTGCTACGTTAGGCCTGAGCCCAAAAAACACGGTTTAAAGAATCAGGTGGAGGGTGAAATGAATCCGGGCGACAAAATTGTTTTGGTGGAAGATTTGATCTCAACAGGAAAAAGTAGCTTCCAAGCCGTAGAAGGTGTTCAAAATGCAGGTGCCGAGGTCGTTGGTATCGTAGCGCTATTCACCTACGGATTTGCCAATGCTATGGAAAAATTTGTAAATGCCGGCATCCCTGTCCACACGCTTACAAACCTCCCAACACTTACAAAAGTGGCGGCAGAGCATGGATTTATTCAAGACAACGAGCTGGCTACAGTGAATCGTTTTGCCGAAAATCCTAGCGCTTGGGGAGAATCGCTCTAAGCGAATCAATGGTTGTAACCTGTTCTACAGACGCGCCATTTTCCCATGAAATCAACGTGGCATCAGTAACTCGATAGCCTGATTTATTTCTTTTGCTTTCAATTATTGAGCGACATTCAATTGTAAAAATCTGGACCGCAGGAAGTCGATGCACCGGTCCAAATTTTTCTTGGGTATTTTCAATAATCCACTGCTCGATGGATGCCCTCTCCAATTCAGCAAGCTGAACCGCAACTTTAGAAAATGTAACCCAACCCGAAGCCGAGCCAATGCCCATCGTAAACTCTGTAAAACCATTTCGTCCGTCAACTCTACCCCTTTCGGCATAAAGTAAAACCAATTTTAATTCGATGGGCTCAAAGTGAATTTCGACGTCCGAAAAACTTGCAGGTGAAAAAGGACTGCGAAAACTGCCCGTTACCAATTTGTTGAACACCTGTATTTCTCTTGCCGATAAGTTCTGCCATTGTGAAACGATCCAATCACAAATTTCATTCGAATCCCTGAATCTTAAATCATCCATCGCCGTTAGGACGTCATTTAATCCAATATCTACATCACTCTCAGATTGCAATGGCGACAAAATCAGTGCAATAGTCTCCGACATATCACCCACAAAATGCTTGCTCTCATCCAACAACCAATTGGGAATTCCCACTGTTTCCATTGCCAGTAATTTGAGGTTTTTTGATGAAATAACACCTTTAGGGCATTCGTTTTTCAAAAGTGCTGTTGCCATTCCAACATAAAATTCGTTTTCCTGATTGTTTCGGATAAAATCGGCCCACACTACTTGCTTGTCCTTTTCAAATCGCAACAACAGCAACGCATCGATTAATAGAGAAAACCGCTTCATTCCTCTGTCCTATTCCAATGACCCACTCTTACAACTTCAGCGTTGATCGACAAATTCTCTCTCAGGTACCGAGAAAAAACATCCGTAAACCCATGTGTAACATATACATGCTCTGCGCAAGATGCAGAAACAGCCTCCAGCAATTGAGACCAATCAGCGTGATCGCTTAACACAAATCCCTTGTCGACCCCTCCCCAATTTTTCGACTTGCGCACCGCCATCCAACCACTGCAATTTGCCAATGAATGCTTGCCAATTTGCTGCATTAAGGGGCCGTTTAAGGCGTTAGGCGGACAAATCAGTAGTGAACGCGACAATAACTCCGAACCAAATTCTACAACTGCTTTCCCCGCCTCTGTCCACGAACCAAATGTAAAACCGCTGCTCTCTAGTGCTACGTTGGCATCAGCAATGGCGGAATGACAAATCACATCACCTATGCCTCGGTCCAAATACTTCATGATGCGCTGCGCTTTACCCAACGAATATCCCAGCATAATCGAGGTTAATCCGTTTGTCGCATTCTCTTGCCACCAAGCATTCATATCGCGAAAAACCTCATCTTGGGGCTTCCAGTGAAATATCGGCAAGCCAAAAGTGCTCTCGGTTACGAAGTGGTGGCATCGAACAGATTCAAAAGCCGGCGATAACCCATCGGCTAACGTTTTATAGTCCCCACTAATTACCCAAACCTCTCCAAGATACGAAAGTCGAACCTGCGCGCTGCCTGGCACATGTCCGGCAGGAAACAAAGCAATTTCAACCCCATTCATAAAAATCGTTTCGCCATAGGCCAACCCTTGCACCACAATCCCTTTTCCCAAACGGAGTTTCATAATCTCAACGCCGCTGGATTCGCATAAATAATGACCCATCCCCGGCCTAGCATGGTCGCTGTGTGCATGCGTAACAATCGCCTTGGAAACCTTTCGCAACGGATCTATGTATACGTCCGCCTGCGGACAGTAAAAACCCATTTCTGTGAAAACAACCAAAGACATTCCCTCAAATTTCCGACATTTTACCGGTGGCATCATCAAAAAGTTTCGTTTAAAAGCAAGCCAAATCAGACAGCGAAACATCAACTTCTAGCCAAAAATGAGTTAATTTGCGACTTATAACATTATGAAACAACGCATATTAAGTTTAGCCTTGGCTTTTACAGCGATTTTTCAGCTGAGAGCCGATGAAGGCATGTGGCCCCTAACCTTGCTACAAAAAATTCAAGATCCAATGCAAGCCCGTGGTTTGAAATTGTCGGCCGACGATATCTACGCGGTAAATCACGCATCTGTAAAAGACGCCATCGTTCGATTAATGTCGAAACAAGGACGTATGTTCTGCACCGGTGAAGTCATCTCAAGTCAAGGATTGTTCCTCACCAACCACCACTGCGGTTACGGTGCCATTCAGGAACTTTCTACCAACGAAGACAACATCCTAAAAAATGGTTTCTGGGCCGCCAATCAACAAGCCGAACGCAAAGCCAATTTCAATATCGGATTGCTTAAAAAAATCGAAGATGTTACCGCGATTGTCCTAAACAATATCGCCATCAACCAAGACGAAGCCACCCGCGCAAAAGCCGTAATGGCTCAAATCGCCAAAGCAAAAGAAGCTGCCATCGCCGGACTAGGTGAAGAACGCAATAACTATGTGGTGGAAATTTCCTCTTTCTACAACGGAAATCAATACCTAGCGATGTACTATGAAGTATACCGCGACATTCGTTTGGTTGGAACCCCGCCAGAAAGTGTAGGAAAATTTGGTGGTGAGACCGACAACTGGCGTTGGCCCCGTCATACTTGCGATTTTAGTATGTTCCGCATTTATGCCAACGCAAACAACAAACCCGCAGATTTCACCCCTGCCAACAAGCCCTTTAGCCCACAACACCACTTGGCGATCAACATCGGCGGAATGAAAACCGGCGATTATGCCATGATCATGGGTTATCCAGGTCGTACTACCCGTTATACTTATAGCGAAGGCATCAAATACCTTGGTAGCAAAGAGCGTCCGATGCGTGTTGCCCTGCGCCGCGATATCATGGACGTGTACGAAAAATACATGAAGCAGGACGAGTCAGTTCGTTTGATGTACTCAGATCGTTTGGCTGGTATCGGAAACTATTGGAACAAATTTAACGGCGAAGCCAATGATTTGTCAAAGCCAGGTGGATTGTACGATACAAGAAAAGCCGCTGAACTCTCTTTTGAGCGCTGGATGCGTGAAAACAAAAAGACGGATGTTTACGGCGATGTAACTTCTCTATACGATGAAGCCTACCGCGAATTGTATACCTATGGTCTATACCCAGTTTACTTCCAAGATGGTATTTCAAATAGCCAGCCGATGTCGTTTGCTATGTCGATCAAGGCCATTGCCGATGCCGTTGCCTCTGGAAAACCCGATACTGCAATGTCTAATGGTATGTTGCGCAACCTCGATGAAATCTACAAAGAGTTCTACCCTGCCATCGAAAAAGAAGTGTTGGCCGCGGTATTGGATCACCTTTACAAAGACCTTGACCCAACCTTATTACCTGCAGATTTAGTCGCTTTGATGAAAAAATACAAAGACAATGCAAGTGCAGTTGCTGAAGTATTGTTCGCTAAGTCAATTTTATCCGACAAAGGCAGAATGGCCAAATTCTTGGCTAAACCTTCAGCGAAAAAGTTGGAATCTGATCTGTTATACAAGATCACCATCGCTTATATCAATAAACTTCGTGTGGATTTGAAACCCGTTTACGATGGCATCAACAGCAAA
>JBEGUW010000022.1:0-16214 GCA_041178665.1 Bacteroidota bacterium
GACGCTGATAGTATACGCGCATCATGGTTCTGGATTATACTTCGGGGTTCGCCTTCCATTTGGAAAAGTGCTGCAAATATACGGTTATTTTCTCTCAATGAGCCAAAATTCGGCTTCTGAAGTGATTTCGGTTGTGCCCCAAAGTCGCTTTGGAATTTGAATCGTAATGCCCTTGATGTTACCTCCGGTGTTCGTCAATTTTTCTAATTGCTGTTCGATTTGTACCGTATTGGCTGATTTTACAGTGCCAAATCGCAGGTAGGTTAATTGACTTTTACTCGATAATCCAAGGCTGTCAAGGCTTTTTGCGGTTTTCAAAATCCAAATATTTGAATGACTCAACTGCGATGCGAGGTGGTCGTAAATCAGGTGGGGTTGATGTTGTTTGAATTGATACTGTTTAAACCGATTATGGTCGGCGTAATACAACACTTGAAATGCGGAATGATAAGGTTCTAATATGATGGGTGTTTTCCGCCAATTCCCACCTAGGCTGACCTTTGCGGTTTGTAAGGCTTCTTTTGCGCTGGCTTGGTTAGCAGGGGTAAAGTTCTTTCCTGAGAGTATGGTGGAAAAGAAAAGAGCCAGTGCAAAGTTGTATAACCTCTGGTTGTAATATTCACGCAACCCAGACAGTCCCATCGCAATCATCAAACACAAAAAAGGCAAGGTGATAGACGCGTATCGCTCCGTGAACATGGGGATAGACCACGGATGGTTCAAGCTGAGTAGCCACTGTCCAAAAAATGGCAAGGCAAACAACCATAGAATTAATTTAGCAGTGGGGTTGCTTTGAGGTGTGGATTTTTGAAGGGTTGTGCGAATGAACAACCACAGTGTGATGACCATGCCCAAGATGGTGGCAATGGGGGTGTTGAGGTATTTCCATAAAGTGAAATAGGGTGCGTCCCAGGGCGCTGGGTTTACCCAGGTGCCCTGGGACGCGCTATCCACAAATCGATACCACAAATTGGGGATGTACCATCCAAATGCAATTCCGAAACCCAAAGCAGCCCAAATTATGCTTTTTAATGCTGGTCGACTTTCTTTGTTCCACAATAACCAAAAACTTCCCTGGGCGAGTAAAAGCCAAATGCCAAAGAAATGCGACAAACATAAGAGTCCGCCAATCAGTCCGTAAATGAGAAAATGCTTGATTTTGCCGTATTTCAAAGCGCCAATAAATGCAATCGTACTTAAAACACCCAAAAACAAAGTGAGGTTGTATGTCCTTGCCTCGTGGGCCAAAAAGGTGGAGTAATTGCTTGATAAAAACAGAATCGCGGCAATCATTCCAGTGCTTGAATTTGCCGCGTTTTCTTCCGAGCGTGCCGCAGAAATCTGTGTCCCCAAGACGAAAATCAATGCCGTTGTTAGGCTACTGAAAATCAGAGAAAGAAATCGGACAGCAAAAGCGCTATCGCCAAACCAAAGCATCCAATAATGCAAAATCCATTCGTGAAGAGGTGGGTTGTTGCCGGTGGAAAGGTGCTGGTAGATGAGTCGGGGCGACATCTGAGCGTGATAAATGCTAAAACACTCGTCGGAGGTTAGACTGAGCGCGTCGAGCCCAATGAGGTGGATACCCATCGACAAGAAGAAAAATAAAATTGCTAAGGAAATCGGATGCTGAAGTATCGAAACGCCTGTCGTTCGGTTCAACATCATCGCATCAATTAAATTCTGCCGAAAATACGTTTCAATTTTAATTCGATGACGCCAAACAGGGCCTCACGGAAAATCTTGGTACTCATCTTTGAAGTCCCAGCGGTACGATCTGTGAAAATAATCGGATGTTCTTGAATGATAAACCCTCTGCAATTGCTGCGGAATTTCATTTCTATTTGGAAAGCATAGCCACGGAATTTGATATCGTCGATGCCAATGGTCTCCAACACTTTTCGCTTATAACACACAAAACCCGCTGTGGTGTCGGCAATATTTAATCCAGTAATTAATTTGACATATTTGCTCGCGTAGTAACTCATCAAAACGCGACCCATGGGCCAGTTGACAACGTTAACAACGCCACCAAAATATCGAGAACCTACGCAAACATCGGCACCCGCCTCACACTTCGCAATCAAATTCGGCAGCTGGTCCACCGGATGAGAAAAATCGCAATCCATCTCACAAATGTATTCGTATCCTTTGTCTAAAGCCCAATGAAATCCGGCGATGTAGGCAGTACCTAGTCCGTTTTTTTCTTGGCGTTTAAGGATGTTTAATTTTGATCGTTCGCCATTGTATTGCGCCATCATCGAATCTACTTGATTTGCAGTGCCATCGGGCGAATTATCGTCAACCACAAGGAGGTCAATATCCTTCTCTAGCGCCATCACCGTATGGACCATTCTCTCGATATTTTCGATTTCGTTGTAGGTTGGGATGATAACTAGATACTTCGACATGTGATTGAGTGAGCGAAAATAAGTTATTTTGCAGGGAAATGAAAAAAATGGGCGAATCAGTTGTCGGCAAAAAGGCGTTATTTTTAGATCGGGACGGTGTAATCAATCATGATCCAGGCGATTATACCAAGAGCTTGGCCGAATTTACGGTGTTGCCAGGGGTAGTCGAAACGCTAAAAGTGTGGCACGACGCGGGGTATTTGTTGATTGTGGTGACGAATCAAGCGGGGATCGACAAGGGTTTGTACACGGAAGAAACAGTTCATGGAATCCATCAATATGTGCAGGGTCTTTGCGTTCAAGCTGGATTTAGCATCGCCCAATTTTATTTCTGTCCCCATCATCCCGATTTTTCTGGTCGATGCTTATGCCGCAAACCGGGTAGTCTGATGGTTGAAAAGGGACTCCATAAATTTGATTTGGATCCTGCGCAATGTTTGATTATTGGCGACAAACAGCGCGATTTGGATGCCGCAGCCGCGGCAGGGGTTGGCGGGGTGCTCATCGAAACAAACGATAAAATTCCTTTGCCGGAAGAGGTTTTTGAATCTTGATTTTGGCGTTTTTACATCGAGATGTGATGAGATTTGACGTATTTTTGTTGTAACAAATATTGATTTTAACTATGAAATATAAATTCCACCCAGCAAACGAAAGAGGCGTCAATAAAATGGCTTGGCTCGATTCCAAGTTTAGTTTCAGTTTTGCACATTGGTACGATCCTGAGAAGATTCATTTTGGGGCGTTGCGGGTTTTGAACGATGATATTATTGCGCCCAACATGGGTTTTGGTATGCATCCACACGACAATATGGAAATCGTTACCATTATGTTGTCGGGTGAGCTGCAGCACAAAGATTCGATGGGACATACAGAGGTGATCAAAGCGGGGGAGGTGCAACACATGACCGCCGGAACGGGAATTACGCACAGCGAGGTGAATAGTAGCAAAACGGAGGAGAGTAAGTTGTTGCAGATTTGGGTTTTTCCTCGTGCGCACAACCTAACGCCGAGTTATGACCAACGTTTTTTTGATGTAGAGGGTAGAGCTGGGAAATGGCAATATTTGGTGACACCAACGGGTGGGGATTCCATTAAGGCGCAACAAGAGACGTATTTTGTTCGACAAGATATGCCTGCCAATGGAGATGCCAAATATGATTTACATGGTGAATATCAAGGTGCCTATATTTTTGTAATTGAGGGATCTGTGGAGGTGAATGGTTTCAAATTAGAACGTCGCGATGCGATTGGACTTTGGGAACTTGATCAATTGGATTTCACGACTTCAGAGGGAGCGGATGTTCTCGTCGTGGAAATCCCGATGAGGTAATTGTTATTTCGACAATTCAGCCAATTTGGCTTCTACTTCTTCTTCAGCGCCAGGAGTGTATCCTTGGTGTGTGAAAACCAACTTTCCATTTTTATCATAAATGAAGGTCATTGGTGGGTTATTTACATTCATCGCGCGCGCCAAATCCATATTCTCATCCAATATGATTTGATACTGCCAGTTTTCGGCCAATACTTTTGGCTTCACTTTGCGACTGTTTCTTGCATCGTCGATGCTCACCGCAACCAATTTGACATTGTATTTCGTTTGCCAATCGGCATAATGCTCGTCGATGGCTTGTAATTCTTTAATACAAGGTCCGCACCATGTAGCCCAGAAAGAAACGATGGTTATCTTTCCTTTTTCTATAGTTGAATTAAAGTTGATGGGGGCGCCATCGATATTTTTGACATTCACAGACGGTGCTTCCTGGGTGGCGTCTTGGCCAAATAGGCTAGGGGCGAAGGCCAATGCAGCGATTAAAAATGCGGTAATGTGTTTTTTCATTTCAGCAAAAGTATTCCAAATATGGTGCCAAAGCAGATTTGATTTTTGTAAAATTCGTAACAGATTTATCCCTTTGGTACTTGAATGTTAACTTCGCATCATGGAAAAGCCCAGTTTGCCCTCGGGAACGAGAGATTTTTCACCCAGTGTGATGCAGCGCAGAAAGTACATTTTGTCTGTGATGGAAAGGGTGTTCGTTTCTCATGGATTTGGTGCGTTGGAAACGCCATCGTTGGAAAACCTTCGCACTTTGCAAGGTAAATATGGCAATGAGGGCGATCAGCTCTTATTTAAAGTCCTGAATTCTGGCGATTTTTTGTCGAAGGCAGACGCATCGTTGTTATCGTCGAAAGACAGTAAGGGCCTCACTCCCCAGATTTCGGATCGTGGGTTGCGTTATGATTTAACGGTTCCTTTGGCGCGTTTTGTGGTGATGAATCGCAACGAAATTGTGTTTCCATTTAAGCGGTATCAGATGCAGCCGGTTTGGCGGGCGGACCGACCTCAGAAGGGCAGGTATCGTGAGTTTTGGCAGTGCGATATAGATGTGGTGGGTGCCAATTCGGTAGTATCGGAGGCGGAATTGGTGGAGATGTATCAGGAGGTGTTTGCGGCACTGGATTTGGGCGTAAAGATTCGCATCAATCATCGTGGGATATTGGACGCTTTTATGGGTGTTTTGGGCACTCGAGAGAATTGGAATGCGTTTATGATCATCATTGATAAGGCCGATAAAATCGGCTTTGAGGGCGTTGCCAAAGAACTGGAGGAGAAGGGTTTGTCGATGTCGTTGAATGCCTGGAAATGGCTTTGGGATAGCAAGTCGGTGAGTGGTAATGCTGACAAAATGTTGTTGGCGGGCGGCACGGATTTTTTACAAGGCGATGCTTTGTCGAAGGGTTTAAGTGAGTTGGAAACGATTTTTGGATTGTTGGCGGATACGGGCAATGTGGAATTGGATTTTACGTTGGCTAGGGGCTTGAGTTACTATACGGGCGCGGTGTTTGAGGTGGAGGCGGTAGACGGCAGATTGCCATCGGATTTTAGATTGGGAAGCATCGGTGGGGGCGGTAGGTACGATAATCTAACGGGTGTTTTTGGCTTGAAGGATGTTTCAGGCGTGGGGGTGAGTTTTGGCTTGGATCGGGTATACGATACGATGGAGGCGGCGGGATTGTTTGATGCGATGGAGCAAGCGGTGGGTGGAGTTTTGGTTTGTGCGATGGACGATGCGTGTTTGGCGTTTGGGGCTGATGTGGCCCGCGCGCTTCGCGCGCTTGGCCTTGCCGCAGAATTGTATCCAGGAACCCCAAAATTGAAAAAACAGTTGGATTATGCGAACGACAAAAAAATGGGATTTGCGGTCATCATCGGAAACGAAGAGTTACAAGCAAATAAAGTAGCGCTTAAGAATTTGGTAACGGGTGAACAGGTGACAGGCTCTTTGGAGGACATCGCAAATATAATTTCGACTTCGATTTAAAATTCAAACAGACTTTATATTAAACGATTAATATCACAAAATGAAATCATTTTATACATTGCAGGAAGCCATTGAGGCATTGCAGCAGCCCGTTGAACTATCGATGGAAGTTCGGGAACGGATGGATCGCAGCGTGGCATTTTTGGAATCATATTTAGATAAAGCAACTTCACCGGTTTACGGTGTAAATACCGGTTTTGGGTCCTTGCAAAATGTTGAAATTTCCAGAGAGGATTTGTCGGCCCTGCAAGAAAATTTGCTCATCACGCATGCAGCTGGCGTGGGGAAACCCTTGTCGTTTGAGCTGGTTCGAAATATGCTTTGGCTCAAAATGCTCAATATGAGCAAGGGGTATTCGGCGATTCGACCTGAGATATTCGAAAAATTATCGGCGATGTACAACCAAGGTTGGTTCCCGGTGGTTACGGAGCAGGGATCGCTCGGTGCCTCTGGCGACCTCGCACCCCTTTCTCAAATGGTGCTTCCGCTGATTGGAAAAGGATATTTGAGACATCCCCAGCATGGTGAAATTTCAGGTGAGCAATGGTTGGCGCAAAACAACTGGAAGCCATTGCAACTCGGACCCAAGGAGGCATTGGGCTTGATCAACGGAACCCAATTTATGCTGGCCCATGCGGTGGAAGCCTACCGCAGAATTAGACAAATTTTCAAACAATTGCCAAAGGTGAGCGCCCTCAGCGTGGATGCTTTTGACTGTCGGATGGATCCCTTTCAATCGCCCATACATCGCGTAAGACCTCATGCTGGACAGATATCGGCGGCTGCTGAAATGCGCGCGATTTTGGAGAATTCGCCCATCGCAAAGCAACCCAAAAAACAGGTGCAAGACCCTTATAGTTTCCGTTGTATTCCTCAAGTTCATGGTGCCTCTTACGATGCCTTGGATCACTGTTTGGATGTGTGGGAAACGGAGTTGAATTCGGTAACGGACAATCCCAATGTGTTTGAAGAGGAGGATTGTGTGTTGAGCGGGGGTAATTTTCACGGACAGCCCCTGGCTTTGACCTTGGATTACGCGGCGATGGCACTGTCGGAGTTGGGTAGTATCAGTGAACGCAGGACGTATTTGCTGGTGAGCGGACAGCGGGGGTTGTCGCCTTATTTGGCCGATGGAGCAGGTTTGGACAGTGGATATATGATTGCTCAGTACAGTGCGGCGGCTTTGGCTTCGCAGAACAAGCAGTTGTGTACGCCGGCATCGGTGGATAGCATCATGAGTTCGAACGGACAAGAAGACCATGTGAGTATGGGGGCGAACGCGGCGACCAAGTTGTTGAGGGTTATTGAGAACGTTGAGAATATTTTGGCGGTGGAGTGGTTGTGCGGGGTAGCTGCCATAAAACAACGCGAAATGCAAACCGCACCAGAATTACAACATGAGGTGGATGCATTTTTGGCTGCCTACGATATCAATCACAAGGTGGTTCCGATGCAGGAGTTGATTGCTTCGGCCAAGGGTTGGTTGTTTCCCAAGATGGGGTGATTTTTGCCGAAGCTTGTCGAAAAATCGAGAGACTGAAAAACGACTTTAGGAAATTTGAATGGAAAAATTAATCGCATTTGTTTCTTTTTCGCTGTTTGTTGGAATTCTTTTATGTCCTATACTTTTATTGAGAAAAATAAGAACGACAAAAATCAGGTATAAATTTCTTACCTATTTGACAATTGGTTTATTTCTAAATGCAGTAATTGTATTAGTATTTGCATGGTGGAGTTATACTTCTGACTTAATGCTACTTGAACATTATGGGTATGATATTGACGGAATGAATGAAGCCGAATTTTATGGTAATGTTATTCCTGAGAATATGGACAAAGTAAAAAGTATCCAAAGAAGTATTTTGGGGATAGGTTGGCCTTTGAAGGCGATTTTTGCATTCGTATTTTGTTCACCTTGGATCATTGTTGTTTATTTTGTTTTTTATCTAACAGATAAAATCAAATTAAACAAACTAAAAATTCCTTCATCCGTTGACTAAGCATAAAAATTATTCAATGATTAATCGACAGTTCAATGTTTTAATATAACATAAGACACTGATGACGAAATATCTAACTACTCAAGTGAGGACAGAAAGTAGCCTAGTGGGATACCCCCAAACACGAATATTTTTAATTGTTTTATTTTCTATTTTTTTATCGTCATGCTCTGACAGCACAAAAGAACTTAGTGGAAATTATTTTTTACGCGAAGAGGGCCGAGACCTGAATGACATTTTTTGTCATTCAGCGACAGGAAGAGAAATACCGGCAAATATCATTAGTTATAATTTCAATGATGATTTTATTATCGCTTCTCAGAGGCCAAAGATGAAGGACGATCCATTATACAGCGAGACACACTATTTCAATGGGAGGGACTCGATGTATTTTTGGTTAATAATACACAAATCGAAAATGGTTCTCGGACCACTTACAAAATCTCAGTTTGACAAAGCTTTATCAAAATATAATGTTCCAATGACTCTGGATCGCCAACCTTATGATTGAAATTACAGCTGCTCACAATGAAAAAATGGCGAAGATGACCTTTGCTACTGTTTATCCACTTTATTTGGCGAAGTTGGAGAGAAAAGGCAGAACAAAAGAGGAATTGGATCAAGTGATTGAATGGCTCACTGGTTTTAACGATGATAGGATCTCGAAACTCATTGACGAAAACGTAACCTTTGAAGCATTTTTTGCGCTAGCTCAACTAAATCCCAGTGCAAACCTCATCACAGGTTTGATATGTGGTTACAGAATTGAAGAAATTGAGAATCCTTTGACGCGGAAAGTTCGTTACTTGGATAAATTGGTGGATGAATTGGCGAAAGGGCGGAAGATGGAAAAAATCCTAAGGAGTTAAATTGATAAGTACGTCGGTCCGGACTGGAAATCCTAGTCGATTTGCTGCGTTTTGATTCACAAGTTGCACAAAACGGATAAGCGAAATAAATTCACTCTTTCGTGCAAATAGGAGTTGATCATTTTGCTGAATTTCACTCGTTTGTCTTTGGAGCGTTTTGTGTAGCACTAGTCAATTAAATACGCGAATTGGATAGTCGTTATGCGATTGCACAATACAGAGCCGCGGCTCTGGCGTCGCAAAATAGATAATTGTCGTCGAATGGTTGTGCGCTGTAGCTGCCCTATAACAACGCGAAATGCAAACCGCGCTAGAATTACAACATGAGGTGGATGCATTTTTGGCCTGGAAGTTTGTAGTTCTTTTCGTTTGATTTTCAAACGATGCGTGAAACAATAAATAGAATTTCATGGCGTTATAGTGAAAAGCCTATGAAAAAGATATTTTATTGTTTGATGGCAATCTGCCTCATCGCCCCGAGTGCTATGGCACAACAGAATTTACCAAAAATCTATGTAACAGGTGTTGGGAAGGTGACTGTATTCCCGAATGCAGCAGAAATTACGCTCGCGATGAAATTTGTGAGGCCCACGCTGAGAGAGGCGATCAACGAAAATCAGAAGACTGCATCAGCGGTTTTGGCCATCACCAAAAAATATGTGTTAGATACCAATGAAATCAAAGTGAGTCTCATTTCAACTGATAAAGTAATGCGCTGGGATGCCGCACTGAAGAAAGAAGTTTTTGTGGGTTTTGAGTCGTCCCAGAAAATCATTTTCACGCTGAAAGAACTCGCTGCGATGCAGAATTTTACAGAGGCGGTGCTGAAAACCAAAATTTATGAAATTGAAAAGGTTTCCTATTTTCACACAGAAGGGGCGAATTTTGTGAGGCAAGCCCAAGAAATGGCTGTTGCCGATGCCTTGGAATCCGCCAATCGATTGGCAAAAGCGGCCAATTTAAAATTGGGTAAGGTCTTTTCCATGGAAACCAATTCGAGTCCAACCGAAGGGATTGACAATTCAGTAAACTCTTACAATTTTCACGCGTATGGCAAAAGCATGGGTGGCGAGGGCGTGAGTTCGAGCGGACAATTGATTCATTTTACCGCGACAGTGAAGATGCACACTTTAATTGAGTGAGGCGCTACTTCGGCAAAGTGCCTTTGATGAAGTTCCAAACCTCATCGCGGCCCACCTTAGTTTCTGCGCTGCTGATGAAAAACGGGGGCAATTCGTTCCAGAATTCTAATAATTTTGCATCAATCGCTGCTTTGTTGGCCTCCAATTCTGCCGGTTTGAGTTTGTCCGCCTTGGTTCCGATCAAAGCCATCGGGATATCGTGCTCGCCACATTCATTGATGAAATCCATGTCGATCTGTTGCGGCTTAATCCGTAGGTCGATCAACACAAATAAGCAATACATATTCACCCTTTCGTGCAAATAATGCTTGATCATTTTGCCAAAAATCTCACGTTTGTCTTTAGAAAGTTTCGCGTAGCCATAGCCAGGTAAATCCACGAATTGGATTTTCTTATTCAACAAAAACAAGTTGATGCTCTGCGTTTTGCCCGGTGTTGAACTCGTTTTGGCCAGCCCATTTCTCTGCGTGAGCATGTTGATCAAGCTGCTTTTACCCACATTACTGCGTCCGATAAAGGCGAATTCGGGCAATTCTGTATGAGGCATGTCCGCATTCTTTTGCCAACTTCCAATGTATTCTGCGGTATTGATGTCCATTTGTTGCGATTTTGCGTCTGCAAATATCGGGGTGTTTGCACTTCGATTCGTCGGTCACTGCCCTCGAAATTGCGTATATTTGTAACTTTATCGTGTCAAGCCAAGTAAAACCTAACCCAAATTCTGATGCTTCCAAGAAGCAGCAAGTGGAAGAGATGTTCGATAACATTTCTCCGCGCTATGATTTTTTGAATCACTTTTTGTCGTTGGGAGTAGATTACTCTTGGCGTACCAAAGTGAGGAAGAATGTCAATTCCTTCGGCGCAAAGCACATTTTGGATGTGGCAACGGGTACGGCGGATTTGGCGATCGAAATGACAAAAATCGAAGGTTCTAACATCGTTGGCGTGGATATCAGTCAAGGGATGCTCGATTTTGGTCAGATCAAACTGAATCAAAAAAACCTAACATCGCGCATTCGTTTAACCCAGGCGGATTCAGAGAAATTGCCTTTTCAAGACGGTGATTTTGATGCGGTTACAGTGAGTTTTGGCGTAAGGAATTTTGAGAATTTGTTGACCGGGTTGGCCGAAATGCATCGCGTGTTAAAGCCAGGCGGACCCATGGTGGTGTTGGAGTTTAGCAAGCCAACAAACCCGATTTTCTCCCGATTGTATTGGTTTTATTTCAAAAATATTTTGCCATTGATGGGCAAGATGCTGTCGCGCAGTACCAACGCCTATACCTATCTGCCTCAGAGTGTTGCGGCATTTCCAGAAGGCGAAGAATTTGTACAAAAAGCAAAATCTGTGGGGTTTTCTCACGTTACCTATAAGCCCCTTACATTTGGTATCTGTACCATGTATACATGCGTAAAATAATTGTCCTCATATTGTTATTGGTTGTGGCGGGAAAGTCGTTTTCCCAGCCCCGCGATTACAATCGGGATTATCGCAAGCATTTCTTTTGGGGTATCGCTTTTGCTGGTACCTATGCTAAAATGAAAATGGAGTTGGATCCAGTTTTTTGGCAGCGCACCGATTCTATTCAGAGTATTCGTCCGGGCGGACAAGCGGGTGGGGGATTTGGTGGTTCAGTGGCCTATCGAATGGGTAAGTATTGGGAAGTGAAGACCCTAACGATGTTGCAATTGCATCAGCGTGATATCCAATATACTTGGCAGCACACACCAGGTCCAAACATTAAAATCGAAACGATTTCTTTTGATATGCCTCTAACGATAAAATATCGCAGTGATATGCCTAACAACACAAGGATGTACGTTTTGGGTGGCGTTCGATGGTCTCATGATTTTCAGAGTAACGAAGGTTTGGTCATTGGTGAATCAAAACCACTGATCGCCATAAAAGCCAATACCTATTACTATGAATTTGGCGCTGGAATGGAATTTCGTTTGGATTTTGTAGATATGTCGGTGGAGTTAAAAATGAGCAACGGCCTCAATAACGCCTTGGTTCGAGTGCCCAATAGTTACTATTCGGGTAGCCTT
This sequence comes from Bacteroidota bacterium, assembly GCA_041178665.1. Classification (GTDB taxonomy): domain Bacteria; phylum Bacteroidota; class Bacteroidia; order NS11-12g; family UBA955; genus UBA955. The sequence continues at coordinate 11,794 of JBEGUW010000022.1, forward strand.
TCCGCGCTTTTCCCCCGTTTGTTCAGTATTTCGTTGATGGCTCAAAATTGAATTTCGTATTACAACATAAAGATCCTTTCACCAAGGCAAGAGCTGGTGTGATTGATACTGCGCATGGTCGCATCCAAACCCCCATCTTTATGCCAGTGGGTACCGCCGGCACAGTAAAAGGGGTGCATCGCAATTTCTTGCTCAACAAAAATGATATCAATGCCGATATCATCCTAGGCAATACCTATCACCTTTATTTGAGGCCGGGCCTCGATATTTTGCAAAAGGCAGGTGGGATTCATGGGTTCAGCAATTGGGATCGACCTGTATTAACTGATAGCGGGGGTTACCAAGTGTATTCGCTTTCGGGGACGCGCAAACTCACCGATGAAGGCGTGAAATTCGCCAGTCACATCGATGGATCAAAGCACATGTTTAGTCCAGAACGGGTGATGGATATTCAGCGCATCATTGGGGCGGATATTATCATGGCTTTTGACGAGTGTACTCCCTATCCCTGCGAGTATGATTACGCAAAAAACTCGATGCATATGACCCATCGCTGGTTGGATCGATGCTTTTCGCGGTTTAATGAAACAGAGCCCATTTACGGACATGAGCAGGCGTTGATGCCCATCGTTCAAGGCAGTGTTTACGATGATTTGCGCAAACAAAGTGCGGAATATGTGTTAAAGCACGATGCCCAAGGTTATGCCATTGGGGGCTTGAGCGTGGGAGAACCCCATGAGGATATGTATCGCATCACGGAGTTGGTCACGGATATTTTACCTTACGATAAGCCGCGCTATTTGATGGGCGTGGGAACACCGGAAAATTTGCTTAATGCCATTGCGTTGGGGGTGGATATGTTTGATTGTGTGATGCCCACCCGGAATGGTCGGAATGGTAACGTATTTACTTGTGAAGGCATCATCAATATAAAGAATAAGCAGTGGGCGGACGACTTTGAGCCCTTGGATTCATTGCTCACGCCGGAGTATAGTAAAGCCTATGTCCGACATTTATTTCAATCGAATGAAATGATGGGCCCGATCATCGCCAGTATTCAGAATTTGCGTTTTTACCTTTGGTTGGTTCGACAGGCCAGGGAGAGGATCCTACAAGGCGATTTCCATCATTGGAAAGATAGCATCCTAAAAACAGTGTCGAGAAAATTGTAGTAGATTGCATCGCCTCGCATCGTTATGAAATTTAAAAAGTTAGACTGGTACATCGCAAAGAAATTCCTTGAGACCTTCTTTGTAACCGTGATGCTTTTTATTGTGATCATCATGGTGTTTGATGTGGCCGAAAAGCTGGATGATTTTTTGGAAAAGTCTGCGCCGGTGGGTGAGATTTTTAGCGTCTATTACCTCAATTTTATTCCCACTTTGCTCAATACATTCTCGCCGATATTTATTTTTATTTCGGTGCTCTATATGACGTCGAGATTGGCTTCTAGGACGGAGATCATCTCTATGCTCGCAGGGGGGATGTCGTTGCGCAGGATTTTGATGCCCTACATGGCCACGGCTGCCTTGCTTGCGATGGGTAGCTACATGTTAAATGCTTGGGTGATTCCCATTACCGATAAGGCCCGGGTGAGGTTCGAAAATGCTTACATGCGCGATTATTATTCGCAGGCAAAATCTACCATTTTTAGGCAGATTAAGCCGGGGGTGATTTTGTACATGGAGTATTTCAACAACAACGATAGTTCTGGGGTGGGGGTGACGTTGGAGGAGTATAAGGGGAAGGAATTGAAGAGCTCTTTGTTTGGTCGTTTCATTCGATGGTCGCCCGAGGCCAAGAAATGGCGATTAGAAATGGTTTGGCAGCGGAAGTTTTTGGCCAGTGGGAATCAGCAGATTCAATATCAATCGATGATGGATACGATGATTGCGTTTAACCCGGAAGATTTCTTTTTTCGGATCGAGGATGTGCAGAGTCTCAATCAGAACGAGTTGCGCAGCATGATTGCCAAAGAGAAAATGCGGGGTTCAACAAATGTAGAGTTGTTGCAGACGGAGTTGTATCGACGGTATGCATCGCCATTTAGCACCTTTATATTGGTCTTGATTGCCGTGAGTGTGGCCGGACGGAAAACTCGGGGCGGATTGGGGTTCTCGCTGGGTGTAGGGATTTTTGTGATCCTGTTTTTCTTGTTTTTTAGCAAGTATTTTGTCTCGCTGGGAAATTCGGGCGTGATTTGGCCTTGGCTCGCAGTTTGGTTGCCCAATGCGTTGTTTGTGCCTGTGGCGTATCTGTTTTATCGATTCGCGCAGCAGTAGGGATTACTCCACCTGAATTACCAAACCTTTCAAGTAATGGCCTTCCGGGTGATACAAATTTACCGGGTGATCCGCGCCTTGTCCCAATCGATATAGGATCCTACAATTTCGTTTGGCTTCGATGCCGGCCGCAGTCACAGTATTGGCGAAAAGCACATCGTCTACCACCTGAGAACAGCTAAAGGTGAAGAGCAATCCACCGGGTTTTACGCGATTGATTCCCATTGCATTGAGTCGTTTGTAGCCCATGACCGCTTTGTGTTTTTTGGATAGGCTCTTTGCGAACGCGGGCGGGTCGAGCACTACGATATCGAATTGTTCGGTGTCTTCGCTCAAGGATTTCATCACGTCAACCGCAATGCCTTCGTGGGTTTGGCCTTTTTTGAGTTTCATCAATGCCACATTTTCATTGGCTAGGTTGATGGCGGTGTTACTAATATCGGCACTCACGACTTTTGATGCGCCACCGGCGAGGGCAGCGACAGAGAATCCGCCAGTATAGCAAAAGGTATTTAATACGGTTTTGCCTTTTGAGAACTGTCTGAGAAGGTTTCTATTGTCGCGCTGATCTAGGAAAAATCCTGTTTTTTGGCCGGTTACCCAGTTGACTTTGAACTGCAATCCATTTTCTTGTGCGATGGTTTCGGGGGTGTCGCCTAGTAAAAAGCCATCTTCATCCACGGTGCCATGCATTGCCGCTGCGCTTTTGTTGTAAATGGTTTTCAGTTGCAGGCTTTCCAGTTGTTCCAGTGCTTCCGCTATGTCGTTTAAGCTATTGTACATCCCTAAACTATGGGCTTGTATTACAGCGCAATCGTTGTAAATATCTATGATGAGGCCGGGAAGGTTGTCGCCTTCGCCATGCACCAATCGGTAGGCATTGGTTGGGGTTGCGGGTCCAAATCCCAGGTGCTGTCTGAGGTTAAGGCAGTTTTGTAGTTTAGATTTCCAAAATTGTACATTCGGTTCGATGGCTTCAAAAGCGATCATTCGAATGGCGATGGAACCGTCGCCCACTTGTCCGGTACCCAAAAGTCTGTCGCGACTATCGAATACCTGCACCCAGTCACCGATATAGGCATCGTCGAGTTCTTGAATGGCACCAGAGAATACCCAAGGGTGTTTTCTGAGTAGGCTGACTTCTTTTCCGGGTTTTAGAACGGCTTTTTTCACGGGGTGGTGCAAAGTTGGTTGAATTCTATGAAATTTGAATCATGATGTTGCGAATACATGAAATAGTTTCTGCGTTTGAGGCGGTTGCGCCTTTGGCTTTGCAGGAGTCGTACGACAATTCGGGTTTGATTGTGGGGGAGATGGGTGCGCAGGTGAGCAAGGCGTTGTTGTGTTTGGATAGCACGGAGGCGGTGGTTGACGAGGCGATTGCGAAGGGTTGTGATTTGATTATTGCGCATCATCCCATTGTTTTTGGCGGATTGAAGCGTTTTACTGGCGGAGATTATGTGCAACGGGCGTTGATTAAGGCGATTCGAAATAACATTGCGATTTATGCATGTCATACCAATTTAGACAATGTTTTGCGCGGCGGGGTGAATGAGCGTATCGCACAGCAATTGGGATTTGAGGCTGAGCGCGTTTTAAGGCCTATTGGTGCGGATCTTGGCTCTTTTTTCGGTATTGGTGGGTTAGACGATTCCGATGTCTTTAGAACGGCCGGTGCGGGAGTTTTGTGTAATTTGCAAAAGCCCATGAATGTTTTGGATTTTTTGCAACATCTAAAAGCTAAGATGGGGGTGGAAGTGGTGAAGTATACGAAGTGCGATGTTGAGATGGTGAGCAAGGTGGCCATTTGTGGCGGTGCGGGCAGTTTTTTGATTGGCGATGCTTTGCGGGCTGGTGCAGATGCTTTTATAACTTCGGATGTGAAGTATCACGAGTTTTTTGATGCGGAAGGGAAGATGTTATTGTGCGATATTGGTCACTACGAAAGCGAGAAATATACAATTGATTTGTTTTCTAACATTTTGTCAGCGAAATTCCCTAAATTTGCAACCATTTTTGCAGGAACTATCACCAACCCTATTGATTATTTAACATAAACATGGACGTAACCATCGACAAAAAACTTAAAGATCTGTGGAAATTGCAGCAGATTGATTCAAGGCTTGACAACCTTCGTGC
>JBEGUW010000023.1:0-11844 GCA_041178665.1 Bacteroidota bacterium
GTGCGATTTCCTTACGGATATTCTCGGTATATTCTAAGTGGGTATTCGATTCTTTTTCTACCAAATCCCATTTATTTACTAAAATAACAACCCCTTTTCCTTGTCGGTGAGCCATCCAAAATAATGTCAGATCTTGGCTTTCCATACCTAGTGTTGCATCTAGGACTAAGACAACGATATCGGCATTTTCAAGGGCGCGCAAACTTCGCATCACCGAGTAAAATTCGATATTCTCGCTTACTTTGCTCTTACGTCTGATACCTGCAGTATCCACAAGTACAAATTCTTTTCCGTAAGCTTTATAGCGGGTATCAATGGAATCACGGGTGGTTCCAGCGATGCTTGTAACGATGTTTCTGTCTTCGCCGATCAGTGCGTTGATTAAACTCGATTTTCCAACATTCGGACGTCCAACGATGGCGATGCGGGGCAATCCTTCAATATTCTGTTGGTCGGGCTCTTCGTCCTTTAAAAACATAGCAACCTCATCGAGCAATTCACCTGTCCCTGAGCCGTTGGCGGAAGAAACTTCATGAAAGTGGTCGAATCCTAGTTTATAGAACGACGATGTTTCCATTCGAAGGCGGTCGTTATCAACCTTGTTTACGCAAAGGACTACGGGTTTTTTGCTTTTGCGAAGAATATGGGCGAAGTCTTCATCGAGTGGGTTAACATCGGTTTGAACATCAACAACAAATATGAGGACAGCGGCTTCCTGAATTGCAATATGCACTTGGTCGCGGATGGCGGCTTCAAAGGTATCGGAGCTTTCGGGAACGAATCCACCGGTATCAATTACGGTGAAATCTATGCCATTCCAATCGGAAAATCCGTAATGTCTATCGCGGGTAACGCCACTGTAATCATCCACAATGGCTTTGAATTCGCCGGTTAATCGGTTAAAAAGGGTACTCTTGCCTACGTTGGGACGACCTACTATGGCTACAATTCTGCTCATGAACCCGCAAAGATACAACCACGCGCTGTGGATTGTATATTTGTGATATGCTTATTTCTATGATTGCTGCGGTTGGCGAGAACCTAGAATTGGGAGCTGGCAACGCATTGTTGTGGCATTTACCCGATGATTTTTCTTGGTTTATCAAACATACGAAAGGAAAGGCCTTGATTATGGGCAGAAAAACGATGGAGAGTTTGGGTAAACCATTGAAAAATAGGACCAATATTGTACTAACATCAGGGACTGAGGTATTGCCCGGTTTTGAAATGGCGAGCCATTGGGAGCAGGCGTTGGAAATGGCCGAAAAGGCGTTGGATTTGAAATGGGCTAATGCACTAGAGGCGGGTGAATCGCTGCTTGAGGAAAAAGAAATCATGATCATTGGAGGTGGAGAGATTTACAAGCAGGCACTTTCATTTGCGGATCGGATTTACGTTACACGGGTTCAGGCGAAATTCGAGAATGCGGATACGTTTTTTCCTTCATGGGACGATGCAGTTTGGAATGAGGTTTTTAACGAGGCGCATGAAGTAGACGAACGACATCAATTTGGCTTTGATTTCAAGATTTTGGAAAAAACGCAAGAATAGAAGTGATAATGGGGTGGGTTTTCAAAGCCTGATTTCAAAGCCCCAATGTATATTTGTATTGAATACCATGAAAATAGCAGTTTACGCCAAATCAGTACGAGACCCAAAACACCAAGCAGGCTTTGGAGAATTGTTAATGGCCTTATCAAAGAGGGGGCATGAAATTTGGTTGCCACCTTCATTGGAGGATCACGTACACATGAATATTGGGTCTAGTATGCCGGTTCGGGTTTTTGATTATTTTTCTGTGGGCGGTGAAAATGCGGATGTTTTGATTTGTGTTGGGGGTGATGGTACAATTTTGGACACTTTGAGCATCGTCAGGGACTCTGGTGTGCCCGTTTTAGCATTGAATACAGGTCGTTTGGGGTTTTTGGCTGATGTGCAGTTGGAGAACTTGGGCGTTGCCTTAGACGATATCGAAAAGGGAAATTATACAATCGAAACGCGGTCTTTGTTACATCTTGAATCATCGCATCCGTTATTTGATTACACGTTTGCACTCAATGATTTTGTAATACACAAGAAAGAAACCTCAAGCATGATTGTGGTTCACACTTATTTGAATGGCGAGTTTTTGAATAGCTATTGGAGCGATGGTCTGATTATTTCAACACCCACCGGAAGTACAGGTTATTCGTTGAGTTGTGGCGGACCGATTATTTTCCCCAAGAGCGACAGTTTTGTTATTACGCCCATTGCGCCGCACAACTTAAACGTGAGGCCGGTGGTTGTAAGTGATGATGTGGTTATTAGTTTCGAGATTGAAGGCCGCGCAAGTAGTTATTTGGCCAGTTTAGATTCGCGAAGTCAGAGTATTTCTGGAGAAGTAAATATGGCAATCCGCAAAGCCGATCACGGATTAAATTTAATGCGACTCTCAAATATTCATTTCCTAGATACACTTAGAAGTAAGCTTCATTGGGGCTTTGATAAACGGAATTGATGCGGAGTGAGAACTGTGGATTATTGAGGAGGTTGATTCTTGCGATGCTTACTGCTGTGAGTTCTTTCATAGCGGGTTTTTCCCAAGTACCAAAAATTGGCTCGGATTCCACATTGGATGTCGCCACTTGGAATATTGAGTGGTTTGGCGATAGTATAAATGGCCCCAACAATGAGGTCACCCAGTTGAAAAATGTAACAGAAGTGATTACCTCGATGGATATGGATATCATGGCCTTGTGCGAGGTATCAAACCCGGGTTATTGGCAAAAATTGCAAAATAATTTAACGGAATACGGTGCGGTAATTACGACTTATACTCAAACCCAGAAGACGTCATTGTTGTATCGCAAATCGATGTTTAAGTTGTTATATAGTAAGTCGATTTTGTTGGCCTATGATTACGAATTTGCCAGCGGTCGTTTCCCCCTCGAAGTGGCTCTGGAAACACAATGGGGAGCAAAGAAAGATACCGTGTATTGTTGGGTGATTCACTTGAAAGCCAATACGGGAAGTACTTCGGAAAAGTTGGCATCGTACGATCGCAGGGCCAAGGCGGCTGAGGAATTAAAAAAATATTTGGATTCCAAGAAACGTTTGAAAGGCTGGGTTTTAGGCGATTGGAACGATGATTTGGATGTTTCAATTGTCAGTGGAAAAGCGAGTCCATTTTTGGCGTGGCGAAACGACACCAACTATGTTTTTCCAAGTTATCGACTCACACTAGCAAAGCAAAAAAGCACGGCGAATTACTCGGAGATGATTGATCATATGTCGTGTTTGCCAGCAATGAAACCCAATTGGCTCTTGAATCAAAGTGGCGTGATGGTTGGCGATGCCTACATTGGTAGTTATCGATTGAATACTTCGGATCATTATCCCGTGTGGGCTAAGTTTTCGATGGATTTCAAAGCCGTGAATTCCCTTGGTACTGATGCGCCAATGATGACTAAACCTTTTGTGTATTGGAACGGTGCGAAATGGGAAATCGCCAGAGATTATACTGCATCGCCAATATCTGCAGGTGATACAAAGATTTACGACGTATCGGGCAAGCTCATTTTTGCTGGTCGTATCGAGGATTTTGTTCCGCAATCAGTGGGAGTGAATTATTTGCAAATAGTGCGCAGCAATGGCGAGCTCTTTTCGCAGGTGTTGGTGCGTTGATTATTCTTTTACGGATTTCACAACAATCGGTTAACTGCAACCTATTTTGATAATTTTAGGGGCTTGAAAGTGCCGTTTTAGGGTTTTCCTTCGCCATCGAGCGATTTGGGTGGCAAATTTGGGCACTTCGTGCTATTTTTACACTTTATGCAATTGCGAAAATTCCTATATAGTATTGCCTTGTTATTCGGGTCGACATGCTCGACGCATGGCCAGGTTTCAATCGATAATAGTTCTTTGGGTTTGGCTCAGATGATTACGTTGCAGCCGGAGAAGACATGGGTTTGGCTAGATGGCTTTTATCCTTACGTTTCCGAAATTGATAGTATTACGATGCCTAGTGGGTCGCCAAGCTCTCAAAACCATTTGAATTATCAATGGGACCGGAGTCATGGCAATTGTGATTCGATGCAATTGTGGTGGGAAGGGGATGACTATGGCAAGTCAACCGCGCTTCAATACTTTAAAATTTGGTCGAAAGGAAAATCGTTAACGGTTCCAGTTAGAAAATCAGAAAAGCGACTCAGGGAATTTCGCTGGACGACATCGAAAGGAAAATACGCATCGGTAAAAGTGAAGGGTACGTTTAACGCATGGAATCCAAACAATTTGGTTTTGCGATGGGAAGAGGATGCAACAAAACCGGGCGAGGGCGCTTGGGTTGGTAAAACTTGGGTGGGTCCAGGAAGTCATCAATATGTTTTTGTGGTGGATTATGCAAAAGTGCAAAAGGAAATTCGCGACCCCAACAATTCAGATTCTGTGGGCAATGGGATGGGTGGTTTTAACTCGACGTTTTTGGTTGAATCCTGCAATTTGCAGATTGAAACGGCCTATACGAGTCCAGCACCTATTGATTTTTGGAACAGTAATTTACCCACGGAAATATATGTCAGTACAAGATTTTCTGCGGGCATCGGAAAAGGCAATTACAATAGTGTTTTGGCGATGTGGCAGAATCAGAAATTGGAGGTTGGATTGGGTGAGCACGACAATCAATTGGATTTGGATATTTTGAAAATCGTTGTGCCAAAAGAGGCGTTTGCTGGAAGGGTGGCGTCGGACCTTTCCAATACTTTTATCAGGGTTTGGATCGGGTCTTCTGAAGGGGTGAGCAACGAAGTGTTGGTTCCTTTGGTTGGGGGCAGGGTGATGTTTGATCCGATGAAATTCATGGATAGAAAAGACCCGCATCGCATGATTATGTATAATCCGATGATTGATCGTTTTGTGGATGGGAACAAGGACAATAATCGCCCGTTGAACCGGCCGGACGTGGATCCCAAAGTGGATTTTTATGGTGGCGATGTGGTGGGTATTACCAAGAAAATTGAGGAGGGGTATTTTAACAATTTGGGCATCAATACATTGTGGATTTCTCCGGTGGTAAAAAATCCGGAGGGTCCTTATGGGCAGTGGACGAAGACGCCAAAAACCAAGTTCAGCGGCTATCATGGCTATTGGCCGGTGTCGCTCCGCGCCACCGACCCCCGTTTCTGTACCGAATCGGAGCTCAAGCAAATGATTGACATCGCTCACAAACATCATATCAATGTCTTTTTGGATTATGTAGCCCATCACGTTCATGAAGAGCACCCCCTCGTGAAGCAAAAACCCAATTGGTTTACACCGCTTTACCTGCCCGATGGAAGTAAAAATACGGAGCGCTGGGACGATTATCGACTTACAACGTGGTTTGATGATTTTATGCCGACATTCAATTATTTCAAGCCAGAAGTGGTTGATGCAATGACAGATACGGCGCTTTGGTGGTTCAAGAATTTTGATATCGATGGATTTAGGCACGATGCAACGAAACACATCCCCGATCCTTTTTGGCGCTCACTTACTTATAAACTGAAAACGCAGGTTGCTTTACCCAATCATCGACCCTACTATCAAATAGGAGAAACTTACGGAAGCCCGGAGTTGATAAGCAGTTACTTGGGGACAGGTACTTTGGATGCTCAGTTCGATTTCAACATGTATGATGCTGCAGTAATGGCGTTCAAAGGCAACGGATCTTGTAAGAATTTGGCGCAAACGTTAAATGATAGTAAGAAGTGGTACGGCGCACACCACACCATGGGAAATGTGAGCGGAAACCAGGACAAACCGCGGATTATTTCGCTATTGGATGGCAGTATTAAGGATGGCGAGGATACCAAGCAAGCGGGTTGGGATCGCGATATTCAAGTGAAAAATTCGGAGAGTGCCTACCTCTCTGTGATGAATATGATGGCGTTTAATATGTCGATTCCGGGAATTCCTGTCATCTATTACGGCGATGAAATTGGAATGCCCGGCGCCAACGACCCCGATTGTAGACGAATGATGCGTTTTGATCAAGGCATAAAATCCAACAGCGCTGTTTCTGCAGCCAAATCTCCTGGGGTTCCTATTTCAGCGGGTAATATTCCCCTCGGTCTGTCGGAGCAGGAAAGAGAATTGCGCACATGGATTTCGCAGTTGATCAATTTCCGAAATACACATTTGGCACTGACCTATGGCGATATGGAAGTGTCGGCTCTGGGCGATGATTTGATTATCATCAAACGCAAGTATTTTGGAGAAATCGTGTACGCGGTATTCAATCGCAGCGCGGAAAGTAAAACGGTGGAATTGTCGTTTAGCGATGTTGCGAATTTCACAAAAACCAAAAACGGCAAGTCGTATTTAGGAATTGTTGGTGCGGTGCATACGTTTAATGACTCGCCTTTGATAACCGACGATGTAAATACCTACACGGTGGTGATTCCGGCCAAAGGATTTGAGTATGTTTATAATTAAGGCGGACGGTCTGGAGAAACTGCGGATTACGCGGTTTTCCGCAAATTCGTAAGCGCAACTCTTTTACGCCAACGTAACGACAGTAATTTCGGGGTAAATACCCATTCTACCGGGGTATCCGAGGTATCCGAAACCGCGGTTAACATATAAATGTTGGTCGTTTTCTGTGTATAAATCTAACCATTCCTTGTACACGTATTTCACTGGACTCCAGCGATAAAATTTGGTGTCGATTCCAAACTGCATGCCGTGTGTATGGCCTGCGAATGTTAGAGCGATATCAGTTTGTTTGCCAGCCACTTGCTCCCGCCAATGTGATGGGTCATGACTTAAAAGCAATTTCACGGAATCCGCAGGCGCATTTGCCAATGCCTTTTCGAGGTTTCCGTATTTCGGGAAGCGCGCTTTTGAGCTCCAGTTTTGAACGCCCACGATGCAAAGCTTTTCGCCGTCCTTTTCAATCACGCGATGTTCGTCGTTGAGTATATCCCAACCCATAGATTTATGATGACTGATGAGGTCGGCTAGATTTTTTTCTTTGGCTTGAGGGGTTGGCCACGGGACATAATCTCCGTAGTCGTGGTTTCCCAGGGTTGAGAAGACACCAAGCGGTGCAGTGATTTGTCCGAAAAGATCCATCCAAGGGACAATTTCATCGGAGCGATCGTTAACCAAATCTCCGGTGAAGAAAACCATATCGGCTTTTTGCTCATTCACCAATTTGATTCCTGCGGCAACGGCCTCGCGGTCCCAAAAACTGCCTGAGTGGATATCGGACAATTGGACAATCTTCAGCCCTTGAAAAGCTTTGGGAAGACCGGCAATTTTAATCGTTTTTCTATGAATGGTGTAGTTGTGAGCGCCTTTGAATATACCCCAAATGGCAGTTCCAATAAACGCTGCGCCGATACCTAAACCGGTGTATTGTAAGAACTTTAAACGATTGATGCCACTGGGTTGATCTGGTGCCGAAGGGATATCGGTAAAAAAGTACTGATATATCCAACGAAACAAACGAATCAGGTCATCGATAATCAAAAAGAAGACCCAAAAAATCTTGGCAATGACGATGGCAAAAACGACGGCCGAAATCAATTTGGTGGCCGAGGGTGACAACATAACAAATTGGAATCGAATGAGTACAAAAAAGATAAATACCGCGGATCCATAGCCCCAGTAGCTCCATTTTAGGACGCTTTTGGCCTTGCTGCTCCAATGGGGAGTAATCGTTTTGATGCCTTGCCAAACGTAGGTATCGATTGCTAAGAAAAACAGGGTAAAAAATAGGAATCCGATGATTTGTTGTTTGAACATTTTTGCTTTTTGGCGATTTAGAACGCAAAGATAGATTGAATAACAAAAGATATGGATTAATGTTCGACAAACTAGACTTTGATGCCGTTGAATTGAGCGGAAAATTAGGAGTTTTTTTGTAGGTTTGAAACATGCGTATTTTTAGATTTCAAAGCTCGTCTTCTGCGTCTATGGGCAAAATGGTTAACGGATTGATATGTCTGTCAGTGTGTTGCACTTCTGTGCTATTAAATGCCCAAAAGAAAGGGGCTGCTACGGATCCAATTCCGATGGTGCCTCAGGGCTTAACAGCGGTGATGGACTTTATTCCCCAACGCAATTTGGGTCCCGGTGCAATGAGTGGTCGTGTTACCGCTTTGGCGATGCCCAGAAAAGGGGCTTTGGAGTCAGTTAATCGCAATGTAATCTACGCAGGAACTGCCAGCGGTGGGGTTTGGAAAAGCGTGAATGGAGGGATCGCTTGGTCGCCCATTTTTGATGAAATGGATGTGCAGAGCATCGGTGCAGTGGCGGTTGACCCTCAAAATCCGAGTGTGGTTTATGTGGGAACGGGCGAAGGTAATCCAAGGAACAGTCACAACAGTGGCAAAGGAATTTATAAGAGTTTGGATGGCGGAAAGACCTGGAAATGTATCGGGTTGGAGGCCACAAAAACGATTTATCGTATCGTAATAAATCCAAAGAATCCAGCTCAATTATGGGTGGCGGCGATGGGTTCTGTTTGGGGCGGAAATAAGGAGCGTGGTGTTTATAAAAGTGATGATGGCGGTAGCACTTGGAGGCAGGTGTTGTATGTCAATTTGACCACCGGATGTGCCGAGTTGGTGATCGACCCGATGAATCCTTTGAAGTTGTATGCGTCGATGTGGGATTATGAGCGCAAGCCTTGGACATTCCGCAGCGGTGGAAAGGGAAGTGGTTTGTATATCAGTTTGGATGGAGGAAATACTTGGCAGCGGTCTACAGAGAAATCGGGGTTGCCGAAGGGGGAATTGGGGAGAATCGGATTGGCAGTGGCGGCTTCAAAACCGGATCGTGTATATGCATTGGTTGAATCGGCGGAGACAGGGGTTTATCGCAGTGACGATGGCGGATTGCATTGGAGTAAAGTGAGTACGGAGGCAAATGCGGGGAACCGACCGTTTTACTATTCAGAGATTTATGTTGATCCGTCTAATGAGAATCGAGTTTACAGCGTTTGGAGTCAGATCACACGCAGCGAAGACGGCGGAAAGCACTGGGATGTATTGGCCGATTGGGGTCACATTCACCCGGATCACCATGCCTTTTTTGTGCATCCTGATGATCCCAAATATATTATTAATGGCAACGATGGGGGTTTAAATATCTCTTACGATGGTGGCGAGACATGGCGTTATGCGGAGAACATTCCTGTGGGTCAGTTCTATCACGTTGACGTGGACAATCAGGAGCCGTACAACGTTTATGGGGGTTTGCAAGACAACGGCAGTTGGGTAGGTCCGGCGTATCATTGGATAGATGGTGGCATCAAGAATAGCGAGTGGCAAGAGGTTTTGTTTGGCGATGGTTTTGATGTGGCTCCGATCCCTGGAAAACCGGGTGAGGGCTATGCGATGTACCAAGGGGGCAATGTGTATCATTACGATTTGAATAAGCATCGCAATACATTTATCAAGCCGCAGCATCCTGAGGGTTTGCATTTGCGATACAATTGGAATGCGGCGATTGCGATAGATCCTTTTGATGCCAATGCGCTGTATTTTGGAAGTCAGTTTGTGCATTACAGCGCAGACCAGGGAATTTCGTGGCGCATCATTTCGCCCGATTTAACAAGCAACGACCCCAAGAAGATGGAGCAAGCGAAAAGCGGTGGACTTACGGTGGATGCTACAGGAGCCGAAGCTCATTGCACGATTTTGGCGATTTCACCATCGGCGGCGGATCGCAATGTAATTTATGTTACTACGGACGATGGCCGTGTCCATGTGACCAAAGATGGAGGAAAGTCTTGGTCGATGGTGGGTGCAGGGATCACAGGCATTGGTGTGAGTTCTTCTTCTTTGGCTTCTTCCGGTGCGTGGGTACCGTATATATGGACAAATCCAAAGAATGCGGCTGAGGCATGGGTGGTGGTGAACAATTACCGACAGAACGATTGGTTGCCTTATGTTTATACGACGAAGGATTTTGGGTCAACTTGGACACGAAAGGTGACGGCCGATGGATTTGGGAATAGCCAGGGCAAGGGGGATAAGATTACGGGGTATGTGCTAAGTGTTTTGCCGGATTTTGATGCCGAAGGCTTGGTGTTTTTGGGCACAGATCATGGGTTATATGTGAGCGTTGATGGGGGTTTGGTGTGGAATAAATGGAAGGGTTTTCCGAGTGTTCCGGTGGCGGATTTAAAGATTCAAGCGCGGGAGAGGGATTTGGTTTTGGGCACATTTGGTCGGGGTATTTGGGTATTTGATGACATAGCGGTTTTGAGAAAGTTTGTCAAGGGAGAGATTCAGGGCGCTGCTGCTATTAACATTGATATTTTACATGCCGGCGATGGGGTTTTAGCAAGGTATAAGCAACCGAGCGGAGCGAGGTTTTCCGCCGATGAGGCTTGGAGCGTAGCGAACAAGCCTTATGGTGCGATGTTGGATTTGAAAGTGGTTGCGGAGAAGGATGTCAAATCGGGCGATTGGAAAAAATTGGATTGCGTGGGTAAGGTTTATAATGAAGGAGGTAAGTTAATACGGACGCATAAATTCTCTTTTGATAGTTCAGGCTACTATCGAATTCCCTATCGGATGGTAGAAGATGGTTTTCGTTGGCCATCGTATTATACACCCAAGCCAGATGATGGAATTCCTTCGGGTAGAAATGTAGCACCAGGCAAATACAAATTAGTTATTTCATCGGGAAAGGTTTCGGACTCGGTTTGGCTGACGGTAAGAATGCCTTTGGGTGAGGAGTTTGATGCAGCGGGAAATGCTAGGCAGGCTGAGCTGATGGACACGTTGCGGACCTCTGTAGAACGCGCACGATTGGCATTTGAAGGATTGAAAGAGTCAGAAAAATCGATTGGTGAGGTGTTGGGAAGAAAGTATGTCAACGACAGTTTTGTTTCGCAATTGAAGAAATTGGAAAAGCCATTGTTAGATAGCATTGCCGCATTGAAGTTGTTGTATATGTTGCCTGAAGACTATAGGCCTTATGAGGAAGCTACGGTGCGTTTGATGGATCATTTGCAAACAGCCAATGGACTCATTGAGGGTAATGAAATGCCCGGAGAGAATTGTTTGGCTGCACTGAAAACCGCACAAAGAGAAACAAATCGCGTGGTGGGAAGGATCAATGCCTTTATGTCGAAGGATTATGCAGCTTTCTTGAAATTGGTTTTGGCAGAGCAAATTGCCCCGTTAAAGCAATACCCGAATTGGTAGACGGGATATTGTCTATTTGTGAATATTACGAAGGCCTTAGACTTAAGACATTGTTTTTGCATTGATGTCAATGCGCTGATATACACTGAGTTGAAGATGCAAATTTGTATAAATTTCGAAGAAAAAAAGTTCAACAAAAAAGGGGTATAGTGACTTTTATTTGGGTCGATTTGTAACGTTAGGCCTTGATTTTGCTGACATTTTGCTGATAAACCGCTGGATTTAATGTTCGTTTGAACATTTATTCACTTGTCGTTTTCACAACACAAATTTCCTTTCTTCGTGTTCCTTAATGTCTAAAGAAACTAAAAACACATGATCACACAATTACTAAGCACAGTAGCATCTGGCGGTGAGCTAGAACTACTATCCGGAACATCTCTTCCATCGTACATTGCATTTACGTTTTTCGTAGGTACAATGGCTATGATGGCCGCCTCTGTTTTCTTCTTCTTCGAAATGCGCAATGTTGCAGAACGTTGGAGAACTTCTATGTTGGTATCAGGTTTGATTACCTTCATTGCCGCCGTGCACTATTATTACATGCGCGGATTCTTCATGGAACACCAAACGTCTCCAACTTTCTTCCGTTACGTGGATTGGTTGTTGACTGTTCCTTTGATGTGTGTTGAATTCTATTTGATCACCAAAAAGGCAGGTG
>JBEGUW010000024.1:0-3293 GCA_041178665.1 Bacteroidota bacterium
TTGGAACCGTTGATACCTCGGCAGGATAGGAATTATTCGGCATCACCTGGAAGTGGTCCACGACATTTCGAGTTCCATCCAAACCAGCAATTTGCCTATTGTATTGAAGAGCTTAGCGGAACGGTAACTGCTTTTCGATATGCATCAGGCGTATTAGACAGTTTTCAAACGATTTTTTCTTATTCCAAAATACAGGATGAATTTAACAGTGCGGACATTCATATATCGCAGGACGGAAGGTACTTATATGCTTCTAATCGGTGGGAAAATGAAAATACTATTTCCATTTTCTCCATTGATATCGAAAGCGGAAGACTGACATTGGTTGGTCACCAATTCACTTTTGGTGATCATCCGAGAAATTTCACGTTGGATCCTACCGGTAACTTTCTCATTGTTGCGAATCAGGTGACCAATAATATTGTTGTTTTTAGAAGAGACATCAAATCGGGATTGCTAAAGAGGACGGGAAAAGTAATTCACGTCCCAAGTCCATCCTGTTTAAAAATGAGAGTTTATGGTACCTCGTGAAGTGAATTTCCGTTAGACTTTTTTAAGACGGTTTGGTGAATTAATATTGAATCATTAAAATGAAAATAACGCGAAAGTCAATTGTACCATATTTCTTTGTTTTTGTGTTTCACACGATGGCAAGTCATCTTTTAGAAGGACAAGCCCTCATCAACAACAATGTAACATTTATCCAAGGGGATAGTATATACCTTGTAAGTGCGGACAGGGATACCATCGAAATTGACAGAAAGCCGTTTTCAATTAGGTATTTCGGTAAGCGGTATAATCCGGAACAGAAGCAGTTTTATGCAGCGCAAATTGCAGTATTGGACAATCGCAAAGATATTGGGGTCTTGACGGTGGGTATGTCAACGGAGAATATTGCCTATTTTGAGCCGGGCAGTGGGATGGCTCAAAACGAAAATTGTAATGATTATATCATGGCCGTTAACGAGAGTGGTCATCATTATTTGATTTATGAAAATGAAAGTCACCGTCGTGTGGATTTAATTTCGAAAAAAGCAAATATTCTCGAACTGCAATGGAATGTTTCAGGTGTCAACTTCCGTCAAACCAAAGACCTTTCATTCTCAGAGATGAAGAAATCGACCCTATATTTCGTCATTTTCCTCGATAGAAACTCGGACGACATATTTGACGAGGGCGAACTTAAGGTAGTGACGGTGAACTTCAAGTCTTAGGTGATTTACCCCTTCGTAAATCGCCAAGTGAGGCCGAAGAGGAAGTTGCGGGGGGCTTGCGGGAATACAAAAACCTCCTGCGTGATATCTCTTGAGCCATACATATATCCGTAGGTGTATCCATTGCTCACGTATCGCGCCGAAAACATGTTGTTGCATTGCGCCTTTAACGCCAACGACGTGCCGCCCCGGAATTTGTGCGTGTAATTCACCGTTAACTCGCTGAATTTGTAAGGGTTCAAACTGCGTGATACATCGCCCGTGTTATCCAAAAACTGTCGGCCCACCCACTTGCTCAACCACGCCACATTCCACTTCTTGATCTGGCCTTGGAGTCCCAAAGCCGCTACCATGTTGGGTGAATAAGCAATGGGGGCATTCTTGTATATCGTATCAACCGGAATGCCGCTGCGGTAATCCTGCCACGTAACTTTTGACTCAGGGATGATGTTCTGACTCAACGATAAATTACCAATCAAATGCACGTAGTGACGTTCGAAATAGGCGTGGTTGGCCACGGAAATATCCTTTTGCCACAGCACATACTGTCCTTCGAATTCCAAACCGCGACGGAAACTCACATCCACGTTTTTGCGCAACGGGGTACCTACATCGTTTACCGCACCCGTTAACACCAACTGATCTTTGTAGTGCATGTAATAGGCATTGATGCGGAAGTGGTTGTCACTGCTTTTCCCGTTGATGGTTGGCAGTGCTGGGAAAGTTGATAGGTAAGACAACTCACAGTTGATCATTCGCTCAGGCCTTGGAACATCGCCACTGAGGTTGTCGGTGAAATCTGAACGAGACGGTTCGCGATTGGCCACGCCCACGTATCCAGTGATGTGATGGTATGTGGCATGCTGCAATTGGAATCCCGCTTTGGGGTTGAAAAACAAGAAATTGCCCTTGAAATCGATGGTTCTGAGGTCATTGTCTGTGCCGCTGCCCACATGATTCACCTTGCGCAATTGCATGTCGGCATACACACTTCCTCGGGTTTTATCGTTCTGTCCGATAGCCACCCTGCGGTTAAATTTCACAAAAGCGTTCACATCCGATTTGTTGCCAATGCCGCGATAG
Organism: Bacteroidota bacterium; assembly: GCA_041178665.1. Lineage (GTDB taxonomy): Bacteria > Bacteroidota > Bacteroidia > NS11-12g > UBA955 > UBA955. The sequence continues at coordinate 2,298 of JBEGUW010000024.1, forward strand.
TACTCCCGTGGTGGCTTTTGTTCGGGGGTTGACAGTGCCAAAATTTTTGTTACCTGTCCGAAATGGTTTCCATAATATTGGTTCGCACCGAGTCCAAACAGCCAATTGTTTTTGTTTTGTTCGATGCTGTGGTGCAGATTTACGCCGATGAGGTTGTTTCTTAGCCAACGGCGACGTACCAGATCAGACGCAGAAAGGAGCACCGTGATGTTGGTGTCGCCCGCCATGCGAATGGGAGGGATGTTGTATTTTGAAAAGGCATCGCCATAGCGAAACTGCTCGAAGTAACCCGTTCCGAAAGTGTGGTAGAGCGTGGCTGCCCATTGTTTGCGGTGGTGGTGTTTGCCAAAGTAGTCGTGGGTGAGGTAAAGGTGCTGGTGGTGCTGTTGGTAGTTGTCGACCTCGTTGTCGTAGGTGTAATAATTGTATCGGTTGGGATTGGCGTTGAACAGGTTTGAACTATCGATGCCGTTGCGATAGGTGGCTCCTTGGAAGCCGCTGTTGCGCAAGTAATGATTTTGCAGGGCCGCGAAATTGGTGGAATCGTAGGTTTGTCCGAGGTTATACTTTTCGATGGGCACGCCCCACCAAGCTTGGTAGGTGGTTTCTTTGCCCCCGAAGGCCAAAAACTTTACGCGGGTATAGTGATAATCGGTGATTTTCGCTGGTTTATCGTTTGGCAAAACATTGTCTTTATCTGCGGGCATTTTACGGGGTTTCGGGGTCTTTTTCTCGTAGGCGATGGCGGTTTGATAGCCCAGTAAATTGGAAGATGCGCGGTCTACGAATCCATCGGAGAGGATTTCTGAGAGTCGGGCAGAGATGAACAAGGTTTCTTGGTTCGACAATTTGATGGGTTTGAGGGCGCCTTTGAGGGTGGTTCTGATGGTGCCAAAACTTCCAAGGCTCTGATCGATCTGGTAGTAGGGTGCATTGCTGTTGGTTTCGGTTCCGATGGCCAAGGTAGCACCGAACGCACCAGCCCCGTGGGTTGAG
>JBEGUW010000025.1:0-15346 GCA_041178665.1 Bacteroidota bacterium
AAGTCCTTAATCTCGAGGTCTGTCATTGCGATTAAACCTTCGCCAACGCGCCTTCAAGGTCAGCAATCAAATCGTCTACATGCTCGATACCAACGCTCAAACGAATCAAACTGTCCTTCAATCCATTGGCTTCGCGCTCAGCCTTAGGAATACTGGCGTGCGTCATCGTTGCTGGGTGACCAACCAAGCTTTCAACACCGCCCAAACTTTCCGCCAAAGCGAAGAGGTGAGTAGATTTCAAGAAGGTCAAAGCCTTTTCAATGGCATCGTCTTTCAGCGTGAAAGAAATCATACCTCCAAAGTCCTTCATCTGCTTTTTAGCCACCGCATGATTGGGGTGAGATTCAAAACCAGGCCAGAATACATCGCCCACTTTTGGGTGATTTTTTAGCCAATGTGCGATTTTTGCTCCGTTTTCGCAATGACGTTGCATGCGGATATGAAGCGTTTTGATGCCTCTCAACGTTAGGAAGCAATCCATCGGTCCAGGGGTCGCCCCGCATGAATTCTGAATAAATGCCAAACGATTGTGTAAATCATCGCTAGAAGTACATAAAACACCCATCACCACATCACTATGACCGTTGATATACTTTGTTGCTGAATGCATTACGATATCCGCACCCATCTTAGCTGGGTTCTGCAAATAAGGGGAAGCAAAGGTATTGTCGACCACTACGATGCTGCCAAACTCATGACCAATCTGAATCATGAGCTCAATATCAATGATGCGCAACAACGGATTGGTAGGCGTTTCCACCCATACCATTTTGGTGTTTTCATTCATTACTGAGCGAACAGCAGCCTCATCGCTCATATCTACGAAGTGAAACTTGATTCCGTATTGAGCAAATATTTTGGTAAACAAGCGATAAGTTCCGCCATATAAATCGTTGGTGCTCACCACTTCATCACCAGGCTGTAACAACTTTGCGCAAGCATCCACAGCGCCCATTCCGGTACTGAAACACAAGCCATAGGTAGTTCCTTCCAATGCCGCTAAGTTTTTCTGAAGCACATCGCGCGTAGGATTTTGGGTCCTGCCATATTCGTACCCTTTATGGTCGCCAGGCGCCGCTTGAACATACGTACTTGTCTGAAAAATAGGGGTCATGATTGCACCTGTAGTTGGATCAGGCTCGATGCCCGCGTGCAAAACCAACGTTTCTATGTGATTTGATTTCATGGTGTTCTTTTTTATTATGTTGATGTGAATTGTCTTTTGATAGTGGTAATCGTCTGCAAGTCTAATGGAACGATACCTATTAAATGCGAAATTACGATTTACGTTCGATCTCTTTCAACACTTCTTCCACGATGCGGGGAAAATGTTGTCCTTCGAGTTGATGGATTTTTTGGGCGACATCAGAGGCTGTATCACTCGGGAGTACTTCACATTTGGCCTGATAAATGACAGCGCCTTCATCGTAATGCTCATTTACCCAATGAATCGTGATGCCTGTTTCATTTTCATGGGCGGCTACAACAGCTTCATGGACATGCATTCCATACATGCCTTTACCACCGAATTTGGGGAGTAGGGCGGGGTGAACATTAATTACATGAGGGAATTGAGAAAGCAATCGCGAAGGGAATTTCCATAAAAAGCCGGCCAAAACAATTAGATCGGGATTGTATTCACTCAAAATCGTATCGATTCGATCGCCAGTTTTCCATTCTTCTTTGGTGAAGAGTTCACAAGGAACGCCCAGTCTTGATGCCCGTTCAAAAACGCCAGCACCAGCGACATTGCAAAAAATCGAAGTGATAAGGGTTGAGGATCCGGCAAAGTGATTCACTATATTCTCTGCGTTGCTGCCGCTGCCCGATGCAAAGATTACAATTTTCACTGTGCCAAGTTGAATTGTGAGACCATAATTTCTAGCTCGCGCATCATGCGATTTCGGGGTTGATTGGGGGCGAAAATAAATCCATCAATGGCAACATAGCGATGATTTGTAGTATCCCGTATCACACGCCTTAAAAAGGGGCCACGTCTGTTCGTGTTTAATTCAGTTTGCCAGCCACTCATCCAATATTCCTGACCATGTGGTCCGTTTACTGTCCACTTTCTAACAGGGAATTGACCGCTTTCGCTAATTTCTACCCAAGTGCCTTCGGCGGTTTTAAGATATTTTTTTGTCAGAGCGTTACGCGCGATGGTTTGATCTTCTAATGAATCAGAACCTGCAATAAACTGAAGCATCAAATTGCTGTGATAGTTTCCGGTTTCTTGACGTAACCATAGGAAATCATTGGCTTTAGTGACCAATTTGAATTCAGCGGTCGACATTGCTTTTACGGCAAAATTTGCTTCAATTCCCGTAGAAATACTATCGCTATAACGATTTTGAATTAGGCCCGGGTGGTGTGATCCTGTTTTGGTTACGATTGTGTTTTCCAGTTCGAATTGCTTGGTGAGTTTAAACAAGATCTGTTGATTTGCCTGAAACCAAGAAGATTTAATATTTTCTCTATCGGAGTGACTGTCTTGAATCAACAATACCACTTGCGGGACAGACCAAACATTACTGATCCAGGTGCATTGGATATTGTTGATAGTGGTGTCCTTTAGGATTTTTCTGGCATCTAGTTTTTTTGAATCTGCTGCTTCAGCGATATCGTCAAATTTGCTTTTAGGATCAATAATCCAAACCAAAGGTGCGGAATGCATTTTGTTTTTCGTTGCAATATCCTCTTCCTGCATTTGGGAAAAATTGTGTAACTCAAATTCGAACTGTGCTTCGTAATAGGCATCGTTAGAAATGGATAAATTCTCTTCAAATCGAATTAAGTTACTATCAACAGCCCAACGCGTTTGTGTGAAAATCTCGTTAGCGCTATCCTCAAAGAAATCGGGATAAAAGACTGTGATACGGCCCGCTACGCCGGTTGATGAATCCCTTTTGGCTGTATCGCCGCTTGAATTACAACCTAAATTCAGTAGCATTAAGATAACTGTTGCAAATCCAATCCCAATTTGGAATTGTTTACGTGATAATAACATCAACGGTGTTTGGGTTTTTGGATGATAAGTCTCTGGCCTATCTGAATATTGTTCGACCTCAAGTGATTCCAGGTTTTAATTTGGGTCACCGTAACTCCATGGGTTCGCGCAACTAGACTCAGCGTTTGACCGCGCCTAACAACGTGAATGATTCTAGATGAGCTACCTGATTTTGCGGGTGCATGATATGCCGCGGCAGTGGCTCCTGCAACTTGAACTCCACGAGGCACTGATTTAGGATAAGCATAGGGCGCTCTATAGTTGGTAGGGACGTATGCTCCTTGAAATCTGGCAAATGCAGCAGCACTATCGAATCGATCAATGAAGTCCATACTCGCAGAATAGGGCATCAGAATGACACTATTGGTTGCCATAGATGTGTTGTTGTTTAGCAATTCCTGATTTAAGCCGGTTAAATTGTGTTGGGTGCCCAAATACTCATTGATTTTACCCAAATGCATCGTAGAGTCAATTTTGGTTGGAGCCAGCACGATACTTTGATCATTGTACAATTCGTTTTTGCCTTTTTGGGTAAAATTTAGCACGTAAGCCACTGCAATGAATTTTGGGACATAGTTCTGCGTTTCCTTGGGTAAAAACGGCAATACTTCCCAAAAGTTAGTCCTTCCACCGCTTCTGCGAATGGCTTTTTGTACGTTGCCAGGGCCACAATTGTATGATGCGATACTAAATAACCAATTGTTAAAAATCGACTGAGAATTGGCGAAATATTCACACGCTTTCTGGGTGCTTGCAACAATACTTTTGCGATCGTCGCAAGGATATCCGATGCGCATTCCCATCAGCTTTCCTGTATACGGCATGAACTGCCAAAGGCCTGTTGCCCCGCACCATGAAACGGCACTCGGATTTAAGTTGGATTCAATGACTGAAATGTATTTTAACTCTGTCGGCAAGCCATTTTTATCCAAAATTTCCTCAAAAATGGGGAAATACAATTTCATCCTCTCGTGGATTTGGTTAAAATAACCTTCGCCGTAACCCAAGTAGTAGCGAACGTGTTGTTCTACCAAACGATGATATTGGAAGGGGATTGTGCTTCCGATTTGTAACATCATCTCTTCGAATTCCCTTCCGTTGCGGTAACGTTGTTCTACGTGATTTACGGGGGAGTGTGAAGGTATATTACCCAATAATTGCTGGGTAAGGCTATCGATTCTCGCAATGTGATTCTCGCCCATTGGATTCAATGGCGCTTGGGCATCAACATTCGAAAATGTCATAATAGCCAATGTTATTGCGATGAAGATTTGTTTTGTCATTTTGTTCAAAAGTAACTTCGTTAAAGTTCGCTTCCAATAAGCAAAGACTGAGCCAAAAATAAAGGGCACCCAACAAATGTGTATATTTGTAATAATCTAATTGTAGGAATGGTGTGAAGCCTTTACTATATTAGAGGTACTAAAAAACATACAGTCCGTGGCATTGTCAGAAAATATTATATCGCCGGAATCTCAAGCTCAGACTCAGTTGAAAGCTGTGACTCAATTTTTTAAAGGGGGTTCTTTGAATATTGGAATACCTAAGGAGGTTACATTTCAAGAAAATAGAGTGCCACTTACGCCGGCTGCAGTCGCATATTTTAGCAGCAATGGCCATCGAATAGTCATCGAATCAGGCGCTGGACGCAATGCGAATTTTTCAGATATCCAGTTCAGTGAGGCGGGTGCGGAAATTGTTCAATCCAACAAAGACGTTTATGCTTGCGATACGATTTTGAAGATTGATCCACCAACGTTGACCGAAATCGAGTTGATGAAGCCAGGTCAGTTGTTGATTTCTGCATTGCAAATCAATCAGTTGGATTCAGTGCTATTACGGAAATTGATGGAGAAAAAAATCAATGCGATGGCGTATGAATATTTGGAAGACGATGGCGGTACGCGTCCTATCATTCGTGCCATGAGCGAAATCGCGGGAACGGCTAGTATACTTATCGCAGCAGAATACTTGAATAATACGCATATTGGTAAAGGTGAGTTGTTGGGAGGATTTGCCGGTGTTCCACCCACTCAGGTTGTGGTGATAGGAGCCGGTGCAGTGGGAGAGTTTGCTGCAAAAGCAGCCTTGGGTCTAGGTGCAAACGTTAAGGTGTTTGATAACAATATGTACCGACTTCGTAGAATCCAGAAATCGTTTGGATTCCATTTATATACCAGTACCATTCAGCCCCAAGTGATCAAAAATGCCATCGCCAGTGCCGATGTGGTGATTGGTGCTTTGGCTGGCAATACCGCAAGAAGTCCAATCGTAGTTTCTGAAGAAATGGTGATGGGCATGCGCGCTCATTCCGTTCTAATCGATGTAGCCATTGATCGCGGTGGGAATTTCGAAACCAGTGAGGTGACCAACCACGAAAAACCCGTATTCCACAAGCATGATGTCATCCATTACTGCGTCCCAAATATCGCCTCGCGTGTAAGTCGTACCGCCAGCTATACTCTGAGCAACGTATTCACTCCAATGCTAGATGAAATGGCCCAAATGGGCGGTTTTGGTGAGTTTTTGAAGATGAAAGCAGGTGTTCGGAAGGGGACTTACTTGTATCGTGGAAGTCTGACCAATAAGAATTTGGCTGATAAGTTTGGGATCAAATACCACGACATCGATTTGATGGTGGGTTTATTTATGTAATTACTTTAACCGATTTGATGGTGCAGTTTTTCGGCTTTGATGCCTGAGAAATGCGTTTCCACACGACTTGCGTGTGTATCGGTAATTAAAATCTGACCGAATGATGTCTCTCCAACCAGTTCTATGAGTCGTTGGGCACGATCGGCATCAATTTTCTCGAAAATATCATCGAGCAATAACAGCGGACATTTTTGCGTCACCGATTGAAAGTAGCGGTACTGAGCCAATTTCAGGGCGATGATGAAGCATTTGATCTGACCTTGGGAGCCGAATTTCTTCAATGGCAATCCATCCAAGTTGAATTGTAAATCGTCCTTATGAATGCCAAAAGTAGTCCGTTGTGCCGCCGAATCAATGCGGTGATTGTTGTATAAGATATCGGCAAAACCACCTTCACTCAACGTACTTTCGTATTGCAATTCTGGCGTTTCCTTGCCCTGACTTAAATCCTTGTATATCGGTACAAAAAACTCCAAAAATTTCTCGATAAACTCCTTTCGTTTCGCATAAATCAGTTCGCCCGTAGGGATGAGTTTTGAATCAAAGCTACCCAATAAATCGGGATCGATGAAACGACCTTGCATGTTCTTAAGCAAAGCATTTCTTTGGTCCAAGGATTTTTTGTAGGTGCTTAGATTTTGAAGATACGCGGCATCAATCTGACATAAACTGAGGTCCATGAACTTTCTACGGTCCTCGCTACCGCCCAGCACTAAATCGATATCGTAGGGTGTAATAAAAACGGTTTGAATCAACCCAATATGGTCCAGCAATCTTGGATAGGGTTTGTCGTTCTTCTTTATGGTCTTCTTTCCCGATTCAAATTGAACCAGAATTTCGGCGGGCATTTCCCCTTCAAATTTCCCTTTGATCGTAAAAAAGGTTTGCTGATGCTGTATGATTTGACTGTCGATGCCGTTGAAATAACTTTTGGCGTTGGCCAAGTAATGAACCGCGTCTAAAATGTTGGTTTTCCCAATGCCGTTGGCTCCAGTAATCGTATTTATACCATTGCAAAATTCCAACGATAACTCGTTGTGGTTCTTGAATTGAAACAGTTGCAATTTGGATAAATACACTTGGCAAAAGTAATTCAAATGCTCGGAATGCTATTGATTTCAAGGCAGTTTGAGTTATGCTAAATTGTCCACATTGCGAATGGGTTTTTTTGTTTTGATTTAACTTCGTTCTTTAGATCGCATGCCAGTTTTTTCTCATTTACACGTCCATACTCAATACTCGTTATTAGACGGGGCAGCCAGTATTAAAAGCTTGGTGAAAAAGGCCAAAGCCGATGGTATGCCTGCGATGGCAATTACAGATCACGGGAATATGTTTGGTGCGTTTGAGTTTTATCAAGCGGTAACCGCCGAAGGATTGATGCCTGTAATAGGCTGCGAGTTTTATGTGGTTGAGGATCGATTTCAGAAATCATTTACCCAAGGAGCAAAGGACAAGCGATATCATCAACTGTTGTTGGCGAAGAATCAAAAGGGGTATGCCAATTTGAGTAAACTCTGCTCACTCGGTTATTTGGAGGGATTATATAGTAAATACCCTCGTGTTGACCGTGCACTTATCGAACAATACAGCGAAGGACTAATCGCCACAACATGCTGCATTGGTGCGCAGGTGCCACAAGCCATCCTCTGGAAAGGCGAGGAAGAGGCCGAAAAGGTCTTCTGCGATTGGCATAGGATTTTTGGTGATGATTATTACATTGAGCTTCAGCGACATGGCCTTAAGAATTTGGATGGTACAGGGATTTCGCAAGAAGATATCAATCAAACCTTAATTGGATTTGGCAAAAAATACAACGTCCATGTCATTGCGACCAACGATTCCCACTATACGGAAAAGACGGATGCCAATGCCCATGATATTTTGTTGTGCATCAATACCGGTGAATTTCAAAGCACGCCCAAAGCAAGCAACGAAGAAGGCGGAAAAGGATTTCGATTTGCGTTCCCCAACGATGAATTCTTCTTTAAATCACAAGCCGAAATGGCGGCCCTATTTCACGATATTCCGGAAGCTTTGGACAATACCAACCGATTGTTATCGACCATTGATCCCCCAAAATTGTCGAGAGATATCGTACTTCCCAATTATGAATTGCCCATAGGATTTGACGATCAGAATGTATTCTTAAAGCACTTGGCTTATGCCGGCTGTATGAAACGATATGGTGGGGTGATTCCTTTGCCAGTGCAAGAACGATTGGATTTTGAATTGAATACGATTACCCATTCGGGTTTTGCGGGATACTTTTTGATCGTTCAAGATTTTACCACCGCAGCGCGCGAAATGGATGTTTGGGTTGGTCCAGGTCGTGGTTCCGCCGCTGGTAGTTTGGTGGCCTACTGCCTTGGAATTACCAATGTGGATCCTGTAAAATACGATTTGCTTTTTGAGCGTTTTCTGAATCCAGAGAGGGTGAGTATGCCCGACGTGGATATTGACTTCGACGATCAAGGCCGGGATCGTGTGATACAATATGTTGCAAAAAAATACGGTGAACGCCGCATCGCACAAATCATCACTTATGGTACGATGGCTGCCAAAAGTGCCATCCGCGATGTAGGTCGTGTGTTGCAATATCCCTTGCAGAGTACAGATCGATTGTCCAAATTGGTCGTTGGAAACTTGAACCTGCAAACGTTATTGCATGTCAGTCCGGATGATTTGGCAAAAGACGATTCCAAAAACTTAAAGCCCGAAGAAATCGATGCGATTCGAGAAATTCAGAGGGTATATCAAGGGAAAGACGATGCGTCAAAAGTGCTTCACGACGCCGAAAAGCTTGAAGGTAGCGTAAGGAATACCGGGGTTCACGCTTGTGGAATCATTATCGCACCGCAGGATATTGAGGATTTGGTTCCGGTGGCTCTATCGAAGGAATCGCAGTGGATTCAAGTGCAGTATGATGTCAACCAGATTGAAAAAGCCGGCTTACTCAAAATGGACTTTTTGGGTCTGAGCACGCTAACCATCATGAAGGATGCCATCAATCTGATTAAAGAAACCACCGGTGATGTGATTGAATTGGATTTAATTCCCCTGGACGATGTCAAAACCTATGAGTTGTTTCAGCGCGGAGATACCAATGGTGTGTTTCAGTTTGAAAGTCCAGGGATGCAAAAGTATATGCGTGAACTCAAGCCAACGCATTTTGGAGATTTGATTGCCATGAATGCTTTGTATCGACCAGGGCCGTTAAAATATATCCCCGATTTCATTGATCGAAAGCACGGTAGAAAGCCTGTGGAGTTTGACCTTCCCGAAATGGAAGATTACCTGAAGGAAACCTATGGAATTACCGTTTATCAGGAGCAGGTGATGTTGCTGAGTCAGAAAATCGCAGGGTTCTCGAAGGGTAAGGCCGATGAGCTGCGTAAGGCGATGGGTAAGAAGAATAAGGGCATCATCGACAAATTGAAGGGTGATTTCATGGCTGGGGCGACGGAGAAAGGGTTCCCAGAAAAGGTGCTTGAGAAGATTTATTCCGACTGGGAAGAATTTGCGCAGTATGCTTTTAATAAGTCACACTCAACGTGTTATGCGGTGATTGCTTTTCAAACGGCTTACTTAAAAGCCAATTACCCTGCTCAATTTATGGCGGCGGTGTTGAAGAGTAACATGGGTGATATCAAAAAGATTACCTTCTACATGGAGGAGTGCCATAAGCAGGATATTAAAGTGCTAGGCCCTGATTTGAATGAGAGTAGGAGTGTGTTTACGGTGACAAAAAGCGGGCAAATTCGTTTTGGATTGAGTGCCGTGAAAGGAGTGAGTGAAGTCGCGGTAAATGAAATTTTAAAGGAACGCGACGAGAAAGGCGTATTTAAGAGTTTGTTTGATTTATCGACTCGAGTTAATCTGAGGTCTGTGGGAAAACGCACGCTGGAATCTATGGCAAAGGCTGGTGTATTTGATTTTGATCCGCGATACCACAGGGCTCAATATGTGAAGGAAGATTCGAATGGCATAAACGGGATCGAATTGGCGGTGAGGTATGGTACTCGAATTCAGCATGAGCGCTTTACGGGTCAGATGGGCCTATTTGGTGGTGGTGCCAATCTTGATAATGTAGAGCCGAAGTTACCTCAAGTAGACAAAATGACCTTGCTAGAGGAGTTGAAAGAGGAAGAAGAGCTGGTAGGGGTATTTTTGAGTAAGCATCCGCTGGACGATTTTAAATTTGTATACGACAGTATTGTGACGCATTCGGTGAAGGAATACAGGGAGAATCTTGAGAATAAGACTCCGATTGTTTTTCAGATGATGGGTATAATTACCAGTGCCAAAGATTTTATGAGTCAGAAAGGCAATCCCTATGCTCGATTCAACTTTATGGATTACTCGGGGACGGTTGAGATTTCGATTTTTACCGATAAGTATTTGAAATTCAAGAACTTAATTGATAAGGATTATATATTACTAATTCAAGGTCAGACTGATTATTCCAAAGCCAAGGACGAAATGCGATTGAATATCAATGCGATGCAGTTGGTTTCGGAGATCGATGCGATGGCTCTGTATAAGTCGGTGCATGTGGAAATGACCCCATCAGATTTGGAACAAGGCAAGCATCAAATCGTAAGTGATGTTTTGAGTCAATTTCCAGGGAAATGTCCGTTGTATTTCAATTTTTACGATGCCGTCGATAATATGACGGTGAGGATGGTTTCCAAAGCGGGATTGAATTTTGTTTCTGAGGTTAGGGAGATGATGGATGAAATGGAAGTGAAATACGCCCCAAAATTGGATGAGCGTTGGGTACCAGAAAGAAAAGATGAAAGTCGCAGGTTTTACAATAGCTAGGAACATCGTGAAGGCGGATTATCCTTTGCGGGAGGCTTTGCTTTCTGTGTTGCCGCTGTGCGATGATTTTGTGATTGCGGTGGGGGATTCTGACGATGGCACAAAGGAGTATTTGCAGGCGATGCAGGAGCCTAAAATCCGATTGTTCGATACGATTTGGGATGATAACAAACGAGTAGGAGGTGTAGTGTTGGCGGATGAAACCAATAAAGCGTTGGCTAGTGTTCCCTCTGATGCCGATTGGCTCGTTTATATTCAGGCCGATGAGTGTTTGCATGAAAAATATGTCCCAATGGTTAGGGCAGCGATGGAAAAGTACCTTCATGACGATGAGGTGGATGCTTTGTTGTTTGATTATCTACATTTTTATGGGAATTATTCCATGGTTGGCGATTCGCGTCGTTGGTATCGCAATGAAATCAGAATCATAAAAAATCATCGTAACATAATCAGCTGGAAAGACGCGCAAGGTTTTAGGACAGCGGATGCGAAAAAACTAAAAGTGGCTCATTGTGGGGCTTGTATTTATCATTATGGCTGGGTGAAGCATCCCAAATTTCAGCAACAAAAACAAGCGCAGTTCCATCGGTTGTGGCACGACGATAAATATATGGCGGAGAAGGTGTTGACATCGGAATCGTTCGATTATTCAAGCATCGATTCATTGAAGCATTTTGATGGAACCCATCCGGAAGTAATGATGTCGAAAATTGAAGCCATGGATTGGAAGTTTGAGGTTGATCCAACAAAGAAGAATTTTGGTTTAAAAGCCAGGGTGTTATATTTTATTGAGAAGATGTTTGGATGGAGAGTGGGAGAGTACAAAAATTATCAATTGATCAGATGAACGAAAACAAGAGAGTGATTGTAATTGGAGCCGGCGCTTCAGGATATTTTGCGGCCATTCGCATCAAAGAACTATGTCCAACCGCGGAAGTTGTTATCATGGAAAAAACGGGTAAGACATTGGCGAAACTGCGAATTAGCGGCGGCGGTAGATGCAATGTAACGCATGATGTTACGGGCAATGCTCAATTGTTGGAACACTATCCTAGAGGTAAGAATTTCTTGAAAAAGGTCTTTTATCGTTGGGGTGTTCCTGAAACGCGCGATTGGTTTGAGAAAAATGGTGTTGAATTGAAGGTGGAAGAGGACGGACGTATTTTTCCGGTGAGCGACTCATCCGAAACCGTTGCGCAATTGCTTGAATGGAGGGCGAAAAAATTGGGTGTGGAACTGATGCTGAACTCATCAGTGGTTACCATTGTTCCCATGCCAAAAGACGGTTTTTATCGTTGGCAAATCAATACCAATACAAGTGGAAGTGAGATGGCTACAGATGTTGTGATGGCTATGGGTGGCTTTCCTAAATTGGCTCAATACAATATGGTTGCGAGCTTAGGGATTGAAATCGTGACGCCAGTACCATCGTTGTTTACCTTCAATATTAACGAAACCACTTTGCACGACTTACACGGCGTTGCTGTTGTTGATGCCAAGGTAAAGTTGGTGGGCTATCCCGAGAGTTACAATGGTCCGTTGATGGTTACCCATTGGGGGATTAGCGGCCCCGCCGTACTAAAAACCAGTGCATGGGCTGCCAGATGGTTGAATGAAAAAGCCTACGCAAATACCGTTTTGGTATCATGGGTTAATCTGTCTGAAGAAGAATTACGACAACAATTAAACGAAAATATCAGATCGAATCCCAAGAAAATGATTTCAAATTTGGGGTTGGATGGTGTACCTAAACGACTATGGGACTTTATTTTAAGTCGTGCTCAGACGCCGGTGAGTAAGCAAAGTGCCGACTTGAGTAAGTACGAATTCAATAAAATTGTTGAGAATGTGATTCGGATGCCTTTTGAAGTGGATGGCAAAACAACGTTTAAGGAGGAGTTTGTTACAGCGGGTGGGATATCGCTTACTTCGGTAGATTCCAATACGATGGCAATTAAATCTCAGCAAGGATTGTATGCAACCGGTGAGGTTCTAGATATTGATGGAGTTACAGGGGGATTTAATTTTCAAGCGGCATGGTCAACAGCTGCGATTTTGGCAGAGGCTATTGCTAAGCAATAGTCAACTCTCGACAGCAAAGAAATCGCAGATAAAGTATTATTCTTTATCGGTGAATTTATACCCTAAACCGCGGTGACTTAAAAAGTACCGAGGGTTTTTAATATCGGATTCAAAGTACTTTCTAAAAGCCAAAATAAAATTGTCGATTGTTCTAGTACTTGGGAAAACGGTATAACCCCAAACGGTTTTTAGAATTTCTTCACGCGTAACCACTTGCTCTTTTCTTTCAACGAGCAATCGTAACAGCTGAGCTTCTTTTTTGGTCAGTTTGAATTCGCCGTCAACGCCAATGGCTTTGTATGTGTTAAAATCTACATGGTTATTGCCAAACTGGAATTCCATGAAGTTGATGACAGCATCTTCTCGATGGGCTCGCATGAATATTTTTTGTACGCGCAGCAATAATTCCTCTAATTCGAATGGCTTGCTCATATAATCATCAGCGCCTGCTTTGAGTCCATTGATTCTGTCCTGGGCCGTACTTCCCGCTGATAATATCAAAATAGGGATGTTGTTACTTGAAAGTCTAATGTGGTGTGTGGCAGTTAAGCCATCCATGCTAGGCATCATGATGTCCATGATAATCATGTCGAAACTCTCTGTCTTAATCTTGTTGATGGCAACAGCGCCATGCGGAGCCAAAGTGACACGGTATCCCTCGGCTTCTAAATTTATTTTCAACAATTCGGCGAGGTCTGTTTCATCCTCGACGACTAAAATTCGGTAATTGCTCATTCCATTCTGAAATCGCTAGCGTTAAAATTAATTACAAAAGTTGAACCTTTCGGATTGTTTGTTTGGACTTCGATGCGGGCATCATGGAGTTGGAGTATTTGTTTAACCAAATACAATCCTAGGCCAGATCCTTGACGACTGCGTGTCATTTCATTTCCCACTCGATAGAACTTTTCAAAAATCCTAGTTCGCTCTATCATAGGTATACCGATGCCTTGGTCTGAAATTAGAATTTGGCAATGTTCGTTATTTACGATTGAGCTCACGATTACATTAACGCCATTTGGTTCACTATATTTTATAGAGTTAGTGAATAAATTTATAAATGCGATTTTCATCATATAACTATCGCAGTAAATTAAAAAATTCGAAGGTATTACTAAACTAATTTTTAGTATTTGCTCATCGGTGAATTGACAATCGACCAAAGCTTTTTGAATAATATCCGAACAGGATTCCCATTTTTTCTGTGCAACGGGTAAGCTGTTTTCGAATTGCGTGGCCAAAAGCACCCTTTCCATCATGCCCGAAAGTCTGTCGATGTTCTTCTTTGAAATCTCCAATACACGATCTTGCGCCTCAATGTTTTTGTTGCGAATTACGGTCTCAATGGCCAGTTTTGCTGCTGCGATTGGCGTTTTCAATTCATGAGTTACCGCCATCATAAAGTTTGTCTTTTGGAGGTTGAATCTTAGAATCCGATCGATATAAATGTACATTGCCAGAATGATGATTAGGGTAATTAATCCTATGACAACCCCTTCACCCAGCCAGGCCGTTGATTTGCGATCCAATCGAAGGTCCAATGATTTTAACACTTCTGGTTTGATCGAAATTTGAACTGTAGCAATGTTTTTTAAGGTATCGTAAGTGATGAGGGTTTTGAAATCATGATAATTATTATTAACAAATAATGTAATTTTTTCATTGAATAATTTAAATTCATTTTTGGAAACAATTTTACTTAAAAAATATTTATTTTCATGATGATATTCTACATCAAACTCCGAGGCTATATCCTCTATGCAAATGCGCTGTTCAGAACTTAGGATTTTCTGTTCCATAAGAAATTCCGTTTCGCTGTATTTTAGCAATGAGAAAGTCCACCAACTCAAAGCGGCAATCATATAACTAGCAATAAAGATGGCGATTCCAGTAAGTATTTTTCTTTGCGACATGATGTTGGGATTTATAAGTTATGGGCTTGTAATACACAAAGTTCGTATTATTCGTGCTAAGATTTTATCTTGCGTGGATATCATTGTTTTTTCCCGCAGTGATGTGAAAATATGAAACCCATACAGGAAATCATTTTAGAATTTCAAAACGCAATTCCAGGTCTTGAATTGATTTCAAATTCCCTCGATATGAAGGAATATGGTTCTGATTATACAGAAGATCTGTACTTTCCACCGGCCATTGTTTGTTTTCCGCGGTCTACTGAAGAAATTTCAATTCTGGTCAAAATTTGTAATCAGCATTCATTTCCAGTGTATACCCGAGGTGCCGGCACAGGTTTGTCGGGCGCTTGTTTGCCTGTTCAGAATGGGTTGGTTTTGAGTACAAAAAAGTTGAATAAAATATTGGATATCGACACCAAGAACTTAACGGTAACAGTTGAGTCAGGGGTTGTGAATGCCATAATTAAGGAAGCTGTGGAAGCCCACGGGTTATATTATCCGCCAGATCCCGCCTCTCAGGGTAGTTGCTCAATCGGAGGGAATTTGGCTCACGGCGCGGGGGGACCCCGCGCCGTGAAGTACGGAATTACGCGCGACTATGTATTGAATTTAGAAGTGGTATTGCCAACCGGAGATGTCATTTGGACCGGTGCGAATACCCTGAAAAACTCAACGGGATTTTCTCTAACCCATCTGATGATTGGCAGCGAGGGAATGCTAGGCATCATCACAAAGGCCGTCCTCAAACTAATTCCAAAGCCTACACAAGAATTATTACTGCTTGCCGCGTTTACCAATCTCGAAGATTGTTCGTCTGCCGTAAATGCGGTATTGCTATCGAAATTTAAACCCTGTGCCATCG
>JBEGUW010000026.1:0-3338 GCA_041178665.1 Bacteroidota bacterium
GAAACAGAGGCGAGGAAATCATAGACTTCGGCGCTTTCTGTGGTTGCTTTGGTAAGGTCTTCACCGGCACCTGTTTTGGCGGTGATCAAGTGATCGCAGTGTACGGTTGATGGTACAGCTACTTTTGGGCGACCGGCTTGCATAAACTGCAACAAGGCCATTTGGGCAGTTGCGTCTTGCATGGCTACACGATCCGGGGCGAAATCTACGTAATCGCTACCACGACCGAAGGCTTGCGGCGCGGCGTTATCCCACAGGTGAGAGAAAAGGATTTTCTCGGTGAGTGTGAGGGGTCTTCCCAACAATTGACGGGCGGCGGCCACGCGTTGGGGCATTCTTTGGTAAACGGATTGGATGAGGTCTAAATCGAAAGCCATGAATAGGTTTTGTAAATGAATTTCTACAAATTTCGGAAATTTTCCGCGGATTTTTTCGGAAATCGGCATCTTTGTAGGGTGGAGAAACCGCGGGTAATATTGGGCATAGATCCGGGAACCAATTTGTTGGGGTACGGGTTGATAGAAATTGAGGGCAAGAAGCCGAAGTTATTGGGCTTGGGGGTGGTTCGATTGGCCAAAGTGGGCGATGCGGGGGAGAAGCTGCATCACATTTACGAGCGGGTATCGGCATTGATTGAGGGGTTTGATGTGACGGAGGTTGCGGTGGAGGCGCCATTTTTTGGTAAGAACGTACAGTCGATGTTGAAATTGGGCCGGGCCCAAGGGGTTGCCATTGCGGCAGCGATTGGCAAGGGTTTGCCGGTATTTGAGTATGTGCCTCGGAAAATCAAGCAATCAATTGCGGGGAATGGAAATGCGAGCAAGGAGCAGGTTTTTGCGATGCTGCATGCGGAATTCAATTTTGAAGAGAAGCCCGAAACGATGGACGCCACAGATGGATTGGCGGCGGCAGTTTGTCATTTTTACCAGTTTGCACCGCGGGCGTTTGGTAGCACCAAGGGTGGCACTGCGGGCGGCAATAACAAGGCGGGTGGCTGGGGTCAGTTTCTGAAAGAGAATCCCGATCGGGAGGTTTGATAGGGTGTTTTTATCGTGAAAAAGTTTACAATATTGGAGTTGGATTCCAATGTTGTACGATTTTTAAAGATTTTGGTGAGTGGAATTCGAGGACTTTAATTTTCATTCGAGGGTTTTTTGAGATTTGATTATTTTGGATTAACCGATTATAATCGTTTAATAATCAACGATATTTGAGTTTTTTAGAGTTTTATTTATTTTTGCTATGTAAATTATTATTTACTTTTTAAATTTGAAGGAGGATTTGTGAAGTGCAGTGAATTGTTGCGGATTTTGAGAAGGGATGGATGGGTTGAAATTTCGCAGCGAGGATCGCATGTAAAATTTAAACATCCTCACAAATTGACAATCATCGTCGTTCCAAACCACGGAAGTAAAGAAATTGCTACGGGTACGCTACAGCGGATTATCAAGGATTCAGGGATAACATTGAATAATAAGTAACGGTATGAAAAAGACAAAGTACAGAATGTTGTTTGAGTGCACGGATGCTGGGTATTCTGCGTTTCATGAAGATTTGGCTGTGTATACCACGGGGAAAGATTTATTGGAATTAAAAGCGAATTCCGTGGAGGCGCTGTCGTTGTACTTTGAGGAGCAGGCAATAGAAATTAAAGAATCTCAAATAGAATTGGTTTTTCATTTGGATGCGTTCTTCAAGAGATATCGCGCCCTAAATGCCAATTTTTTGGCGGAAAAGATTGGGATGCATGCAACCTTGTTGTCGCAGTATATCCAAGGAACAAAGATCCCCAGCACGAAGCAATTGGCTAAAATTCAAGAAGGGATTCACTCTTTGGGAAAAGAGTTGCAAGAAGTGAATTTGATTTAAATTGACCCCTTTAAAATCACATTCGCTCAACCACCTGGATGCCGAGTAAATTGAGGGCGTGTTTCAAGGTGTGGGCGGTGAAATGAGCGAGTTTGAGGCGGGTGTTTTTGATGATGGGGTCCGGTTCACGCATGATGTGACACTCATTGTAAAAGCGGTTGAAGGTCCGCGACAAATCAATGCAGTATTGGGCAATCACCGCGGGCGATGATTCACTGCAGGCCTTGTTGACCTCCTCTGGGTAGCGGTACAATGCTTGTATCGCCTCAATTTCAAGGGGCTGAAGCTGATCGTTGATATCGCCCTGCTGCCAAGACGCACTGCTGACATCCGCCGAAGCGCTGCGCAAAATGCTCTGGATACGGGCGTAAGTGTATTGTACGAATGGACCTGTATCGCCCTGGAAGTCGATGCTCTCCTGCGGATTGAATAACATCCGCTTGCGTGGATCTACCTTGAGAATGAAGAATTTCAAGGCCGATAAGCCCAAAGATTCATATAGGTTTAATAACTCGGCATCGGCCAGACCTTCGGTTTTGCCCAACTCTATCGTTTTTGCCTTCGCCTCATTCACCATTTCTTGGATCAAGTCGTCGGCATCAACCACAGTGCCTTCCCTACTTTTCATCTTCCCGCTGGGCAAATCCACCATGCCATAGCTGAGGTGATGCATGCCACTGGCAAAGGGACGTCCGAGTTTTTTCATGATCAGGAACAACACCTTGAAGTGATAATCTTGTTCGTTGCCCACCACGTAAATGCTCTGATCAACGCCGTGTTGTTGGTATTTTAAATCGGCAGTTCCGATGTCTTGGGTGATATAAACGCTGGTGCCATCGCCACGAAGAACAAGCTTCTCATCGAGGCCGTCTTCGCGTAAATCGATCCAAACGCTGCCATCGTCCTTGCGATAGAAAACGCCACTCTGCAACCCTTCTTCCACCACGTCCTTGCCCAATTTATAGGTATCGGACTCGTAATAGTATTGGTCGAACGAAACACCCATTCGGGCATAGGTTTTTTCAAATCCGCTGTAAACCCAAGCGTTCATGGTCTTCCAAAGGCTGATTACCTCGGGTACGCCGGCTTCCCAATCGCGGAGCATTTGCTGGGTTTCGCGCATCAGGGCCGACTGGTTTCGCACCAATTCCTTGATATCGTCTTTAAGTTTCGCAATTTGCTTGTCCTCTGTTGCCTTTTGCAGTTGACCGTAAATGGCTGTATATTTTGTTTGAGCGACATCGCCTTCAGGGGTCCAGTTGCCAGCGATGGCAGTTTCAATCAACGGAAGGGTTTGATCGCGCAGGGCGTTCTCAAAAATGACATAGTATTTGCCAACCAGGTGGTCGCCTTTCATCCCAGTGGATTCGGGGGTTTCGCCGTTGCCAAATTTTTGCCAAGCGATCATCGACTTACAGATATGGATTCCGCGGTCGTTGACCAAGTTGGCCATCACTACTTCGTAACCC
>JBEGUW010000027.1:0-4299 GCA_041178665.1 Bacteroidota bacterium
CGGAACCGTTAATGTAAAATCATAGGAAACCGTAGACCCCGAAGGAATGACTTCATCCACCACGCCAAATCCATTCTTACCGTGTTTTCCGCCGGCCACATTCCAAATCACATTGTCGTGATGATAGCCCGACAACGTCTTGTTCTTTTGAAAAAATATCGAATGCGAATCCAACGTCGCAGTGACATCCACTCGTTGGTCCCACCCAGAACCCAATCCCCGCACATCCCTTTCCTTCAACATCACCCCCAATCGCAAGGTAGACTTGGCATGGTAATCCGCCATCGTTGCGGTAAGCTTACCCGTAATTTTACCGGTGGCCTGATTGAACTGCATCGACTCGAATTTCATATTCACCAATCGATAATTCGCCTTTGCTTGAGCGCCAATCTCCTTAGCCAAATCAGCGGGCTTCACCCCTCTTGCAATGGGATTGTATTCGCGATTTATGATCAAAAAAGGCAATGAATCAAACGTTCCCGGTGCAAGCGGATTGTTCATGTAATCGTTCACGTGATGCTCCACGATAATATTCATTGAATTCTCATTCAACTTCATCGAATCGATATAATTGCGGAGAATCGGACAGGTTGGACACCATGTTGCCGTGTAAAACTCTATCAACAATGGCCCTTTCGTGATTTGATATTGATTTTGAGCGATGTATTTGAAAATCGTAGTGCAAGTATCGTTGGAAGGATTTTCATCCGCCCCACCCGATGTCAATGCGGTCCAAGCCTTGATTTTGACAAAATCACCAGCTACCGTACTTCTCGGAATTGAAGGCACCAACAAACCCGTACGATAATCTTGAGCGTTCAATGCATTCAAATCGTATTTCACCGGCGTCTCATTGTTGATCTGAACGTAAATCGCGTGATTGTCGGTCCCGGCAACATCGCCATGAAAAGTATACTGCAATTGCAATGGCAAATATGAGTTGCTTCCCGCCTTCACATAATAAGTGGCATTTCGGTTGGTATTAAAACCGCCCGACAACGAAGCATCGGTGGACTTCACCTTGCCCGGCGCAAAAGTATAGAACGAATTGTTCGTGAACGCTTTGTCCTTCAGCTGATGACCATTATACGCATCATCCAAATCAGAAATAGAGAAGTATTCAAACGGGCCAATATGCAAGCCCAGCGCATTTTTCAACTTAACAGGTACTGAATCTTTGTACCACGCAAACTCCGAACCCCAAGCCATCTGCACCAAATGGATTTGATTGGTCCCTTCGTCAAAAACCACCGCGTGATACGCATAGGTTCCGAATTTGTCTGATGTGTCGGCAGCTACACTAAACGAATGAAACTTCACCCAATACTGTCGATGCGGAGCCGTTCCAAACATTTTTGTTACGATGCGATCATTTTCGCCTTTCGCCAATATCCCACCGATCACAACGGATTGATTGGGCAAATTTGGACTCGTAACATCGGTAACAACCTTATCAACCTTAGGAAATCCCGTCCAATCAAAAGAAAGGACCCCGTTTTTGGTACATCGAAACAAATTCTTGCTAGCGCCCTTGAATTGAAATGGAAAAGGAATTGAATCCACCAGTGCATAGCCCTTATTCAGCGTATCCCAATTGATTTGTTTCCAACCCTCTCCTTCTGAAGCATCGTCCAATTCCGTATTTAGATATCCGGGGTTGATGCTCTGATACTTCTGGGCATCGTTGCGCTTCACGTCATAAATATGATAGGATTGGGCCTGAACAAAGCCAAAACCAAAGAACAAAATTGCAATCGTAAGGAGGGTGCGTTTCATAGAATTCGTAAAATATTTTATACTAATATGCAATCTTAATGAAAAAAATTGTCGGTCAATCAATCCGCAAAAACTTGATTTACAAGGCTTTCACCTCGTTCACTAACTTCTGCAAACTCGCTTTAGCATCACCAAACAACATACCGCACTTAGGGTGGAAGAACAGTTCGTTTTCGATACCCGCATAACCGGCTTTCATACTTCTTTTCAGTACGATAATTTGCTTGGCTTGATCCACATCCAAAATCGGCATTCCGTAAATGGGGCTGGTTGGATCCGTTTTCGCCGCAGGATTAACCACGTCGTTCGCACCCACCACCAAAACCACATCGGTTGTCGCAAATTCTGGATTGATGTGTTCCATTTCAATCAACTTGTCGTAGTCGACATTCGATTCCGCCAACAAAACGTTCATATGACCTGGCATACGACCCGCCACCGGGTGAATGGCATATTTCACGTCAACGCCTTCGGCTTCCAACATATTCTCCAATTCGTGACAAACGTGCTGGGCCTGAGCCACTGCCAAACCATATCCAGGCACGATGATCACTTTAGATGCGTATTTCATCATAACGGCAACGTCGGTTGCTTGAACCTCTCTTACGCTACCACCCGAAGCGCTGGTTGTGCTTCCACCGCCATTGCCACCTGCCATACCGATCAATACGTTCATCAATGAACGATTCATCGCTTTGCACATCACAACAGTAAGAATGGTACCGGCAGAACCTACCAATACACCACCCATCAACATCACCTTATTTTGGTATAGGAAACCACCACAAGCGGCAGCGACACCAGTAAAAGAGTTCAACAACGAAATAACCACAGGCATGTCAGCACCCCCAATTGGGAACACGAACAACAAACCATAGATAATGGCCAAACCAATCGTGATAAAGAAATATAAAGAAGAATGCGTGGCATTAAATTCACCATAATTCAAATAAGCCACACCCAAAATCGCAATCAAAACCACCGCATTGATGATCTGCTGTGAAGGGAAGCGGAAATCACCGATTTTACCATTCAATTTACCCCAAGCTACTATTGAACCGATAAACGAAATCGTTCCGATAATCAAACCCGCCATGATTGGAATATACATCCCTATTGGCAAAGCCGCTGCCTGATCCATCGCTTCTGGACTGGCCGAAGTGTGTAATAAATGTCGCCATTCGATAATCGAAATCAACGCCGCACTCAAACCACCCATACCGTTAAACAAACTCACCATTTCTGGCATCGCTGTCATCTGTACGCGCTTGGCCATCAACGTTCCAATTACCGTTCCTGCAACAATCGCAGCGACGATGTATTGCAAATTACTGATGACATGAAATCCTTTAGAGGTAAAGAACAAGGCAGCAATCACAGCTACTGCCATACCAAATGCAGCCACTAAGTTTCCTTTGCGGGCGCTATCGGGCTGACCCATCATTTTTAGACCTAACACAAAGCTCACAGAGCCAATGAGGTAGCCAATTTCCATATACGGCATCATGATACTTTTTCTCCTTTCGGTTTCTTCTTAAACATCTCCAACATTCGGTCGGTTACCACAAATCCCCCAATCACGTTCAATGTCCCTACGAAAACGGCGAGCGTTCCAAATACGAGCGACAAAGTATCGTCGGGCGATGCGTTACCCATCACGATGATGGCTCCAATCAATACAACCCCGTGGATCGCGTTGGCACCACTCATCAAAGGGGTATGCAAAACGCTGGGGACGTGAGAAATCAATTCAATCCCAACAAAAATCATCAAGACGACGAGATAAATGAGATTTAAGGTATTTTGCTGAAAAAATGCTTCCATTTTACTGTTTTATTAAGCGTTATGATAAATTTCACCGTTCGAGCAAATCAAACAGCCTTGTACAATTTCATCGTTGCGATCCAACACCAATTCACCCTTTGGAGCAACCAACTTGAGCAATTCCCAAATATTTCTTGCGAACAATTCGCTAGCATTGGCACTCAATTCCGATGGCATATTCACTGCACCCACCAAACGAACGCCATTCACCACTTTCACCTTGCCGGCTTCGGTTTGAGAACAGTTTCCGCCTTGCTCTGCAGCCATATCAATCAAAACAGCACCTGATTTCATCAATCCCAGCTGTTCATCATCAATCAAAATGGGGGCTTTTCTGCCGGGTACCAAAGCGGTAGTGATTACTAGATCGGCCAGAGCCAAACTCTTATTCACAGCCTCTCTTTGCGCCGCACGATATTCTTCTGTGGCCTCTTTGGCATATCCACCTTCCGAACCCACTTCCACTCCTTTTACTTCGATAAATTTACCGCCCAAGGATTGAACTTGCTCTTTGGTTTCAGGACGTACGTCGGTTGCTTCCACTACCGCACCCAAACGCTTTGCCGTTGCGATGGCTTGCAAACCGGCTACACCGACACCAAAAATCAAAACTTTTGATGGGGTAACGGTTCCTGCTGCTGTCATCAACATCGGGAAAATTTTATCTAGGTGATATGCACCTTCAATCACTGCGCGATA
>JBEGUW010000028.1:0-4376 GCA_041178665.1 Bacteroidota bacterium
AGGCCCGTATTTTCGCCAACCGAGGCACTTCGGGCATTGATGGGTCTTTGAGCACGGCCGTGGGCTATGCGATGGCCAATCCCGATACGCATTGTGTGGCCATTCTGGGCGATGTTTCTGCGATTTACGATGCGCATGCGTTGTGGACCAACCAATTGCCTAACAATTTAAGCTTTGTGGTTTTAAACAACCGTGGCGGACAAATTTTCAACTGGATTGGCGGTCCAAAGGACGTCCCATCGCTCATGCCATTGATTGAAACACCCCACAACTACGACTTCAAGCACTTGTGCGATTTATACCAAATCCAATACGCACATCACACCGAGCAACCCAACACCCCTTGGCCAACCCGCTTCCTGAATCAATCGGGCTGCACACTGTGGGAGGTTTGAATCAAACGGCTTTGCATACGCACAGCTTCACGCATCCATCACTTTTCACAACAAGTGGTTAAATTGAAAAGAACATCTACATCAGATTGAGACAGTTTTTTATCAAAAATGATCACATCGTCAATACAACCCGTAAAATCCTTACCAATAAACAAATCACCAATATCAGTGCAACTCGGCTTACCAGAGCCACAATCCGCATCTCCCCTTGAGGTTTGCTGCAACACCCCATTTCGATAAATCCTCATAGTTACCCCCGTTTCATTGTAAGTGGCTACCAAATGACTCCATGTATTGGTTCGAGCCTTGGCTTCTCCCCCACAACCAGAATTCGTGATGTTCTCATCGCAAACAGAGTTTGTTCTGCCAAAAACAGCTTTACGACAATCATAAAGCCCTACAGACCATTGCCCATTGCGATTGGGGCAGTCTTGTCCAAGTCCCCTGCAGATCAAACTTTCAAACTGCACACCAACCCTAGTAGTATCTTTGGGCTGATACCAGAAAGAAATTGAAAATTCTTTCAACCCATTTAAAAAGTTCGTGGCCGAAGTTGTTAGAAATTCAGTAGACGATGGCGAATTATCAAATTCAAAAGCACAACTATCGTTGCCATTTCTATCGAAAGTTGGTCGTGCAGAAGTAGCATTTATCAAATGATGATTATTACCAGAAAGATCGTTTAGCGTACCTTTCGAAAACGGATAAAATGCCAAGACATTACCTGAAACACCTTTGGGTAAGCAAGTGATCTTGCTATTTCCGCCATTCCTGTCACAAGAAATAAAAGCTGTTATAATTAAAGCGATCGCAATACGTGGCAAATTTTTCATAAACCCATAACGAAATCCGCTGCAGATTTCTTTTATGTTCATAAAAATTCAAAACCTCACCGACCAAACCAACACAAATAGCCAATTTTGTAGCGCCCAATTTGAGCGTTTTGAATCGGTGTGATTTTATGGACAGATACTCACCCAGATGTGTGCGCAGTGGATGCACTTTTACAACCACGTGAGAAGACACGGCAAAATCAAGCACCAAACACCGGCGCAGAAATTGACCGACTATTACAAAGAATGCGCTC
This sequence comes from Bacteroidota bacterium, assembly GCA_041178665.1. Classification (GTDB taxonomy): domain Bacteria; phylum Bacteroidota; class Bacteroidia; order NS11-12g; family UBA955; genus UBA955. The sequence goes on from JBEGUW010000028.1 coordinate 1,483, forward strand.
TGCCATTAGATTTTGATAGGCCACAAATTGCCGCAAAGCCATTTGATAAGGCAAGGTTTTTTGAAAAAGAATTTTTGCCATTATCTAACAAGAAAAACAAAAATTGTTTTGAGAAAATTCCATATACCCTTGACTATCAAATCGGCGTGGCAAACTTCGCCGATCAAAAGATGATGAAATAACCTAAAAAATGCTATTTTTGATCACTAATCAATCAAACTGATTTAAGCTTTTTGTCCTGAAATTAGGGGGTGATACCAATTGGCATGTTTTTGAAAATGGAAAATATGAAGAGCGCTCTCCTCCATTTGCTCAAAACTACAAATACACACCGCCTCGCAACATGCTGATATTCCAACCTAAAATTGGATTTTTATTTTAAAAAACAACTACTTTCCGGGCTGCGAATAAGCCAACTTTTTTGTCTATTTCAAACGCGATAAAATCTTTCATGATTCTCAAAAAATCGATACCCCTATTCATTTTTATCTTGCTCCTCTTTTATTCCAAGACAGCATCAGGAAATGTGGGTGGAGACATTACTTATGTGAATCTCGGCAGCAGCAAATACAAAATAACTTTCAAATACTACCGACATTGCATGTCCAAATCAGCCCCGTCTACTTGGGACTTGTACTGGTTTCTCGGAAACAACGGCAGCAAATCTACCACAACCAAAACAGTTTCAATGACGCGTATCGCCATTCGCGACATTACACCCATTTGCTCAACGGCCTCCAACCCCTGTGGAACATCCAATTCTTATCGAAGTGGCATTGGCATGGAAGAACAAACCTATGAAGCCACTATTGACTTGGGCGCCTCTCCTTTTAGCGGAATTGGCTTGGGGTCAACCTACTGTGATTTAACCTTTTTTACATCTTACTACAATCGCAGCACCACATTCACAACTGCAACTGGGTGGGCGGGAACGGCATCCTCGGGCGGTGCCGCTGATTTTTACACCTACGCCACATTGAATGTTTGCAATTTGAACAAATCATCCAAAAAAACCAACTCCTCTCCCAACCTCACCAATACGCCGATAAACTCAGCATGCTGTAACCAAGCCTTTTATTACAACTTGGGAGCCATTGACACATTGGACTATGATTCCTTCTCCTATTCAATGGAACAGGCGAAAATCAACCCCACTTCATCGCATAGTTATGACTCCCCTTTCACAGCAAGGTATCCCCTCACACCATACTGCGTTCCCAGTACATCAATAAAATGTACCCCAGACCCCAAAGCCAATCCACCCAAAGGGATTTATTTCAACGAGAGTTCTGGCGACCTCATATTTACACCCAAAAAGTGCGATGAATTCACTTTGTTTGTTATCGGCGTTACCGAATGGCGCAAAGACACTTCAAACAAATGGGTGAAAATCGGCTATACTCAACGCGACATTGAATTCTTGATCGAAAGCAACTGTGGGTATAACAACAGCCCCCAAATCGATGGAACCACCTACTCCAAAGTTTGCGAAGGCGAAACAATTAAAATCAAAATATCGTCCGAAGACGAAACATACACACCATTCCAAACTGTCCCCGACACAACATCGATCAAATGGAATTCCGGCATCCCCAACGCACAATTCGTCATTGCCAAAAAATCTGATTGGCCCGATAAGCGCAAAGCATACGGCGAATTCCAATGGACCCCCTCCGTGGGATCCGCTTCCGATGTCCCTTACTCATTCAATGTCACCGTCTCAGACAATCACTGCCCTCTACCGGGCATCGCCACGAAAACCTTTCTGATCAAGGTTCTGCCCCGCGCCTACAGCCAAAGAAATTACAAAAGTTTACCTTGTGGCCTACTTGCGGTATCAGCGAGTTTGGATAAAAACTTCAAAGGCACCCCCAATTTCCAATGGAAAATCACCGATATCACCGGAACAACCACCCTGTTCCAGAGCAAACGACAATTAGATACATTCAAATTTTATCGCGGAGGGAAGTTCATAGTTTGGCATACAATCAATAACGAATTCAATTGCCCTACCCTCTACAAAGACACCATTACACTCAAAAATCCGCCATCCGTGGAGATTGCCAAAACAGATACTTTTGCCTGTTACTCGGGCGATATCAAACTTTCAGCAAACATCCTGAATGCGCAAAAACCCTATCAATATTATTGGACGCGCATCAAAAAGGACACGGGATCGCTCAAACCCTGGAAATCTGAAATACATCTTTCGGGAGATACCTTTTCCCAATTGACCTTAAAAAACCTCACCACCGATTCCACCATTCGGATTAAAATCACCGATTCCATTGGATGCATATTTTTCGACACCACCACGATCACAATCAAACCGTTACCAACAGTCAACCTCGGTCCGGATCAAAGAATTTGCACGTATCAAACCGCGGAATTTGATGGCCAGCACGCCGACACCGTAATGTACAATTGGAATACCGATGAAACATCCAAGGTCATTCGTCCCAATGTCGCAGGCACGTACATTTTGAAAGTCACAGAAAAGAATTGGCTATGTTCGGCGGAAGACACAGTATCGCTTTTCGTGAACGACACGGTAAAAAGTTTTGCTGGGCGAGACACTCAAATTTGTCATCAGCAGGCCATTCAATTATCGGCCAACCACAAACCTTCCGGCCTGGTTGCTACCTACTCTTGGTTCGATCTCCAAAACAACGTCATTATTGGCAACAACCAATCTTATGATATCGTAGCAAAAAACACAAATGCACCCGGAGGCAGTATTCAGCAACATGAATACACGCTCACCATCACAGTGATACAATCAGGTCACAGCTGTTCACATATCGATAGTATTGAATTGCGCATTCGCACCCTGCCATCGGTTGGCTGGAGCCCCAATCCATTTCCGAATCGATGTTTTGCCGACGGCAATTTCA
>JBEGUW010000029.1:0-17352 GCA_041178665.1 Bacteroidota bacterium
TCGATCTCCACAAAGATAAGCACTCCTCTTCTTTGCTTCTCATAATGGCAGCATCTTTTGATGTTTTGTCTTTGAAGCCAACTAGGTGCAACAAGCCATGAGAAACCACACGTATGAGTTCTTCAAAATAGGGCGTGTTCAGTGTGGTGCTATTTTCTCTTACCCGGTCTAAGGAAATGTAAATCTCCCCATCTACAACTGTGCTTGTTGTTCCCAGGTCAAAAGTGATAATGTCTGTGAGCGTGTCGTGATTTAAAAACTCTAAATTGATTTGATGTAAATCGTCGTCGCTAACAAAAACATATTGAAGAGATTGTATGGTTTTCGAGTGTTTTTTGGCTGTTGTGCTGAGTAACGACCGAATTTGTTTTCGTTCGGCCAAATTCAAAAACCTATGTTTTCCCGTGAACTGGATAGTCTCCATCAGTCAATTATTAAAAAAGTACCAGACTTGCTAATTCGCTTGTTGTTGTATGACGCATCAAACAAATAAACATAAACACCACCAGGATAATGGTTGCCGGATGGGTCGATACCGTCCCAACCAACCAACGCGTCTACCTTTGCAATTATTTCACCCCAACGGTTTATGATTGTCAGGGTTGACTGACCAGGGGAAATGGCTGGGTTGCTGATCTTAAAAATCTTGTTTTCCCGTATTTCTCCCTTTGAGGTAATCGCGTTAGGTATCAATAGTGTATCGAAACGACTTGTGTCGATTCCTAAATCCAATGTGATTTCATTAGAATAAAGAATATAACTAGGAGAGAAAACACCGTTTTTGCTAAAAATGCTTATTCGAAAGAGCTGTTTTCCGTAAAGGTTGTTTGGAATAGCATAGAAAGTGTCGTTCGTAATTTGTTGTTGTTTCCACGTGGAACCCTCTTTGATTTCGACTGTGTAGTCGAAGATGCTCTTTGTGAAGGGGCACGACCAACCAAAATAGCTGTTCCATTGTAGAGCCCTTGGCAAAGCAGGGGTGAGGAGCATGTTTTGGTGTAAGCAGCAACTGTCGTCGAAATAGTCACAATCGTTTTTGCGCAAGGTTCTATAAATGTATTTTGTGTTCTCCGCACTCACCGCGTTGTCGCTAAATTTGAATGCGCCAGTCGTTGTAGATGTTTGGATGGTTTGCCAAGATGCACCCACTCTTTTTTGTATTTGCAGCGACGAAGATGTGCCGTCTTTTTGCCATTGACCATCTATAACTAGCTGATTATCAGACAATACACTCACTCCATGTAAGACAGAAAGTGGGGGTGCTAGTGTAGAGTGTGCATATGCAATAGATACAGTATTTGAGGTTGAGGTGGTAGATGATCCAACCCTGTGGGCTCTGACGAAATACAAGTAACTATGGTTTAAAATATAGGTTGAGTCCTTAAATTGGTATGTCCCAGGGTTGTTTGTTAGGTCGGTTGTTTTACTACCCAAAGAAGCCCATGTATTCGTTGTGACATCGAATCGAAAAACATCATATTTAAAGACCAGCCAACCCTGATAAATTTGCCACGACAGGATGGTTTTTTTCGAACACCAAAATTTAGCGTCAACTTGAACATCTAGTTTAATAGGAGAATGATAATTACTTATTAAACCACCATTTAGACAACTGTCAAATGCGGCCAGAGCAAATTGATTATTCGCAATAGTTGGGTCAAATTGTGATTTGTTAAATATGTATTGGGTTGAAAATGTGTCCACCAAAAGGGCGTTGCCACCGCCTTGGAATTTAAACAAACTGTAGCCTAAAATGTCGGGCTCATTAGGCCTAGTCCAACCGGCAATAACGCGTTGTGTGCTAAAATCAATACTCACACTATCTGGTTCGAATTGTTTTGGTGCAATATCATCGATGAATAAATGATTAGAACTGAAAGTGTCTTTTCCGTTACAGGCAAAAGAAGTCACGATGTAGACCTCCCACTTTTTTTTGCTGCTTAATGTCGTGTTTATAGTACTGGTATTCAGTGTGTTGACCTGTTTTAATAGTCGCCAACTAGAGGAGGCGTCCTCCCTGCCATATAACCTGTGGTAAGTAAAACTTCCGCACGCGTCGGCCTGTGGCGTTAGTGTAAGCGTTAGTTCAGCCGTGATACGATCTTGGCAAGCACGGCGCAAAATGGCAGGACCCGTTACCCCATATGTGTTCATCGTGCCTAAAATGCTGAGCCAAAAGAAAACAATATGTTTATATGGGGTTTTCAATAAATTTATTTTTTATGCTGTTGTGTCACCCGAAAGTACTGTTATAAACGAAGTTGTATGTAAATAATTGTTGGCCGTCTCCATTATTTCCTCAGCCGTTATCGCCCAGATACTAGGCAGAATGGTATTGTAATAATCATTGGGTAAGCTGCGGTAGATTAGATGTTGCACCTTGGAATTCATCGCAAAAGGCCCGTCAAAACCACCGCGAAACTGTCCAGCATAATATTGTTTGATTTTATAGAGCTCTTCACCGCTGATTTTATTTTGCTTCAACGTTTGGAAAATCTCGTCGATGCACTCTATGGATTCTTTAATGTGCGTGCTGTTTAGTTCACCCGAGATCGTCCAGGTGTAATTTTGAAATGCGGGCCTAAAATATGACCCGATCCCGTAAGTTAAACCTCGCTCTTCTCTCAGAATTTGCATCAAACGTGACCCAAAATAACCACCGAGGACCAAATTTAGCAGGGTGAGACGATGTCTTTCATTTTGGTCTTTCGGTACAACATGTGAAACCATTTGTAAACTAGTTTGACTTGTGTTTTCCATTGGGTGATTAACAATCAATGGGGTTTGATTACTTTCATGTTGTCCTTCGATTGAGGGATTAGAATCATTGGGGTCGAAACTTATTTTAAACCCACTGGAAGGAAATTTATTCAGCAACCCCTCTAGGTGTTCTACGGTTTCTTGGTCGTAATCACCGGAAACCAGCAACATGATATCATTTAGAGCAAGTTGTTGTTTCTTGAAATCCACCAAATGGCCGCGCTCAATGGTTTGGTAATCAGGCAAATTTCCATGTGCTCCAAGAACGTGTGATTTACCGTAAAGCGATTCAAGTGCGATGCGGCTCGACCAGTATTTTGGTGTTTGTTGCTGACGTTCTAACGATCCGCGCCTAATCATTACAGCGTTTTCAAACTCGGTGGTAGGATAACTGGAAGCGTGAACATGTTTAAAAACCCAATTTGCGACATCATTGACGTGTTTTTTAGCACAACGAAATACCAATGAAGACCCCAACAAATTTGTTTCAGTGCTGTGGGTGGCGCCAAGATGATCTAAATATCTAATCACATCATATTCCGAATGTGATTCATCACCCGAAAGCAATAGGTCTACCGCCAGAGAGGCTTGATAGGGTGTTGACTGTTGTTTTGTTCCGACGGGCCAGAACAATTCTACCCGAACAACGCCAATTGAACTTGGCTCACCCAGAAAAATGGGGTGCCCCGTTCTAAGGTTATTAATGCATAGGTTTTTCAACGCTAACGATTCAATCGTTTTCGCTTGGGGTCTAGTAGCTCTGAAAGAATTCGTCATTTTTTGGGGTGGTAATAAATCACAGACACGTTATTTTCTTTGAGTGTTGCCGTTGCTGTTGACATTACATCAGCCAATGCAAGATCTTCAATTATGCTTGGTTCATGATTAATTTGTTCGATATCCCCCGCATTTGCATAGTAACAGAGTTTTTGTGCCAATTGCATTGGTTGCGTGGCCTCAAAAAGAAGGTTGGTGACATGTCGGTTTTTCACACCCTCATAGGCAGATGAAATATCCTCACCCCCATCTGTTACTTGTTGAATGATATCATAAAGTGCCTTTTCTCCGTCGGCATGAGAAATCTCGGGGTTTAAGATTCCATACAAAACAAACAAACCCTCGCCGAGACCTCGCAAATAGAAGCACTCGGACGAATTAAAGAGTTGTTGTTTTTTAACGAGTTCCATTTGGAGAGGTGATACATCTGAACCGCCCAAAACCTCAGAGAACATTTCTAGGTGCAGAGATTTGGGATCATTAAAAACAGGCCCCCGCCAAACCAGAAAAACAGCCGGATTAGGGCTTAAATCCTCGGTTTCTAAAAAACGCCTTTCAGTTTGATCGGGCTCTTGGATATATATGTTTTTGTTAGGTGGTGCGCTTTTTACAATTCCCCCAAACCATTTATCAGCCAAGGATTTCGTTTCTTCAAGTGTGATATCACCAACTACCGAAATGATGGCGTTTTGCGGACAATAGAAGAAATCATAAAACGACCTAACATCTTCGATTTTGGCTTCTTCCACGTGGTGGAAATTCAAGCCTATTGTGGGCCACTGATAGGGGCTGGTTTTATATACCAACGACCTAACATGATGCCACAACAATCCAAAAGGAGCATTAAAGCAACGCTGTTTAAACTCCTCTACAACAACACCCCGTTGAACAGACAGAGATTTTTCATTGATATTTAGCGCTAGCATTCTATCACTTTCCAGCCAAAATGCAGTTTCCACATTTTCATTTGGCATCACCAAATAATAATTGGTAATTTCATTGTTTGTGAAAGCATTGTTTTGACCCGCCGCCTCTTCAACTTCTTTATCAAAAACGGGTACATTTTCTGAACCCGAAAACATTAGATGTTCAAACAGGTGAGCAAATCCGGTTCTGTCAGCACTTTCATCCCTTGCACCAACGTTATAGAGGGTGTTTAAAACGATTGTGGTTCGCGTTTTGTCCTCTAAATGAATTACACGGAGACCGTTATTTAAAACAAATTGATTGTATGAATACACACCACAAATTTATCCCATTTCTAGGGCCTATAAAAAACGCCTTGTTGGTGATTACCAACAAGGCGTTACACTGTACAGTGTGGGCTAATCCAATACGGGGTTTTGTTCTGCCGATTCTGTTTCTGTGAACAAAACGGTTTTTCCTTTCGCTTCTATCAAAAGGATGTTTTTGACAACAACCTCTGACTTCTCTCTTTTAGAACCGTCTGCACCCAAATAAGATCGATGTTGTAAACGCCCTTCAATCATGAGTTTGCAGCCTTTTTTCACCATTCTTTCCATCAAAGTCGCAACGCCTCCCCAGGCCACCAGTCGGTGCCACTGAGTGTTTTCGACTACCGTTCCCGTACCCAATGTAACCTTCTCATTGGTAGCCAAATTTAGCTTTGCGAGCTTTTTCCCGCCTTCAAACTCTCTTACTTCAGGGTTTCCACCCACGTTTCCAATTAACCTTACGGAATTCAATAAATTTTTCATAACTCTTTTCTCGTCAATTACTTTATACATTCTTTAAAACTATTGCGAAACAAACAATCACCTTGGCCTTCGGCGATTTATTTAAATCACAATTCAAAAATACAAAGGCGAAAAGCGGTCAATCGTCCACTAATCGACTCTATTCGTTTTTAAACGTTTAAACACCAGTGGCACTTTTGGGGGGGGGAGCCAGAAATTTTGTTTTAGGCAAAAAAGTTATGGATAACAGCAACTACGACAAACCCGTTTGCCTTGAATGTGGCGACAAAATAAAGGGTCGATCAGACAAAAAATTTTGCAATGACGCCTGTAGAAGTGCACACCACAACAAGAAAAACAAGGTGGTGAGCAACCCACAGAAAACAATAAACAATCTCTTAAGTAAGAATCGCAGAATTTTAAAAGATTGTTTTGAGCAGGCCGAGCACAACACCGTTCCAATAATAAAATTAGAAAATAAAGGGTTTGTTTTTAACTTTTATACCCATTTGATTGATTCAAATAAGGGCCAATCGTATAGATATTGTTATGATTTTGGATACTCTCCAGGTTCTAATGGCGAGGTTCACATTGCCAAATACCCAGGAACGTATTTGTAAACAAGTTCATCCCCCGATTTTACACTACCTTTGCACTTTAATTTAACATTGAATTATGGCAAAGTCTCCAAAGAAAGAACAGGGTAATGGTAAAAAGTTTCAAAACCGACTTCCAGGGGAAAAACGCAACCGAAAAGTGGATGCGGATAAACCAGAACCGAAGAAGACAAAATTTTATACTGATTCAAAACCCGGCGCTTCTGGCGTAGATAAGCCTAGGTTTGAATCTAGGGGCGGTGACAGACCGAGATTTGGTGGTGATACCAGAGGTGGAGATAGAACCGATAGACCAAGATTTGGTGGCGACAATAGGGGCGGAGATAGAAGTGAAAAACCAAGATTTGGTGGTGATAAGCCGGCGTTTGGTGCAAGAGAACGTGGAACAGATCGACCCAAATTCGGCGGTACAGATCGTGGAACAGATCGTCCCAAGTTTGGCGGCGATAATAAATTTGGAGATAGGGGTGAGAAACCGAGGTTTGGCGCAGATAGTAGAGGGGGAGATAGACCCAAATTTGGCGGCGCTGGAAACAGCAATGACAGACCCAAATTTGGAAATACATCAAGGAGTTTTCCAGACAAAAACCGGGCACCGTTTGGTGGAAGCCCAAGAGGGTCGTTCAAAAAACCAGGTGAAGGTTTTACCGGTGGCGACCGCAATGGCAACCCGAGATTTGCAGGTGATAGAAGTGATCGACCAAAATTTGGTGGATCAGAAAATAGCCCTGCACCTAGGAGTGGTGACCGCCCTGCGTTTAATAGAGAAGGGGGATTTGACAAACCAAGGCCTTCAACGGCATACAAAGGAAACGATGCTCCAAAATTTGGAGATAGGGGTGACAAACCGAGGTTTGGCGCTGATAACAAAGGTGTTGACCGCCCGAGATTTGGTAGCGATAATAGGGGCGGGGATAGAAGTGAAAAACCAAGATTTGGTGGCGACAAGCCGTCGTTTGGACCAAGAGATCGTGGAACAGACCGACCTAATTTCGGTGGTTCAGACCGTGGTGGTGATCGTCCAAAATTTGGCGGTGCTGATCGTGGAACGGATCGTCCAAAGTTTGGTGGTGATCGCGGAACGGGTAAACCAAAATTTGAGAGGGAAGAACGACAATTCGATAAGCCTCGCACTGAGCGCAATGACACATTTGAGTCTGCCGAAAAATTCAACAAGCCCAAGGTAGCACCGGGAGCGGGTCTGTCTAAATTCAAGCCTATTGGATCTGAGCCAGCTGCACCAAAGCGAGAATACAACGAACCAACAGAACAAAAAAGAACGCAATATTCTGACGACGAAAAACCAAAAACCTTTGGCATTCCTAAAGCAGATAAAGCAGATACCCCAGTTGCATTTAAAGGCAGCAAAAGAGAATTTAATCGCGTTGTAAGCAACCTAGAGAAGAGTGCGAATCACGCGAAAAGTGACGAGATTAGACTTAATCGATACATTGCAAATAGTGGAATTTGTTCGCGTAGAGAAGCCGATGACTTGATTACTCAGGGATTGGTAAAAGTGAACGGCGACGTAGTAAAAGAATTGGGCACCAAAATTCGCCCATCGGACAATGTAAAAGTGGAAGATCGTAAAGTGATCCCCGAAAAACCAGTATACATCATCATGAACAAACCCAAGGGATACATCACAACAACGGATGATCCAGAGGGTAGAAAAACGGTGATGGAATTGATTGATTTGCCAGGAAAAGAACGTATTTATCCCATTGGCCGTTTAGACCGAAATACTACAGGTGTTTTGCTATTAACAAACGACGGTGAAATGTCGCAAAAGTTGATGCACCCGAGTTTTGAAATCAAAAAGGTATATAGGGCAACGTTGGATAAAAAACCTAGCAAGGACCACATGCTTCAACTCGTAGAAGGCATAGAACTTGAAGATGGCATGATGGCTTTTGAACAGTGCGGATTTGTGGAAGAGGGCAAAGAGAATGTGTTGGGTATAGAAATCAAAAGTGGTCGTAATCGCATCGTAAGGCGAATGTTTGAACATTTTGGATATGAAGTAACCGCCTTGGACCGCGTATTATTGGGTGAATTTGACAAAGTGAAATTGGGCAGAGGGAAATGGAGATTTTTAACCGAAAAAGAAATGAATTACGTTGATCGGTTGAAACGCACCAAACCCAAAGCAATCAAGGCTTAACAGGTCTTTCAATAAGTAAACTGTTTGCTTGAATCTTGGATTGAATGATGCGCCAATTCATCGGCCATAAATTGTTAAACCCATTGTTCACAGCGTTTGCTGTCCCTAGTGCAATTGAGTTCCAACGCAAACCGGAAATTCCTTTTTGGGCAGATTGTATCGATAGAAACTCTCGCTTGTAATACTGCAGTGCCTCATCTATTGTTAAATCGTAAAGAGGGTAATTCACCGTTTTTTTGGCCAATAAATCATACTCTGGATGCGTTTTCCATTGATTTTTTATCAGTTGTCCAGCATTGACGCCTGTTTGTTTGATGCCCGGCAACAAGGCTGGAAGATTAAAGTAATAGTCGTTCCATTGCCCATTTTTTACAATCATTAAACCATCCTGTAAATCATAACCAAAGAAATCACCACGCAAAAAGTTGGGCAGGTTTTTACTCGGTTTGATTCTTCCCACCTTCGGTAATCTCAAACGGGTTTTTGATGTTTTCTGAAGTATCGCAAAAAAGAAACCTTCGCCCTGCGTATGACTTGGCAACATCCGGTATTTACCAGGCTCTACTTCAATTATTCCGAGAGATTCAGGAAAATCAAATTCAACAATATTTGCACCCAGCTCATTGGCGATATAATTGACATTGTCTTCATTTTCGCAACGGTTGTATGTGCAAGTGCTGTAAATCATTACCCCACCCTCAGCCAAACTTGGCCATATGTCGTGCGCAATCCGTTTTTGTCGATCCGTACATAAATCCACGTTACTTAGACTCCACTCGCCTATGGCATCTGGTGTCTTACGAAACATACCCTCACCACTGCATGGCATGTCCGCGACGATGATTTGGAAAAGTCCCTGAAGTTCTCCAAGTTGCTTTGCATCGGCAGAAGTAACGACGTGATTTCCCTGGCCCCATTTGCACAGGTTTTCTATAAGTGTATTACATCTCCCGGAAATCACTTCGTTTGCAACAAGTAAATCTCCCGGCCTTAAATTTGTCGCCACATGCGTGCTCTTTCCTCCTGGCGATGCACATAGATCCAACACAACCGCCCCATCATCGTAATTATTGATGATCCGCTTCACCAACTCCCCAATCATCATGCTATTGGCCTCTTGTACGTAATAAGCACCAGCGTGAAATGCGGGATCTGCGGTAAACAATGGTCTCGTGTTTAGCAAATATCCATCAGTACAATGAGCAATAGGTGAGCCTAAAGTATCGTTTAAAAATCGGTCGGATGTGATTCCTTTTGATGCGTTTAATCGAATACTAACTTTAGGCGATTCTTGTATTGCCAAAATCAAATCATCTACCTCATTGCTTGGCAGTGCGCGGTTAACAGAATCAATAAAATCTTGAGGTAACTTAAGCATTATTCTTGGGGTAAATACCAGATTTTGTTTTTAATCACACGGGTTCGAGAATCATAATTTTCTTTAAATAGCGAGCCAGTTCCTAAACCCTGAGGCATGTTGGGATTGTATTTTGATACCCATTGGGCAATTGCCGCCAAACCAATATTTCCCTCCAAGGCACTCGTGCTCCACCATCCAATATCTAATGCCGATGCCAAATTTATCCATCGATCGGCCATGTCTAACCCACCTAATAATGTCGGCTTTAAAATGATGTATTTCGGCTTGGCCCAAGTCAATAAAGCTTTGCCCGTGGTAGAATTGTTTCCTATTTTGTTCGGGTGTATGCCAATTAGTTCTTCGTCTAAGGCGATGTCTATTTTGCTAAAACGACAAATGCGATCTAGTTCGTGGAAACCAGATTTTACAGGCTGTTCCAAAGAGTGAATCTCAAAACGATGCAATTCTTGAATCTGTTCCAGCGCTGTTTCCGACCCAAAACCACCGTTGGCATCGAGACGAATTTCTAACTTAAACGCATCGTACTTCTTTCTGATTTTTTCTATCAATTTGCATTCTTCGTCAAAATCTAAAGCGCCCACTTTGAATTTTATGCAATCAAAACCCGCATCGATTTTTAAAAGAGCCTCTTCATACATCGCTTCAATATCACTCATCCACACCAAGCCGTTTATGGGAATACCCGAATTACCCGAAGTAAAATCGTTTTGTATCCAATAGGTGGGCTTCGTGGGGTGGTGGGCAATGTTGGGTTGAGATTGTAAAAATTGCAAATGTTGCCAAGCGCAATGAAGTGCGAATCGCAAGGCTGGCAACGACTCGGAAGTTCCCGGTTCCCAATGTTCTAGGAGTGATTCGATATCCGATTTTTCTAGGTGACTATCTAAAAGCGATTCGGTTTTATTATAAAAATCCACATTGCCGTCGATGCTTAGATCTGCTAGTGGAGCCGCCTCGCCCACGCCCTCAAAAACGCCATCACCCAATCGAATGAGATGACTTGTTTTTTGATGGTATTCTCCTCTACTTGTCTTGGCGGACTTAATAAATTCCATGGTGTGTGGAGTGATCTCGAAACGCATGGTTTTTATATCTGAATATTTAAGATTTGAAGATAGCTTGGGTCGATATTCCTTGTAGACGTATAGCGGTATTGATTAATGACCGAAAAAATCAAGAATGAAAAATGCCAAAAACACATACAATAATACCATCGCTAGAACTGTTAGAGAGAGTTTTTTTAATTGCGGATTTAGTGTTTCACGATCGCCAGGTTCTGCCGCTTTAACCGCATGATAGTGACTAGATAGCAATAAGAAAATGGGTGAAAAAATGCCAATAAGGAAAATAGATTGAAGGCCTAATATCTCAGGCCATTCGAAATATCGTTTTTCAAAAGTAAGGAACGACATTGGTATCAGCCCTCCACCCAAAAGCAAAAGTAGTCTGTGGTATACTATGGTATTTTTTGCGCCTAATCTTACAGCAAGTGTTTGCTTGTTTTGCTCTTTGTCTGTTGGAATATCACGGTAATTATTTACGTTTAAAACGCCGGCGCTTAACAACCCCAAACCCAACCCTGCTAAAAGAAAAACATCTAAGTACTGGCAGGTTGCTTCATTAACAAACAATCCGTTTAATAAGCCCATTCCCAAAACGGGGACAAAGCCAAAAAACATCAAAACAAATAAATCGCCCAGTCCTAAATAGCCGTAGGCGTTCTTACCCACGGTATAAGTGATGGCCGCAAACAATGCCAACAAACCTATGGCTAGCAAATAGAATCCACCCCGGGTTTCAAATAATCCTGATACATAAATTAATGAAATTCCCAATATTAAGGTGATGAGGCTCATGAACCAAATGGCCCGCTTCATGGATTTTTCAGATATTTTGCCAGACGCCAACATTCGATCACTTCGGTTAGCTTTGGTGTCGGTGCCTTTGCTAAAATCGCCATAATCATTGGCAAAATTGCTTAATACTTGCAATGCCGTGGCGGTTAGAATGGCCAACAACGTAATTACAAACGGCGATGCATGAAATCCCGATTTCAAACTCTGAAGTCCAATAGGATTGCCTGAATTTGACAAGGTCTGCGTGAGATGGCTGTCCGAAATAATTGCGGCAGAAACGCACATGTGCGATAATGCAGCACCCAACAGGATACCAGACAAGGCCAAAGGAAGAGTTCGCAAACGAGCCGCTTGTATCCAGGGATTCATTGCGCGAAGATAATCACTGCCATGAGATTCAAAGTTCAGAAGCCGCGATTGAAACAGAAAAAAGGCTCTTCGTTGGCGCCGAATTTTTTATAAAACGATGCAACTGACGCAATACTGCTGCCCTCGAAATCAAAAAGCATATTTTCCCCTTTGTATCGATTCAAAATAAAATCAATAATCCCATGCATTACCCCAATGGATTTGCCAGCTTCTGTGGGTCCCGCACAAACATAATGTAAACTGCGTTTGGCGTTTTCTGGTGTAATTAAAAAAATTGCTGCCCCCAAGAGATCGCCTTCTTTTTGATGATGCGCGGTTACCGTAAACGATAATCTGTCTGTGCAGGCATTGGCAAATAGTTGATAGTGTTCGTCTTCAATTTCTGGGTTTTGTTTACCCCAGGCTTTCCGATAAGTGTCAATTGCTTCCCTAATTGAAATCGCATTGATTTTGTACTCTATGGGCAGTTCCGCAAGTCGATGTAAGTTTTTCTTGCAATCTTTATTATAATCCAGAGGTTGCGACAACTGGATTGTCATGTTGGTTTTAGTTGTCAATTTTCCGCTTGATGCGATAATTCCCGCTGGTTTTGTTTGAATCGATTCTACTTCGTTTGTTTGATCGAAATAGGGGTTTAACTGAAGTCGAACCCTCAAGAAACGTTTTGGAATGGCAGATAAAAAATGGTGAGTACTTACGTTGACGTTTGAACCGAAAGCGCCCAATTGTTGACAGAACACAGGCTGTACGAGATATTTGATACCAAATTTTTTCTTGAAGGGCAAAGGAAAAACCGCTTCATAATCATTGTATATCAATGCGTCCCATTGCGATTCGCAGACTGCGTTAATGTATTCGAACAAGCCATAAGCCAACGGGTGTGGACTTCGCAAAATGGCAGAATCCCATTTTGTGGGGTCTATCTGATGGTGGTCGACATATTGAATGCTCATGATTTATTTGATCAAAGGTTTGATTGTGAGATTGGCTTTTCTGACCAATTGATAATGGCGTTTTTCCAATTCTTCCAAGGAAATGAGTTTGACACGGATTCGTTATGGAAAATGAAACAAAATGTACCTCCAATTACTTCGAGTTGTTGTTTAATTATATTTCCTTTTGTAATTGATAAAGTATCAGATAGATTTAAATAATTTTTACAAGTGACATCCATAATGCAAAACGGATGAATAATTAAATCCATAGATTTTTCGTCGATTAGATCATACCAAACATAGGGTTTTGAAGT
This sequence comes from Bacteroidota bacterium, assembly GCA_041178665.1. GTDB lineage: Bacteria > Bacteroidota > Bacteroidia > NS11-12g > UBA955 > UBA955. The sequence continues at coordinate 12,871 of JBEGUW010000029.1, forward strand.
CCCAGCTCTAAAACCAGTAGCTTCAGGATATCCCAAACTCCAATCATTAGTAATTCCAATTTGCTGCAGAATTTTATAACTATTTGGCAGCCTCAAATGGATATAATGTAACCGAGAGTGTTTTACCGGTATTTCTAAATTGTTCTCTAATTCGGTTTTTTCCCAATGCCATTCGTCTTGGGTGGCCATAGTGTTTGATTCGTTTTGCCAAGAAGGATGCATGCCCCAGTTTTCTGTATTGGCACCAAAAATTTCTTTGCTACGTCTAAGTTCTAAGGCCAAAATCTCTGAAAGTATCTGTTTGTTTTTATCAGTTCTTTGGCGATGATTCAGAATAAAAACTTTAAAATTTGCTGTGTTTGTTAGAATTGGCAAAGTGGCAATTTCCATTTGGTAGGGATCCTTTTTGCTCAGCATAGCCTTTACCCTGTCGATCAGCAATGTGGGCCTAAACAAAACATCCTGGATCAAACTGCCAGTTTTAACAAAAAACGATCTTCCGCCAAAACGCAATGCCATATCAATATCGGCGGTGGCAATAATTTCGAATTGATCCAAAGGTTTTTTGTCGATGCAATAGCCTAAGAGCCAAATGAGTTTATCTACTATTGGAGTATCCAACCAACCGTTTTGAAACAATAGACTTTGTTTTGCCGGATATCTTCCGTGGGAATCTGGTGAATACAATTGTTGTGCACCCATTTCATAGGTATCACCTTGGTTGTTATTGAAAGTGGCCGATGGGTTATGGATTTCCTTTTCCCATTGATATTCTTCATATCTCGATAGGCACCAAAATATTTCTGAAAATGCATCAAATGGGATGGATTTTTTGCAAAAAACGGCGTTGGAAGAAGAGGGTAGATTGTTATTTATGAGGATTGGGGAGATAAAAAGCGCTTCAAATTGACAAAAAGGGAGAGAAAATACTGTGTTTGCTTCCGGTTGGTGTTGAAATTCGATAAGCTTTTGGGTAACCGGCATCGACCAATCCCGGATGAAATTTTCATGTAACAGGCCATCGTTATAAATCCAAATACAATCCGTTAATTCGCTGTCAAGTGGCTGAATATCAGTATATGCGATTTTTATTTTGTTGTTTGAAGTCTTAAAAAAAGACCAATCCGTAGTAATTTGGAAAGTTTCGCCCAAGCGAGCGCCTATCACTTCATTAAAAATGTAGTGAACTCGTTGCGAATTTTGGTGGGTAAACAATAACACCATAAATGTTTTCCTTAATTTTGTGCAAAATAATGAAGGTTGCATTAATCACCGGTATAACCGGACAAGACGGAGCCTATTTGGCCGAATTTCTTTTGAAAAAGGGTTACATGGTGCACGGCATCAAACGTCGTAGCTCTTTGTTTAATACGGATAGGGTAGATCATATTTACGAAGATCCACATATTGAGGGCAATCGATTTAAAATGCATTACGGGGATTTAACGGATTCTACCAACTTGATACGCATCATTCAAGAAGTACAGCCCGATGAAATTTATAATTTGGGTGCGATGAGTCACGTTCATGTGAGTTTTGAAACGCCAGAATATACTGCCAACTGTGATGCAATTGGCACTTTGCGCTTGTTGGAGGCCATTCGAATCCTTGGACTTACTAAGAAAACGAGAATCTACCAAGCATCAACCTCTGAATTGTATGGGTTGGTACAAGAAATTCCCCAAAAGGAAACTACGCCATTTTATCCGCGCAGTCCTTATGCTGTAGCCAAAATGTATGGTTTTTGGATAACGGTTAACTACCGTGAAGCGTATGATATTTTTGCATGCAGCGGTATTTTGTTCAACCACGAAAGTCCTATTCGCGGGGAAACTTTTGTTACACGTAAAATCACTCGCGCCGCTTCACGCATTGCCTTGGGCCTTCAACATAAATTGTACCTAGGAAACCTAAATTCTAAGCGCGATTGGGGACATGCCAAAGATTATATCGAGGCGATGTGGTTGATTCTGCAACAAGAAAAAGCCGAAGACTTTGTTATTGCTACGGGCGTAACTACTGAAATCAGAGAGTTTGTTCGCATGAGCTTCAAGCATGTGGGCATCGATATGGCTTTCAAAGGCGAGGGCATCGACGAAATCGGTTATGTGGCAGGTGTGGATGATGCAATTTTTGAAGCCGCAACGGGTCAGAAAAATCAATTGTCGATTGGCCAAGAAGTCGTGTTCGTGGATCCTAAATATTTCCGACCAACGGAAGTGGAATTGTTGATTGGAGATGCTACAAAGGCTAGAACAAAACTAGGATGGACACCCAAATATAAATTGCAAGATTTGGTTACCGATATGATGCAAAGCGACATCAAAGTGATGCAAAAAGAAACCTATTTGAAAGAGGGTGGTTTCCAAACGAAGAACTATTTCGAATAATGGAAAAACAAGCGAAGATTTACGTTGCGGGGCACCGAGGTATGGTTGGCTCGGCCATCGTTCGTGAACTGAATCGTTTGGGCTACTTTAATGTGATAGTAAGGACGAGTGCCGAGTTGGATTTGAGAAATCAGTCAGCGGTTGAAATGTTCTATCAACAGGAAAAGCCAGACTATGTATTCGTTGCTGCCGCTAAAGTGGGTGGTATCCTAGCTAACAATACGTATCGTGCTGAATTTCTGTACGATAACCTTTGCATTCAAAACAATTTGATTCATAATGCACATGTTGTTGGTGTAAAAAAACTATTGTTTTTGGGGAGCTCGTGCATCTATCCAAAATTGGCGCATCAACCCTTAAAGGAAGAATATTTGCTCAGCGGATATTTGGAGCCTACCAATGAACCCTATGCCATAGCAAAAATTACGGGAATTAAAATGTGTGAGGCGTATCGCGATCAGTATGGATGCAATTTTATCTCAGCGATGCCTACAAACATGTATGGTCCGAACGACAATTATCATCCAGAAAATAGCCACGTATTGCCGGCGTTGATTCGCAAATTCCACGAAGCGGCTGAGAGTAATAGTCCCGAAGTGGTTGTTTGGGGCGATGGCACACCGATGCGTGAGTTTTTATATGCCGATGATTTGGCAAATGCCTTGGTTTATTTGATGCTCAATTACGACGAAAGAGAATTTGTGAATGTGGGTTATGGCAGTGATATAACGATTGGAGATTTGGCCAAAATGATAGGTGAAATCGTGGGATTTAAAGGCGAAATCGTTTTTGATGACTCTAAGCCCAATGGAACACCCAAAAAATTGATGGATTCGAGTAGGTTGTTTGCCACGGGGTGGCAGCCAAAAACCCACTTGCAGGAAGGTATATCATTGGCCTATGCGGATTTTCTTACCAAGCACTCCACAAAAAACAACTAAATTTGCAAAATAAATAATTAACATAACATGAAAGTAGCCATTAATGGATTTGGTCGTATCGGCCGTCACGCCTTTAAATTTTTATTCAACACTCCAGGTGTGGAGGTAGTTGCTATTAACGATCTAACTGACAATGCCACTCTTGCGCACTTGTTAAAGTACGATTCTGTTCACGGAAGATTTGCTGGAACTGTAACATCTGATGCAGACCATTTAATTATTAACGGTCAAAAAATCAAGGCTTTGGCTGAACGCGATCCAAAAGCATTGCCATGGGGTGCCATGGGTGTGGATGTGGTTTTGGAAAGTACAGGTATTTTTACCGATGCCGCAAAAGCCAATATGCACATTGAAGCCGGAGCAAAAAAGGTGGTTATTTCTGCCCCTGCCACTGGCGATGTGAAAACCGTAGTTTTAGGTGTTAACGAAGAAGTAATTGATGGTACTGAAACAATCTTGTCAAATGCAAGTTGCACGACCAACTGTTTGGCGCCAATGGTGAAAGTATTGGATGATGCTTTTGGTGTTGAACAAGGCTTCATGACAACCATTCATGCTTATACTGCTGATCAAAACTTGGCTGATGCACCTCATAAAGATTTGCGTCGTGCTCGTGCCGCCGCTTACAGCATTGTTCCAACAAGTACTGGTGCTGCTAAAGCTGTAGGCTTAGTGTTGCCTCATATGAAAGGCAAATTGAATGGAAATGCTATGCGCGTTCCAATTCCAGATGGTTCGGTGACTGACTTTACTTGCACATTGAAAAATGCTGCTACAGTAGAGCAAGTGAATGCTGCGATGAAAGCCGCTGCAGAAGGTCCAATGAAGGGCATTTTGGAATATAATACTGATCCTATCGTGAGCATCGACATCGTTGGAAATACACACTCTTGTATTTTTGATGCTGAATTAACTCAGGTGATTGGCAATACCGTAAAGATTGTAGGATGGTACGATAACGAAACTGGTTACAGTGCTCGTGTTGCCGATTTGATCGCTAGAATCGGATAATTAAAATTTTATCTAATTGCCCAAAGGGGCCCCAACTCGTTGGGGCCCCTTTGTTTTGATATCCATAAAAAAAACGGACTTGGTTGCCAATCGCAAAAAATATTGACAATCAATTTCCCCAGTTAGACCGATCTAAACTG
>JBEGUW010000030.1:0-23527 GCA_041178665.1 Bacteroidota bacterium
GAAGATGTGATTGCGCAATGTCATCAATGTGGTGAGCCGGCCGATAAACACATCAATTGCGCCAATACAGGCTGTCATTTATTGTTTATTCAGTGTGATGCGTGCGCTGCAAAATTTGAGCATTGCTGTTCGGATGAATGTAAGGCGGTGATTCATTTGGATGCTGATACCCAAGTGCAGTTGCGGAAGGGTAAGCCTGCGGGCAGAATTTTTTCAAAGGGAAGGTTTCCTGGGAAAGTGTAAAATAATTTGAGCAGTTTGTCGTTAATGTGTAAGGAATTCTCGCATGAAAAGGTGGCAGGGATATTTTAAATGGCCTGTCCGCCTATATTCGCGCTTTAAAATTTTAATTACACGATTGAATACAATGAGAAATACTCGTAATGGGCAAGAGAAATCTTGGTTACGATGGGCGGTGATACTGCTTTTTGTGATGACGATGTCCGATGCATATGGACAATGGGGTTTTGGTGGTGATGGCGGAAGTCCGGCACCAGCGGCTGGTGATACAACGGCTCCGGCGGCAGATGCTGGTGGTGGCTGGGGTTCTGAAGGTGGAGGCGCTGCGGAGGAGCCAGCAATAAAAAAGGCACCGTATATCCGATTTATACCTCCTTATGATTCGATGAGGGAAATTATTTTTTATGAAAACATCATTGAGGATGAGGCTTGTGAGAATTGTGGCGCTGATTCTTTGTATTGGAGGGCCAAGAAATATTTGGTGCAGCGTTTTGGCAAAGAGGGCTATAAAAAGATGGTGATTGAGGACAAGATTGCCGAGCGCATTGTGTTGAAGATTACGATTCCTATGATTTGCACTTATGGCAAGTACAATAAAAAGCAAGAGGGCATGTTGGAATATCGGTTGAGCTTGCGATTCAAGGACAGTAGGTACAAGTATCAATTTGGAAATTTTGTGCATGTTGAGGTGGAAGATGGATTAGGGGCAAAGATTTCTCGGACGTATCACGAGCATTACATGCGATTGAAAAAGGGCTTTCAATTTACCGATCGATATTTGATGGCGGCGGACACTGAGGTGGCTGAAGTGGTGAAAGCATTTAAGAAAACCTTGCGGGAGCCATTCCAACCAGACGAGGACGATTGGTAGACGATTTGTTCCTTGTGCTGCATTTTTATTGCGGAAAAGGAGCCTAAATACTGAGGTTCACGACGATTTTGGTGTCTATTTTAGAAAAGCATGAAAAAAAGTTGTGGATATCTTGCTCTTAGAGAGAAAATTTCCTATTTTTGCAACCCCAAAAACTAAGTAAGAATTACAAACGTGAATCCACTAAGTACATACAAAACCGTTTCGGTAAACAAAATGACTGCTGACAAGCAGTGGTTTGTAGTTGACGCAAATGGACAGACATTAGGCCGTATGGCCTCTCAAATTGCTTCGGTTCTCCGTGGCAAAAACAAGCCATCTTTTACACCACACGTTGATTGCGGTGACAATGTAATTGTAATCAATGCTGCACATGTTGTGATGACAGCTGGTAAGTTCGAAACCAAAGAATATTTGCGCCACACGGGTTTCCCAGGTGGACAAAGGTCGACATTGGCGAAGAACGTAAAACCAGAGCGTTTGATCGAGATGGCGGTAAAAGGCATGTTGCCCAAGAATCGTTTGGGCCGTCGTTTATTTACCAATTTGTTTGTGTACATAGGAACTGAGCATCCTCATGCTGCACAACAGCCCAAAGTAATGAATATCGAAAACTGAGCCATATGATAAACACCTCAGGCAGAAGAAAAGCCGCAGTCGCCCGCGTATACCTGAAAGAAGGTAACGGCACAATCGTAGTAAATAAGAAAGCATTGGAAGTATATTTCCCACTTCCATGGCATCAATCAGCCATTCAGGCACCAATGACATTGACCGATAATTCGGGCAAGTACGACATTCAAGTGAATGTTTGTGGTGGTGGTGTAAGCGGACAGGCGCAAGCGGTTCGTTTGGCCATTTCGAAGGCGTTGGTTGATATCGATGCTGAATTGAAGTCGCCTTTAAGACAGGCTGGATTCATGACGCGTGATTCCCGTGTGGTTGAACGTAAGAAACCAGGTCAGAAAAAGGCACGTCGTCGCTTCCAGTTCTCTAAACGTTAATTATACTCATGGCATATACTCAGCAGGATTTGTTGGAAGCAGGTGTTCATTTTGGTCACCTTACCCGCAAATGGAATCCCAGGATGGCTCCATACATTTTTATGGAACAGAATGGTATCCACATCATTGATCTTAAAAAAACCGAAAGTAAATTAGAAGAGGCGAAAGCCGCTGCTAAAAATATCGCTCGCTCGGGTCGCCGGGTTTTGTTTGTGGCTACTAAGAAACAAGCAAAAGAAATCGTAGCCGCAGAGGCTAAGCGTGCCAACATGCCTTTCACAACACAGCGTTGGTTGGGTGGTATGTTGACAAACTTCCAAACTGTTCGTAAGAGCATTAAGCGTATGCAGAACATCGACAAGATGGCAACTGACGGTACGTTTGATCGTATCAACAAGAAAGAGCGTTTGATGTTTGATCGTGAAAAAGCAAAATTGCAGATGATTTTGGGTGGTATCGAAGATATGACCAAATTGCCTGGTGCTATTTTCATGGTTGATGTAAAGCGTGAGCACATTGCAGTTTCAGAAGCAACTCGTTTGGGTATCCCAACAATTGCATTGGTTGATACCAATTCTGATCCTACTGTAGTGGATTATGCAATCCCTGGAAATGACGATGCATCTAAGTCTATCTATTTGATCGTTCGCGAAATTGCGGATGCCATCATCGAAGGTAGCCAAGAGCGCAAGCGTGAAAAGTCTGAAGAAGAAGTAGCTCCAACGGCAGAAGTAGCTGTAGTTGCTGCAGAAGCATAATTTTTTAAAATCGTTTATGACAACAATAACTGCATCAGAAGTAAATAAACTGCGCCAAATGACCGGTGCGGGAATGATGGATTGTAAAAATGCTTTGGTTGAAACCCAAGGTGATTTTGAAGCAGCGGTGGACTATTTGCGTAAAAAGGGAGCTAAAATTGCTGCCAAGCGCGCCGATAGAGAAGCCACTGAAGGTTGCGTAATTGCAATGGTTAACGAGTCTCGCAGTGCGGGTGTGATTGTATTGCTCGCATGTGAAACTGATTTCGTAGCTAAGAATGAAGCTTTTGTTGAATTGGCAAAAAGCATCACATCTTTGGCTATGGATAACAAACCTGCTGATCTAGACGCTTTGAAAGCTTTGTCGTTGAATGGTGTGGCTGTAGCCGACCGTTTGATGGATGAGGTTGCCAAGATTGGTGAGAAGATCGACGTTACAAAATATGAGTTGGTAGAAGGTTCAAATGTTGTGTCATACATTCACGGTTCTAACCGTATGGGTGTTTTGGTAGAAATGAACAATGCTGCTACTGACGCGAACATGGTTGCTGGAAAAGATGTTGCGATGCAAATTGCTGCAATGAATCCTGTGGCTGTAAATCGCGACAGTGTGGATGCGAATACCATCGAGCGTGAATTGGAAATCGGTCGTGAGCAAGCGCGTGCTGAAGGCAAGCCTGAAGCCATGATTGATCGTATCGCTTCTGGTAAATTGGAGAAGTTCTTTAAAGAGTCTACGCTTATCGCACAAGACTTCGTAAAAGATGGTTCAATGACAGTTGAGAAATATCTTTCAAGTGTTGAGCCTGGTCTCACAGTTACAAGATTCAAACGGGTTCAACTCGGTTAAGAATATTTAATCCCTCGAAAGAGGGATTTTTTTTGCTAATATTACAAGGTCAAATGAAATACAAACGGATACTTTTAAAGTTGAGCGGCGAATCTTTGTTGGGTACGCAATCGTATGGCATCGATGCCAAAGTCTTGGAATCATATTCTCTGGCGGTAAAGGAAGTGGTTGATGCCGGTGTTGAGGTGGCGGTTGTAATTGGCGGAGGTAATATATTCCGCGGTGTGCAAGGTGCTCAAGGCGGTGTTGTAGATCGTGCTACCGGTGATTATATGGGTATGTTGGCAACCATGATGAACGCAATGGCGTTGCAAGGGGCTTTTGAGCGCGTAGGGATGTCTACACGCCTATTGTCGGCCATCAAGATGGAACAAGTAGCCGAGCCCTTCATTCGCAGAAGAGCGATGCGTCATTTGGAAAAAGGTCGCGTAGTCATTTTTGGAGCAGGAACAGGGAATCCTTATTTCACAACAGATACTGCAGCTTCTTTGAGAGCGGTAGAAATTGAAGCCGATGTGGTGATTAAAGGAACGCGCGTGGATGGTATCTACGATAGTGATCCTGAGAAGAATCCAAATGCGGTTAAATACGATGAAATTTCTTTTAAGAAGGTATACGACTTAGGATTGGAAGTAATGGATTTAACGGCCATTACATTGTGTCAAGAGAATAACAAACCCATCGTTGTATTTGATATGAACACCGCTGGAAATTTGATGAAGTTGGTGAGTGGTGAGAAGATCGGTACGTTGGTGATTGATTAATTCAAAACGCTATAGAACAAAAAAAGACGGCCATGGCCGTCTTTTTTTATGAATATCTAAAATTCTATTCGACTTAAGCCAAAGAATTTACGTGCTTTTGCAAACTTGACTTCAAGTTGCCTGCCTTGTTTTTGTGGATGACATTGCGCTTAGCCAATTTGTCTAATGCTTCAAATGCTGTGGTTAACAACTTAGATGCCTCGTCCTTAGAATCCGATTTACGGATATTCTTGATGATAGTACGAGCTGTTTTATGCTGATAACGATTGAGGTCACGCTTTGCGGCGTTGGCTCTAATTCTCTTGATTGCTGACTTATGATTTGCCATTTCTGTTAAAAAGGACTGCAAAGATAACTAAACTGCTTGAATCCTACAACTTATTTCAAAATTTATCACTCAATTTCTGGAGCCAACGCCACCTTGAGGCCTTGGAGGTCGGGGTTTAGGTGAATTTGGCAGCCCAAACGGGAGTTCGACTTGACAAAAAACGCTTGGTCAAGCATTGCCAATTCATCATCTGAGGCTTCGGAAAGGGTATGTTCGCTCAAAACATAGACCTGACAGGTAGCGCAAAGAGCCATCCCGCCGCATTCTCCTTTTACGGGTAATTCAATGGCCCTGCAGAAATCCATCAAGTTCAATCCCATGTCGGTGGGTGCTTGGTAGGTCTGTTCCTGACCATTTCTATCAACAATTGTTATATCGATGATATTTGAATCCATTTAAAGTAAGTGGGTTAAATGCGCCTGACAGTTTTTTGTAATGATTCGATATTGCTTCTCCCCCGAATGCTTCTCTAAAACATAAAGACAAACATTGTTGTGCTCAAAATCATCCATTTGGTGCAAGGGTGTATTTGTTAATAGGCAAAGAAATCCTCGCAAGGCTCTGCCATGCATGCAAACTAGGATGGGCGATTTTTCTAGGGTTTCGATTTTTTTCAAGCCCAATTTTTGACGTTTCACCATTGAATTGGGGGTTTCGCCGCCGTTGATAGCTACGTTGAGTTCCCCGTTTCGCCATTTTGCCAGCATCGCATAGAATTCACGTCGTGAGTGTTCGCTAGGATGTTGGCCTTCCAAAATTCCCCAATTAATCTCATTGAGTTCTGGAATTACTTGGGTTTCGATGTTCAATTCTTGAAATGGAGCCACCGTTTGATGGGTGCGCTTGAGGGAGCTGACAAAAATCTGCTGAAATGGAATGTGCTTGTAGGCCTGATAAAATGCATCGGCTTGTGCAATTCCCTTGTCGTTAATGTCCGTGTCAACCCCGGAACCTTGAACGATACCCATTTTATTATAGTTTGTTTCACCATGCCGAATGATATACATTGTTTTTGTGGCTTGGGTGGTTGAACTTTGCATGATAGATTGGGAATGGAAACTGCAAATATACAACAGGCATTGGCGATTTACCGCTTGTCTGATGCGTTGATTCCCACAGCGGTTGTTGGCAAAGTGATGTCGCACTCTCTAGCGGACATCGAATTGAATACATCGAACCAACATTCGCAGCTCCGATGGTCGTCCTTTGATGGCAGTGAAGTTTCCAGTTTAGACATTCAGACATCGGATGAGGGATGGGCGGCGTGTAAGGAACAGTTGACGTCTTTCGTGGCGGTTAATCCACTATCTACGATTGAGTTAAATACTACGCCCAAAGCTAATTTCATGGCTGAGGTTAATGCCATCAAGTCGATGATTTTAGATGGAAAAGGCAATAAAATTGTAGCAGCGCGGACATCGTCCATTGAGAAAGATGTGAATTTGGAAACGCTTTGGAATTCTTTTGAGGCCTTGTGCGATCGCTATCCCCAGGCTTTTGTCTTTATTCTTTTCGATCCGATGCAGGGTTGTTGGATGGGGGCCACACCCGAGCGGTTGATTAGTTGGGTTGGCGACGAAGCGCGAATTATGTCGTTGGCGGGCACATTAACCCAAGCCCAATTGGATTGGACGGGCAAAGAGAGAAACGAGCAATCTGTCACCAGTCGATTTATACGGGAAAAAGTTTTAGAAATGGGGATTGAGCCCAGTGAGACAGGGGTGAAGGAGTTAGAGATGGGGAATATCCGACATTTGGTATCGGACTGGTATTTTCCTCTGGAGCGAATGCGTTTAAGCGGATTGATAAATGGCTTACATCCCACACCCGCGGTTGGAGGCTATCCTCAAGCTTGGGCGGTAGATTGGATTTTGAATCATGAGGGTTTTGATCGCGGATTGTATGCTGGTTTTATTGGCGTTGAGGGTGACGATTTTGCTTCGTATCACGTGGTACTAAGGTGTTGTAAGTTAGGAAGTAACGGCTATGTTTTGTTTGCGGGTTGCGGGGTGAATGCGGAATCCGACCCTGAAACAGAGTGGCAAGAAACATCGGCAAAAATGCAATTGATTTCTGCGTATTTGTAATTATCGAAAAATTGTAGGGTTGGGAATGCCTTGACCAAAATCTGTGACTTCGAGGGCCTCTTTGGTGAAAATTCCTTTTTTCGATGACTTATAGCCGGAATAATCGCCGGTTGGGATGTAATAAAACACGTTTCCTTGGGCGGCGGGGAATGGGGGTCCCACTTCATCAAAGACGATGGTTTTTTGTTCTTCCTCGTAGCGCATGAGAATCCGAGAAGATTTATGGTATTCAAAAACAACGCGCATTTCCTCGGAGGGATCTTCGATGCCATCTCTAAAAATGGGTGCGCCCCAAACGGGAAGGCCGTTTTCAAAGGAAAGAACATCGATAATGGAGCGGTTGGAGTTTAGGTTGTGACCGTCGAAGGCCATCACGACATAATATTGCTTGCGCTTGATTTTATGGGGAATGAGTTGATAGTAGAGGCCGCCGATCCATTCGGGGTTTTCTACGGTGGTCTCGAGGTAGTCTTTGGGCAGGTCTTGGGCGGTATCGTTCAGTGAAAACAGGGAAATTCCCGTTTTTGTTTTCTGTTGGATTACACCATATTGTTGGAAAACGCCACTTTTTAGGATGATGTTGAATGTAAACAACCGCACGTTGGACTTGGGATGCTGTGCTATTGCTACCGTTGTCATCCTGAGGTTGGCAAACTCAAAATCAAACGTCGCCGGATTGGCCAAGACCTCTAGAAGTTTTGCTTGCAGGATTTCGGCACTTGCGAGTTTTGCAGAATCTGTGGTGGAGGAGATTACAAACGGCGCAATTTGGATTAGATCGTCTTCGTCTTGTTCCAGAGGCGTGAGCAATTCTCTATTCACTGGGGCTTCCACTGTTGCGGGTTGGGGTTCCTCATTTTCGATTTCCGTCGAATCGGTTTGTGCTTTGGCGCTAAGAGAAAGCAAGCAAAGACAGGCGAAAAGAATCGCTTTAAGTCCTTGAGTTGATTTTTGTAGGGTGATTTGCATCATCGTCTCAAGAGTAACGCAGTAACGGTGAAAAAATTCTTGTCGGTAGGATTAGCAATTTTCGACCACAACTGCACTTGCACCACCGCCACCATTGCAGATTGCTGCACCACCGTATTTGCCATTGTTCTGCTTTAATACGTGGAGAAGGGTTACAAGAATGCGGGCGCCCGAGGCACCCAATGGGTGGCCGAGGGCAACAGCGCCGCCGTTCACGTTGACTTTGCTATCGTCTAAATTCAACAACTGGTTATTGGCTAAGGCAACAACAGCGAAGGCTTCATTTAATTCCACGAAATCCAAATCGGCAACGGTGATACCGGCTCTTTGGGCTGCAATCGGAAGGGCTTTTGCTGGGGTTGTAGTAAACCATTCTGGGCTCTGTTCGGCATCAGCAAATCCTATAAGTTTTGCCAACGGGGTAATTCCCAATTCCTTGAGTTTTTCGCCACTCACCAAAACTAGGGCCGCGCCGCCATCATTGATGGTTGATGCGTTTGCCGCTGTTACCGTTCCATCTTTTTGAAAAACGGTTTTTAGCCCTGGGATTTTATCGAAATTGACATTTTTATATTCTTCGTCCTCGCTCACAATCACATCGCCTTTGCGGGTTTGCACTGTAACTGGGACAATCTCGTCGTTGAATTTGCCTGCTTTCCAAGCTTCTGCAGCGCGCGTGTAACTTTGAATGGCGTAAGTATCTTGGGCTTCACGGCTAAAGTTCATTTCTTTGGCGCACAACTCGGCACAAGTTCCCATAAGGGTTTTTCCATACGCATCGGTGAGGCCATCGTTGATGATACCGTCCAGGGCTTGGATATTGCCATATTTATAACCTGCACGAGAGTTGGGAAGGTAATGCGGGGTAAGGCTCATGTTTTCCATTCCACCTGCCACTACGATGTCGTTTAGACCCAACATTATGCTCTGAGCCGCCAATGCCACCGACTTCAAACCGCTTGCACACACTTTGTTGATGGTGGTTGCGGGTACGTGATCGCCGATGCCTGCGAATTTTGCTGCTTGTCGGGCGGGTGCTTGACCTACACCGGCTTGCAAAACGCATCCCATATATACTTCGTTGACATCATTTGGATTGATGCCTGCTTTTTCCAAAGCGCCTTTGATGGCGATGGCACCTAACTGGGTTGCAGGAACAGTAGAAAGGGAGCCATTGAAACTTCCCATTGGGGTTCTGGCTGCGGCGACGATATAAACTTCTTTTGACATACGATTTTTAAAAATACAAAGATAAGTGATTGCACAGAATGGTGGGTGGTTGCGATATTATGGGTTAGTTTTGCGGTAGAAAAATTGAGTTAATGATACTTTTAATTGAATCTTCGGCCGAATATCCATCGGTGGCTTTGGTCACTGAGGCAGGTGTTTTGGTGCATTTGGAGGTGGGCAAGGAGGTTCAATCTCATGCCGAATTGCTGCCAATGATGGTTCAAAGAGCGGTAGAATTGTCGAATTCTGAATTTGGAATTTTTACAAAAGGAATATCTGCGGTGGGATTTCATGAAGGACCTGGAAGTTATACGGGGTTGAGGATTGGGGTGAGTTTGGCGAAGGGTTTGTGTTTTGCCAAAGGCATTCCGTTGATTTCGGTGAGCGGATTTGAGGCTTTGGGCGCTGAGGTTTTGAGATCAAATGAATCTATAAATAGTGTTTGGGTGATGATGGATGCGCGCAGAGATGAAGTATATGCAATCAAATTGGAGCGTATTTCTGTGCGGGATTCTGGCCCTGATTACCAGGTGAGCTTGCCAATTTGTGCGATGATTTTGCCAGATGATAGGGTAGGTGAGCCTGATGAAAAGACATGTTTTGTTGGTAATGCCAATGAAAAAGTGGCGCGATTGATAGCCAATAGTGGTTCTAAGTTTATTGATCTATCACCGCGTGCGGATCATTTGAGTGAATTGGCAGTTTCGAAATTTCAATCAAGTAATTTTGAGGATTTGGCATACTACGAGCCCTATTATCTCAAGGATTTTGTGGCTGGGATAGGAAAGAAATTTGGGATTTGATTTAAAGCAAATGGCAGCTATCGGATTGAAAAAACGAATTTTATTCATCGATAATCTCGATAGTTTCACTTATAACATCGTACATTATTTATCGGTGGGAGGCGCACAAGTAGATGTGGTTAGGATTGATGAGATTGTTGCGGTAGATCAGGTTGATTGGTTGTTAGAATTGCAGAAATATGATGGCTATGTGGTTGGCCCGGGTCCGGGCCAACCACATAGCCATCCCATGCTCATGACGACCCTTGGGTGGTCGATAGGAAAACTTCCCATTTTAGGCGTTTGCTTGGGGTTGCAGGCCATCGGACAAGCGTATGGTTGGGAATTAACGCATGGCGATGTGCCTGTCCACGGAAAACCATCGTTCATCAAACATAGCAACGAAGGCATTTTTCAGGGTTTAACCAATCCGATGCAGGTGGGTCGCTATCATTCTTTGGTCGTTAAGCCACCCTCGACTGGAGGGCCGGAACCGAGAACGCTAACAATCGAGGCCACATGTGATGGCGCGGTGATGGCGGTAAGCGATTCGGTGAACCAAATTTGGGCAGTACAATTTCACCCGGAGAGTATTCTCACTCCACAGGGACAGTTGTTGATTAATGCTTGGTTGAAGCTGCTATAACCGCCGAGGCAATGTCTTCCGGAGCGTATCCACATCGATGATAAAGTTCCTCTTCGTTGTTACCATGTTCGATGAAATCATGGGGAATCCCCAAGTGTTGGAATTGCGGTAGTGCCGTTTGATGGGATTGAGAATCTTGTCGTTTCAGTATCAGGTCGCAGAGCGTTCCACGCATTCCTTCGCCCCAACCACTTTGGATGCAGCCGTCTTCCACGGTGATGATGTGTTTGTATGCTGTAACGGTAATCGACGAAACTGCGGATGAAAGTGCTTGAAAATCTGGGTTGTTATCCGCCCATTGCAAAATTGGCATGTGGAGGTGGTGGTAATGAATCGATGCGGGTTTGTTCGCCAGGTCCGTATTCTTGTCGCCAAATTCTGAGGCTTCAGAATTATTTTGATTTTCGATGATCGTATTCGCTTGAATGGCCAAATTGGTGGCGTGTCCGGTGGTAATCAACAGCACATTTGCTTCGCCATCTGATTTTAACCATTGCGGGGATAGGGTTTGGATGGCTAAAATATTGTCCATGGAAGGCTCCCATTGGTTGTCGTTTATCGTTCCTTTGGGATATCGAATTGCGATGGGTCCTACGTTTTGCGTTCCTAGCCATAGCGATGCGTATAACTCTCTGGCGTTTCTTGGGGCACAAAGAATTGACTGAGGAATGCATCGTAGAAAGGCTATGTCAAATGCGCCGTGGTGTGTGGGGCCATCTTCTCCCACAAGGCCAGATCGGTCGATGCAAAGAATCACCGATAGGTTTTGCAATGCGATATCATGAATCCATTGGTCGTACCCTCGCTGTAAGAAGGAGGAGTAAATGTTGACGATAGGAATTGTGTTTTGGGTTGCCATTCCCGCAGCGAAAGTGAGTGCATGTTGTTCGGCGATACCGACATCAAAGAATCGATCGGGAAATGCATTCATGGCTTTAATCATTCCGCACGAGGAGGGCATGGCGGGTGTGATACCTGCGATTTTGGGATTGGATTCAGCCAAGAACATTAGCATATCGCCATAAACATCCTGCCATTTTATGTTGGGGTGGATGGGTTGTTCAATTTTGACGTATTTGCTGGCGCTGTGCCATTTGGTTTGCTCTTTTTCGGCGGGGGGGTAACCCTTTCCTTTGATGGTTTTAATATGAAGGAGGCGCGGTCCAGTTTGATTGTAGCATTGCTGAATTGCGGGGAGCAGTTGGTCCATGTTGTGCCCATCAATCGGACCTTGGTAGTGGAGTCCGAACCATTCAAACCACGCTTTTACTTTTTCTGGTGCGGTTTGCAGTCGTGTGTTCAATGCTCCGGTGTTTGGGTCGATGCCCATGTGATTGTCGTTCAGTACAATCATGACATTTAATTCCGACTCAAACAGATTATTTAGGGCTTCATAGGAGAGTCCTGCCGTTAGGGCGCCATCGCCAACTACTGCTACAAAGGTGGGTTGAGAGGTATTTGACGATGTGTTCTGGGTTTTCGATGTAATTTTAGCCGCGGCGGCCATACCCATTGCAGCAGAAATGGCTGTACTAGAGTGACCGGTGCCAAAGATGTCAAATGGGCTTTCATCGCGCTTGGGAAAGCCGGAGAGCCCCTGGAAACTTCGGATGGTGTGCAATAGGTCGCCACGGCCACTTAATACTTTGTGGGGATAGGATTGATGGCCTACGTCCCACACTATACCATCACTCGGAAAATTTAGTGTGTGATGAAGGGCCACAGTTAATTCAATTACGCCGAGGTTGGAAGAGAAATGTCCTCCCGATGTGAGTACGGATCGTGTAACAAATTGACGTAAATCATTAGACAAATTAATCAACGACTCCGTGTTTAAACTTTTAATGAAATTATTGTCCGATATTTTTGATAGTAATGTCAATGCGTTAGGCCTGCTCGATGCAAAAATAGGATACTTTATTGAGTGAACGACCATTGGTTTTAGTGGATTAATTGCTCAGTGAAATGGTTAGAATTTAACTATAGCCGGAAATATACCATGATTCTTAGTGGGTTGTAAAAATAAAAATCAATAATTTGTATTAGAATTTTAATTAAATAGTTGGTGAATGATAAATATAATTAGTAGATTCGTGGCTTAAATAAAAAATCCGATTTTAGTCATTGTAAAAATTGCGTCATTTTTATGGAAAAAATAGAAACAAATCCCGTTGAAGGCCCAAAAAAAAGAGGGCGTAAGCCAGGTTCCAAGAACAAGGTGAAATCAAAAAGAGCATCTAAAAAAGTTGCTTATTTGAGTGCTTTTTCTTTTCTCGAACAAGAAATCCAATCGCTTTCTAATGCTTTAAAAAAGGCAACGGCACAAGCTGAAAAAGAAATCGAAAAACTAGAAAAGAAGCAAGCGAAGGACATAGAGAAGGTTAAGGCTGCTGCTACCAAATCTTTGACATTGTGGAAGGATCGTGCGAAGAAAAACCGACTTAAAGCGTTGTCGAAAGGTACTGGAAAGCGCGGTCGTCCTGCAAAACCCCAAGTTGAAAAAGTTGCGGGTCGTAGAGGTCGTCCACCAAAAACTGGTTATCGTAAAGGTGGCGGACGTAGGAAGGCGGGTGAGTTAACAAAGCGCGACGTGATTTTGAATTACATTGCTGAGTTATCACATGCAATTTCGTCTGGTGATTTGATTTCAGCGTTGTTTGAGCGCAGCGGCGAAAGAGATAAAAAGCGTTTCTCGCAAGGAATTTACACTACACTTACCCAAATGTACAAGGCGGGAAGTTTGGTAAAGGACAGTGCAGGAATGATTTCTATTGTTAAATAGATTTTGATATTTCGCAGTGCAGGAATCTAGGATTTCCGGATATGTCATTGAGAATTTCTGTGTTGCCCAAGGGTGAAAACAGCAATTTGATTTCTTCCGAATAGTATTGATTGATTTCTAACCAAATTGATAATTGTTGAATCGCGGAACTGGGAATCAGTTCCGCGATTTTTTTATAAAACTGAAGCGGATCTTTGTTTGGTGTGAAAAGTGCACTTTTGGGTTCGAATTCCAATACGCGGTCCGACATAAATTCTCGTTCAGATTCTGAAATATAGGGTGGGTTTGATACGAGTAATTGAATGTCGGGTGCTAGTGTAAGTGTCTTTAAAATATCTTGTTCAATCACAGTAAAACGGTCCGACACATCATATTTATTCGCGTTAAAGTTGGCAACTTCCAATGCTTTGGAAGAAATGTCGACCCCGGAAAAATGCCAATTTGAGTTTTTGGCTAGCAATAAAATGGGAATACAGCCTGATCCCGTTCCTATGTCAATCCCGTTGATTGCTGATGAATTTAGACCCGTTGGCAGATTGCTAAAATGCCGATGAATCAGATCACAGAGTTCTTCAGTTTCTGGGCGAGGAATCAGCGTGTCCTGGGTTACTTTCAATTCGAGATGACCGAAAAATGCAATTTCAAAAATGTACTGTATGGGTTTGCCCGTTTTCAGCTCTTCGATAATTCTATTTAATTCCGTTTTTTGGTCGGTTTGTGTGGTTTGAAGATGCGGAAGGATCCAAAACAAGAACGCCCGAATTTCATCGCGGTTATAATAGGTGATCAATTCCGCGTCCAGTTGCGCTTGTATTGTTTGGTCGTTCATTTTATGGGTTCATGTAAATCCACCGCAGATTCTGAGTGCAAATGTCAGCTTCTCGGTGGAATGCATCTATATGTAAGATATAATTTCCGTTTGAAAGCGTCATATTTGACATTTGAATAGGGATTGGCAATACGCCTTCCTTACTTATGATTGCCTGATAAATGGGTACGCCCATCAGTCCGCCATGGAGATTGTAAATACTTGCGGTGACGATATACCCGGGTTGTGGCATCTGAAATGACAGCATCAGGGTGTTTTGGTTGTTACCCATTGGATCATCTCCGATAACTGTGTTAAGCAGTGAGAAACGCTTTTGGGTTTTGATTTTGGTAGTTTTCAGATTGACTTGTTGACTGTTGGATTCGGCGGGTGTGCCATATCCCACGGTTGAAGTTGCGCTAATCCAAAATGGGGGCGAGGAACTCGGTGCTGTTGGGTGGTTCTTTTCAAGGCTAACGCCCTTTGTTTCTATCAATAGACTGTGATGCATTGATTCGTAATATTGCATTATGTCGATGATATTGGGTGAATTATTAAATGCCAATTGGAGTGCAGCTCCGCTTGCCGATAAATTGGGGAAGGTGGAGCAAAATTGATGAAAGGTATAACGTTCCGGGTTGTACATTTTGGCTAATGAATAGGGGTCTGAACTAAAGCAAATTATTTGATTTGGATACAAGGTTTTCGGTTCAGGACAAAGTGAAGTTCTTTGGGTTAATTGTAAATTATTGTCGGTCAGTAATTCGAGGCCTTGCAATTGGATTGCTTCATCGGAGGTGTTCACGAGTTCAATGTAATCAACGGATCCATCGCTGGCATTAAACATAATTTCATTGAATTGTAATTCCCTTGGTTGTGGCTGTCTGGCGTAAGCAAACACCTGAAATTGTGTGTCGCTTAGTGTCCGATGTGCGCAATCTTTCACTTTTCTAATCACCGCGTTTGCATCCAACGGTTTTGTTGTTTCTAATTTAAATAGCCAGCCCGAATTGGTTGTTCGCTGGTATTTTGTTTGTATTGTATCCCCCTCGTTTGATAGTAAAATCAGTTGGGGTAATTGACTCTCGCTGCTTGAATCGACGGTGGATTTTAGTATTTCTGGGTGTTGGCTACAAACGACTTCAAGGATTTCGTTAGATTTCCATCGATGTTCGATAATCCTTGCTACTGGCGGTTTTGATTTCGCGTCTACAGATCGAGGAGATGGCCACGGCAAGGGTTTTGAATTTCTTTCGCCTGGAGTTCCTCCTTTCTCATGGTTGCTATGCCAGTTGAAATTGTTAATGCATCCGCAAGTAAGATCGGATTTCTCTAAAGCATATCCACCGCCTTTGTATAAGGGATGATACCATTTGTCGCTGTATCTTAGTTCGTGAATGGTGTCGCGGTTATACATCAAGACAATCTCATCTCCATCTATGTTAAAGTGAGGTAAATTGGTGATGCGAATTGCGTTGTTTTTTAGGTAATTGAAGGCGCTATCTTGGTTGTCGTGCAAAACGAGAAAAGCTTTGGGGGGCAAGAGGTATTTGGGCAAAGTACAGGATGTTTGAGCATCCATTAACGACAAAGTATGAAGCCATTTGGCCGTATCGGTGGTATTGTAGATTTCGAGGTATTGCGCATCGGGCAGGTAGCCTACTTGGGGTGTAGGGTCGACCATAATTTCTGTGAAGACGATTTGATTGGGGTAAATGGGGGTAGCACATTCGGCGATGCTTGAATCAAGGAGATGAGGAGCTACATTATTGGCGGTATCTAGAAGGTTTTGACAATGAACGGTATTATTCAAATTGCAATAAACCTTGGGAAATTTGGCGATAATGGTCCGCGAATTGATGATTGAAATTGAATCGGCTCCGCGATAATTGGAAATAAATTGTTGTCGTTGCGGGATTTGAATAGGCTCTGAGAATAGCAATTTCGCGGTGTTGGGTTGAATCCATAGTACATTTAATAGTTGGGGTGGTTTTCGGTCTGGTCGCGGCGGCCCGATATACCATTGTTCCACTTTGTGTTTCCCCGCCGCGCTGCTGCCGGATTGTGTGATGCTCCAGCCGTGGTACGATTGCCGGTACGACATCGTATCAATTCCGGCGCCGAGGCATTGAAAATTTTCCCATACACTATCTTTATATAGTACGAGTATTTGTTCGGGTTGTTTAACGATTCTCAGTAAAACATTTGATTTACTGCGATTGAAATAGCCTTTTGCCCCTTTTAAAATGGTTTGTGAAATGCCGTTTTTTCTCAGAATCAATTGGATATCATCGTCGGTATCACCCATCCGAATCACCCACCCATTTTGTCGCGTAGAATCGCAATGAAAATAGGCTTCTAAATAGTTGGCACTCGAGGGATTGATTTCTAGTGAGAAAGTGGCTTCCAACCAGGTATTGCTATCCATCGTACATGTTTGCATGGCAAAGGCAAACTGTTTTGAGGTTGCATTGGGGATGTTGGAAACCAAAACCCCATTGGTTAGGTAAAACTGACTGGTATTACCGAAGAAATCTTGGGGATAGGTATTGCTATTGAGCGTGCACTGTGAATTGGCGATATTGCTAAATATCAATCCAAAAAATAGGCAGAAAAAAATGCGATAAAGTGATCTTTGGGACTCAGGCCATTGATTCATAGTGGCCAGATAACACAGCTTCGATTGCTATCACCCAAAAGCCCAAGAGAAAAATGCCCATGAAAGTCTGTTTTAGGGCTGTTTTTTGCGTTTTTTGCAAAAATGTTTTTTTCATCCAGCGAATTCTTCGGTTTTTGAAAACGTCAAAATCGCTTTCCACATCTTTAGTTACCGACGTGGCGGTGAGATGGGTAAGCATCGGATGGTTTTACCTACGATGGGATAATCGTGAGGAAAATTAACTCATTTTCCGTAGCTTTTGAGGATTTTCTGTTCGATTTTACTCGTAGAGAAGCCAGGCAAAAATTCCAATGTCTTCACTTCGCCTCCATTGGCAATCACATGACTTCCACCCACAATTTGATTGACTTGGTAATCAGCGCCTTTCACTAAAATGTTAGGATTGATCGCTTCGATGAGTTCTTTGGGCGTGTCTTGATCAAACAAAACCACCAAGGAAACAGATTCCAAAGAAGCTAAAACCATCGCTCTAGATTCTTGCGATTGTATAGGGCGTGCTGGAGATTTATCTAGTCGCTGTACGCTTGCGTCGGTGTTTAATCCAACTACCAATTGATTTCCAAGCATGCGGGCTTCTTCCAAATAATGGACATGGCCGGCGTGAAGAATATCGAAACAGCCATTGGTAAAAACGACTTTATCGCCCTGCGTTTGCCATTGCTTTACAGTGGATTGGGCGACTTCTACAGTAACGATTTTATCCTTCAGCGACATTTTTATTGGCTTTTTGAATTTCCAAATATAGCAGCAGATAGGAAATGCTACCAAAAACGATCATTAGCAGATTACTGACGGCGACAGAATAAATACCAAATGTATTGGCTTGGTCTTGTGGCAATCCGTAAATTAGTGTCAGTCCGTAGGCTAAGGTCCCCCAAACCCCAGCGCCACCAGGAAGTGGAACAATCACACCCAAGGTAGAAAATATCAATACTCCAAGGGCATTGGCTAGGGTGAAATCGACGGTGACATCCAAACTTTTGAGCATGAAATAGGTGTTCAGCCAATAGCCGATCCAAATACCCAAAGAAGCCAGTATGAAGGCTACGGGTCTCTCCAATTGAAAAACGGATTGTAGTCCTCCTGAAAACTTAGTAAAAATGGTTTCTTTCCCTGCGCTCTGTTGACCTGTTTGATGCGTTGAATTTTGGCTATTGTCGCTTTTATTGTCGGACGTTTTCTTTCTATTTTTCAACCAAAACAATGCAATCACACTGCAGGCCATTCCAATAATAATTGGAACCATATAGTTTAATGCAGGCTGAAGTAGATATTGGTCAAAGAATCCCCAGAATTGCTCGAACTGAAGTAAAAGGCAAAGCATCGCCAATAAGGCCATCACCAAAAGATCGATGATACGTTCGGTGACAACGCTTCCAACGAGAGTTGGTACGGGGGCTTTTTCGCTTTTGGCAGCCATGGCGCATCGCACAAATTCACCACCTCTACTGGTGGCAACATTGATTAAATAGCCAATCATTACCGCGTAAAAAGCACGCACAGGATTCAATGGATAGCCGGCAGGTTTGAGCAACAGGTTCCATCGCCAACCCCTTAGAAAGTGTGAGATCAACATCACAACGATTCCGGCCGTAAACCAACCTAAGTGGGCGTTTTTTACCGATTTCCACGTCGCTACCCAGTCGATTTTTAAACCAATAAGAATAAATACCCCAACTGCCAGAAGGATGAGTAGGGTTTGCGAGATTATTTTTTTGTTGATTTTCAAACTAAGCGATTGTTTCTATCGGGAAACAGGTTGTTTGGTTGGTGCATTTTGGCCTCTTCTGGTGTGAGGTAAGTGAAGGTCATTATGATGAGTTCATCCCCCACTTGTCCTTTTCTTGCGGCCGCGCCATTTAAACCAATGATGCCCGTATTTCGTTCACCTTTAATGATATAGGTTTCGAAGCGTTCTCCGTTGTTGTTGTTTACAATCATCACTTTTTGATTGGGCAACATGCCGGCGGCATCAATTAAATTTTCATCAATGGTGATGCTCCCAGTGTAGTTCAATTCCGTTTGTGTAAGACGGACGTTGTGGATTTTGGCTTGCAGTACTTCGATAAACATGCGATGCAAAGGTAGGATGATTTTTTATACCAAATGCAAGTTCGTAAATACCTAAAAACTATGATGTAATTTCGCGAAGTATGCAATTTACATCGGGTATTGTGGAGCAGGCTGTGGAAGCATTATCGTCGTTTCCGGGAATTGGAAAGCGCACGGCATTGCGATTGGTGATGTATTTGCTCAAGCGCCCAGAAATGGAGGTCGCCAATTTGGCTGGTGCATTGTTGAAGCTGAAGACAGAATTGCATTTGTGCGAGGTTTGCGGAAATGTAAGCGATCACAAGCGATGTGATGTTTGCAAAAACCCCCGTCGTTCCGAGGGTGTGATTTGTATCGTTGAAGATTTTAGTGATTTGATGGCCATTGAATCCACCGCACAGTTTAAGGGCAAGTATCACGTTTTGGGGG
The DNA here is from genome assembly GCA_041178665.1 of Bacteroidota bacterium. Taxonomy (GTDB): domain Bacteria; phylum Bacteroidota; class Bacteroidia; order NS11-12g; family UBA955; genus UBA955. The sequence goes on from JBEGUW010000030.1 coordinate 19,281, forward strand.
GATTAATATCACCGATGGATGGCATTGGTCCGGATGATTTGAATATTTCGATGCTAATTTCTCGTGTAGAAAATGGTTTGGTTGAGGAGGTAATGATGGCATTGAGCGCTACGGTTGAAGGGGATACTACGATGTTTTATTTGGCCAAAAAATTGAAGCCTTTTGGTGTCACAGTGACATGCATCGCGCGTGGAATTGCGGTGGGTGGTGAAATTGAATATGCCGATGAGGTTACATTAGGTAGGTCCATCGCACAGAGAACCGAATATTTATTGTAATTTGCTACGCCCAAAACATGCAGCATACCCTTTCTGTTGTCATCGTAAATTATAACGTCAAGTATTTCCTTGAGCAGGCTTTGCGGTCTGTAGAAAAGGCAATTGTTGGGATGGACGCGGAGGTTTGGGTAGTTGATAATAATAGTGTGGACGGCAGTGTGAGCATGGTTCACGACAAGTTTCCGTGGGTTCAGGTGATTGCGAATACGGAGAATTTGGGCTTTTCTCAGGCCAATAACCAGGCGATGCGATTAAGCACTAGCAAATATGTTTTGCTGTTGAATCCCGATACGGTGGTTCAGGAAGATAGTTTAAATTTATGTGTTGAGCACATGGAATCGAACCCTGAAATTGGGGGTTTGGGTGTGAGGATGATTGATGGCAAGGGAAAGTTTTTGCCAGAGAGTAAACGGGGGCTGCCCACGCCACAGGTTGCTTTTTTTAAGATGACGGGTCTGAGCGGATTGTTTCCAAAGTCGCGCGTTTTTGGTCGTTATCATTTGAAGTATTTAAGCGAGCACGAAACGAATGATGTTGAGGTGTTAAGTGGTGCTTTTATGATGATGAGATCATCGGCATTAGAGAAGGTTGGTTTGCTTGATGAGGATTATTTTATGTACGGTGAAGATGTTGATTTGAGTTATAGAATCACACTCGGGGGGTATAAAAATGTATATTTTGCGGGGACAACCATCATCCATTATAAAGGGGAAAGTACCAAGCGAAAGACCGCGAATTATGTCAAGGTGTTTTACAATGCAATGGTCTTGTTTGCGAAAAAACACTACAGTAGCTCTGTTGCTGGGCGATTTGCTTTCTTCATTCAAATGGCGATTTATTTGAGGGCGTCGGCTGCTTTTTTTGCTCGTTTGGCCGAAAAAATATGGTTGCCCTTGTTTGATTTCTTGCTCATTTTTATTGGATACTTGGGCATCGCCAAATATTGGGAGTTGTATCACAAGTTTGTCCGTGGGTATTATCCTTCTGAATTCTTTACCCTTCATATTCCTATTTACATTGGGTTGGTGATGGGTTCGGTTTATTTCTGGGGCGGGTACGACAAGCCATTCGTTGGACGTCGGTTATTCCGGGGTACGCTCGTGGGTTCTTTTGCTCTTTTTGCGATGTACGCTTTCCTCCCTAAGGACCTTCAATTCTCTAGGGCGATATTGGCTTTGGGCTCGGCTTGGGCTGTGGGTGCAGTTTTTCTGACGCGTGGTATTGCTCAATCGTTGCGTATTGGCGATGTTCGGTTTGATCATGGCGGCCGCAGGAAGGTGATTTTGGTTGGGGGTGAATCTGAGAATCAACGCATCGAAAATTTGCTGAAGCGGGGAAGAGTGAACCATGAGGTTTTGGGATGGGTTTCGGCGAGCGAAGTGAGGCAGCCGGGCTTTATTGGACATTTGGGGCAGATGTCTGAGGTGTTGGAAATTTATCGACCTGATTTAGTAATATTTAGTGGTAAGGATGTTTCGTCGTCGCGGATCATGTCGCACATGAACGATTTTCAATCCAAACCAGTCCAAGTAAAAATCGCACCGGAAAAGGGTGAAACCATCATCGGGTCGGATTCAAAAAATCTGCCTGGTGAGCTGTTTACGTTGGAAGTGAATTACCATTTGGCGCAGGTGCATCATTTGCGAAATAAGAGGGTGTTTGATGTATTAATTTCTTTGATTATGTTGCCCTTGTTCCCTCTGTTACTTTGTTTTTCGGGTGGCAGAACGTGTTTGAATATCTTGTTTGGTGTTTTGATTGGTCGCAACACATGGGTGGGATATCAGCGCACTGGAGCCACGGCCGGTTTGCCCAAATTGGCATCGCCGGTGTTTGAGGTGGCACAGCAGTTTAAGGGAACAGAATTCGAATTGGATGCGGTCATGAATTATGCGCGCGACTACTCTGTTATTGATGATTTACGTATTTTGATTGCTTGTGTTTTTCAAAAGGGGAATGTTTCGTAGATGAAAAAGCGGAGAAGGTTTAATTTTTACGAATCCAGGCGATTCATCAAGGTTATATTGATGTTGTTGGCCTTAATAATTAGCATTATTACCTTGTATTTGAGTCAGCGATTGGTAGTAAAAATAGCTGGGGAGGAGAAGAAGAAGATGGAAATGTGGGCTGAGGCGGAGAGTATTCTTACCGATCCTAACAGCGATGGTGATTTGGGTTTTCAGTTGCGCGTTGTGCAGTCGAATACTACGATTCCAGCTATTCTGGTCGATGAAAAAGGAGCGATTTTAGAATTTGTAAATATCGATACGGGTGGACGGAATAGGGTGGATAAATATCTGCATGAAAAGTTGGAATCATTTAAAATTGAGAATGAAGCCATCGTTGTTCCGGTAGATAAGAACGTAGATTTTAAAGTTTATTACGGTAGCAGTACGGTTTTAACGCAGCTCCAATATTATCCCTATGTTGTTTTGGGGATTGTTGCCTTATTTATGTTTGTATCCTATGTGGCGTTTTCCTATTCCACGCGGTCGGAGCAGGACAAGGTTTGGGTTGGATTGGCCAAGGAGACGGCGCATCAATTGGGAACGCCGATTTCTAGTTTGATGGGTTGGGTTGAGGTGATGGAGTTAGGGGATTTGCCGGAAGGGGCGCCGATGGAGATGCGGAAGGATATTGATCGATTGAACATTATTACAGAGCGTTTTTCTAAAATCGGATCAGAACCGGTGTTGGAAACATTGAATTTGAACGAGGTGATGTTTGAGGCTATCGAATACATGAAAAATCGATCGGGGAAGGGTGTTGTTTTTGAATCGGAGTTTTGGAAGTCGGATGTGTTGTGCAGGATTAATCGAAATCTATTTCATTGGGTAATCGAAAATTTGATAAAAAATAGCATCGATGCGATGGAGGGTGAGGGGGTTTTGAGATGTAGTGTGAAGTTAATAAAAAATAGTGCGGTGGTAGATATTACCGACAATGGCAAGGGCGTTTCAAGGGATCAGATGAAGTCGATCTTTAAACCGGGATTTACAACCAAAAAGCGTGGTTGGGGTTTGGGGTTGTCGTTGGCTAAACGTATCATTACGGATTATCATCGCGGCCAAATTTATGTAAAATCGAGCGTTCCGTTTGATCACACAACGATGCGCATCGTAATTTCTGCTGTTTAGTGGCGGGAAAGTTGCAAAATAATTGGTGTATTTTAGGATTGAAGATTGCCAAATTTTTGGTAGGTTTGAATTCATGATTCAGCGCATTCAAACAATCTTTTTAATTTTACTTATCGTAATTGGATATGTCAACTTGTGGCAGGATCCGGTCTATGCTTGGTTTACTGCGAACGACCACAGCAATTCAAATGTTTTGATGTTTTGGCATAGCTATTCGGGGGTTGTGACGGATGCGAACACGATGTATACGCCTGATTTGCTTACTGCATTTTTTACGGTTGTGATGATAATTGCAGCATTGGCAACGGTGTTTTTATTTAGGAATCGGAGATTGCAGTTGAAAGCGGCGTGGTTAACGCTTGCATTTTCGATTTTACTTGTTGGAGTGTTGTATTTGAGATATTTTCTATTGTCGTGGGCACATGAAAACTATACAGGTCAATTTGGCATCCATTTAATTTGGCCGCATTTTTTTATATTTTTTGCTGCTTTGTCTGTGTATAACATCAGAAAAGACGAGCGTTTGGTTCGGAGCATGGATCGTATTAGGTAATCAAAAAAAGTATGAGAAACAGGGTTTGGTTGGGTTTCGTTTTACTGTTTTTGTGTGGTGATTTGTTTGCACAGGGAAAAAAATTGAAGCAACCTCAGGAGCCGGGCAAGATGCTTGTTACTGGGGAATATGAAATTATAGCCAAGGATGAGTTTGGCACATTGGGTTTGAGTGGGGCGATGATGCGCGCCGAAGGCGCGCGCAAGGCTCAGGGCAAAGCCCTGAGCGCACAAATGCAAAAATCCTATGATTCCCTTTTAACCCCCTTTGAAAAATCAA
>JBEGUW010000031.1:0-10460 GCA_041178665.1 Bacteroidota bacterium
AAGCATCCAAGGGCTATTGGAATGGTACGGAATCCCCTACTCTGGCTCTGGTATTTTACCCTCGGCACTTGGAATAAACAAAGCAGTTCAAAAAGACTTCCAAACTACTGCAGGCCTTTATGTCAACGAATTCGATACGCTAGAAAAGGAATCATGGTTCCGCGCATCAGAAAACGAAAGAAAATCGTTGTTTGTGCAATTTAATATCGAATTTGGAGAAAAGTTCGTCATTAAGCCGGCACACCAAGGCTCCTCTTTGGGTGTCAGCCTATTAAAACATGCCAATTTCGATGCTTTTTGCGATGCCATTAACCTAGCTTTTTTCCACCTGTCGTTGCATCAAAAGGAATGGCAGAATATGGATTCCGATGCAAAAATCATTTACATCAAACAACTCACCGACCTGCGCAGTGGATTGGGATTGCCGCTTATCGCCGATGGCCAAACTTTCCATTTGCCAGACGCTTTGATGGAGTACATCGAAAATCAGCTTCAAACAAAGGAAAGCATCGAATTACAATCGGTAGATAGTGAATCAATTGTGCTGATTGAATCATTGATTGAAGGCAAAGAATTTAGTTGCATCGTAGTGGCCGATGAGGCAGGCATTCCCTTTGCTTTACCGCCAACAGAAATTAGAAAAAATAGCGACCTATTTGATTATCGCAGTAAATATTTACCCGGCCTGAGCAATAAGGTCACCCCGATTGAAATATCGGCCGAGCTCATTGAGGATATTCGGCTCTCTTGCTGTCAGCTTTATGACCATTTTGGGTTTGAAGTGTATGCGAGAATTGATGGTTTCATCGATGATAGTGGGGAAATTTTCTTGAACGACCCTAATACGACCAGTGGAATGATGCCGTCATCGTTCTTTTTTCACCAAGCAGCAGAAATCGGATTGAGTCCAAGTGCTTTTTTGACCTTGATTTATTTCAATTCCTTGAGGGCCAGAATTCAAAGTCACCCCAAAGGACAGAAATTCGAAAGTCTATTGCAGCGGAGTCAGGAATTGTTAGATAACAGCCATGGATCTTCGACTATCAAAAAGAAAATTGCAGTGGTGATGGGTGGATATAGTTTTGAACGACATATTTCGATGGAGAGTGGGCGTAACATTTACGAAAAATTGAGCAGCAGCGAGGAATTTGAGCCTATTCCATTGTTTTTAACTGGTGATAGTCATTCTTATCGGTTGTTTCATTTGCCCATCAATATGATGTTGAAGGACAATGCCGATGACATTCGCGATAAGATTTTACATTATTCATCGAACCCCGTGTTAATGGAAATTCAAGAGGCTAGTCGTGCGTTGACGAAATCTTTATTGAGAACCTCCCCCACTTTTATCCCGAAGGAAGTCGTTGTTTCGGAATTGCCAAATTTGTGCGAGGGGGTATTTATTGCGTTGCATGGAAGACCGGGGGAAGACGGAACGATTCAGGCGGACTTAACGCGCTTGGGCCTTTATTTCAATGGCAGCGAGAGTGAGGCATCCTCAGTTACCATAAACAAATACGAAACCAACAAGAAACTGAGGGATTTGGGATTTTTGGTAGCCGAACATCAATTGGTAAATAAGTCAGAGTGGCAATTGAGAGGTTTGGATTTATGCAAGGAGATTTCATCGAAATATGGCCTTCCGTTGATTGCAAAACCCGCGGACGACGGTTGCAGTGCTGCAGTGAGAAAAATCAAATCTGCCGAGGAATTACATTTGTTCATGGAGGCAATTTTTCGGGAGGATGTGGCGTTAAGTGCCGCGCTTTGCGCGGCACTTAACGTGAAAATCAACGACGAGATGCCGCAGAAATCAGACCTACTGATCGAACAATTTATTGATAGAGCTGGCGCATCCAAATTCCTTGAAGTCACAGGAGGCCTGCTAACATCGTATGATAAAAACGGACAGATATCATACGAAATATTCGAACCCTCAGAATCTCTAGCGGAAAGCGAAATACTTAGTCTGGAAGAGAAATTTCTCGCCGGCCAAGGACAAAACTTAACCCCATCAAGATTCTCAAACACCCCTCAAGAACAAATTAGAATTAGCGGCGAGGTGAGAAAAACGCTACAGCAAGTTGCGGTCGCACTCAATGTTACCGGCTACTGCCGAATCGATGCGTTTGTGAGAATATTCGAAAATGGCAACATTGAAACCATTATCATCGAAGTCAACTCCCTTCCAGGAATGACCCCTGCAACATGTATTTATCACCAAGCAGCAATCAACGGCTACAAACCTTTTGAATTCATCAGAGAAATATTGAAATTTGGAGAAAATAGAACGGCGTGAAAAACTGGATGTATAATATCGGACTGGGTGGCCTTTTCATTGCCATAATTCTTACGTTAAGTTACTTTGGACTTGATGCTTATACGCGGCACGGCGACAAAATAATTGTGCCTGATGTTCTTGGCTCAAAACCCTTCGAAGCAGAAGCAAAACTGAGTGAATTGGAACTGCGGATGAAAATCATCGACACCGTTTACTTAGACAAAATGAAGCCGGGTGTTATTGTGGAGCAAACACCATTGGCAAATGAAGACGTAAAATCTGGAAGGATGGTTTACGTTACTGTAAACGCTATGAGCAGACCTAGGATTTCGATGCCCAAGCTTACCGACTGCAGTTTCAATCTAGCCAAAGCACTATTAAAAAATGCGGGCTTAATCCTAGGAAAAGTAACGTATGAATATGCCGAATATGGCAACAATTTAGTTGTCGGTCAGCAAGTTGGCGGACGAGCAATTGAAGCAGGTCAGAAAGTACTAAAAGGCACCACTGTAGACCTAATTGTTGTCGACACCGAACTAACGCCCACAAGTGACTCAACTTCAACGACTACGGAGATACCAAATCCCGAGGAAGAGTAGGCGATTTAATGCAATAAAGTGACTTTTTTTTACAATAAATCAATACAAATTTCGTTAATTTAGCACAATAATTAATTTAGTTCGATCTATTAAGGACAGAACGAAGTTTAACAAAATTTAAAATGCGGGTAAGAAAAGTAATATTATCGTTGTGTATCCTTGCGATTTCCGAGCTTTCGGCGCAATCATACCTGCGTTTTTTACCCATTGGCAATCGACCCGTCGCTTCCGTTCAAAATAGTGCAACCGACCAAATTAGCTCAAAAATTACAGATACCCTTTCCCTGCCCTTTTTTGAGGATTTTGTGCAACCTGCCGGCTACCCATCGTTAAAGACTTGGACAGACAATCTTGTATGGGTAAACAACTCTTTCCCCGTGAAAGCCCCAAATTATGGTGTTGCCACATTTGACCACCTAAATGCAAAAGGCAAACCCTACCATACGCTGGATAAAAGAATGATGGTATTTGCGGACAGTCTTACATCACAACCCATAAACCTACAGTTTCGCAGAGTTGGAGCAACAACGGTTAACTACAAACCCGAAGATTCCATTTATATCAGCTTTTTTGTGCAACGTCAAGGACTTGGCGACGCCCCTGAAATTGATGATACGTTGATGCTTTATTTTAAAGACATCAATAACAATTGGATCAAGCAATGGGCGATTTGCGGTGGTTTCGTCGGTGGTTTTCAAGAATTTTTCGTTCCAATTGCTCAATACCAATACCTATCTCCCGATTTCCAGTTCCGATTTGTCAATTTCACCAAAGCCACTGGGAACCTAAATCATTGGCACATCGACTATATACGCATCGAGAAAAATCGAAAGTCCGGAGAAAAGTCAATTCAAGACGTAGGAATCGCAACGGTGTCAGATGGGTTATTTAAAGATTACAACAACATTCCTTATTCACATTACAAGTCAAATATTCAAGATGGCAGAGGAAAAGGCCCAAGCATGCTTGTAAGAAATCTCAATGCCAATGCCGTTCAAACTAGATTTCAATTGAGTATTTACAACCAGTATCAAACCAAAATTTATTATAAACCTTTTATCGCGAGTAGCAGAAATTTGGCCGGCGGTAGAGACACCACTGAAAATTACGAGTCATTGGCTTACGATACATTCGCAAGCACCCAACCTAGATTGGATTACACCTATAGCATCGACCCCCAAAGCAATGATGGCACGCCTGCGGCATACAATAGTATCACCAACAATAATATGATCCAGACATCGCGCACCGTAATGCCATGGTACGCCTACGATGATGGAAGTGCTGAAGGTGGATTTGGCCTTGATTACGCCTATTTGGGTAACTTAAAAGGTCAGTTCGCAATGGAGTTTAACACACTTAAATCTGACTCACTCAGAGGATTGGCGATTTATTTTAACCAAAGTCTCACCGATGTTTCAGCAAGAAGTTTCAAATTACGCATTTGGCAATCTTTGAGCCCCGTTGGAAGACCCGACAACCAGGACAAAATGATTTACGAGTTCGCCATAAATCGTCCAATTTACAAGGATAGCATCAACGGTTTCGCCTATATCTTTTTTGATTCTGTATTGATGTTACCCGCCGGAAAGTATTACGTGGGCTGGATTCAGCAAATGCCTTATGTGTTAAATATTGGATACGACAATAACTATAGATATCTAGGAAAAGACCAGACAAATCCGCACCTATACAGCAATTTGCTTGGTAGTTGGGAATACGCTGGAACCGAGGCCAAAGGAACACCAATGATTCGCATGCTGTACGGAAATCGTGCTGAATACGCTTTTTCAACCAAGACAATTCAGCCAACTCAAGTCAGTATTTACCCTAACCCTTGCCGTGACTACATATTTATCAATGGTACATTGCCAGAAAATACCGAATGTGAAATTTGGGATGTCACTGGAAAACTCCAAATCAAATCTCAATTCAACAATCGCATTTTCGTGGGAGACCTCAAACCAGGTCATTATATCTTGCGATGCATCGCACCAAACAATCAAATCTCTTTCGCACACTTCGTTAAATCATGAGCACCGACATTTCAGTCATTGAATTAAAAAAACGTTTAGACAATCAAGAATCTATAAACCTCATTGACGTTCGTGAGCAATACGAATTTGACGAGTTCAACCTAAATGGCACACTCATTCCATTGGGCGATTTGCCAGGAAGATTATACGAAATCGAAGATTGGAAAGACCAAGAAATCATAGTGCACTGCAGGTCTGGCGCAAGAAGTAATACCGCAAAAATGTTCCTTACCTCACAAGGTTACTCCAATGTGCGCAACCTAATTGGCGGTGTCATGGACTGGAAATCGCAATTTGGCGAATAATCAATAACTACATCTTGAAGCCAAAATACTTAATTGGCAGCATTTTCTTTTGCCTTTTAACGTGGGCTTTATCAGGTATTTGGGGCTGTAACGGCGTTCTAAATTCCTCAGATACTAAACCTTCACAACCCTTCAGAAACTTAGGAGATTCAGCACATTACGTGGGAATAACCGCATGTAAAGGCTGCCATTCGGATAAACACGCCACCTTCATCGAAACTGGTATGGGTCAGAGTTTCCACCTGGCTGAAAGAAAATACTCAGAAGCGGATTTTAATAATGTAAAACCCGTTTACGATAAAAAAAACGACCTCTACTACTACCCTTTTTGGAAAAACGAACGACTGCATATTCAGGAATTCAAATTGCGTGGACGAGATACCATTCATAATCGCATCGAACAAATTTCACATATCATTGGAAGCGGTCAACACACCAACAGTCACTTCTGGATGGACGGCCAACATCTATTTCAAGCACCACTTACTTTTTACACCCAAAAAGGAATTTGGGATCTGCCGCCGGGTTATGAGGATTTCAATACCCATTTTAATCGAAAAATCGACATCGAATGCATGAGTTGTCATACCGGCATGCCACAAACAAAAGAGGGGTCCGTAAATATTTTCAACAAACTACCACTCGGCATCGACTGCGAACGATGTCATGGTCCAGGGTCTTTACATGTACAGGAAAAATCGAATGGCATCATTTATAACACAAACAAGCAAGCTGATTATTCCATCGTCAACCCCAAACGTTTGCCTTGGAAACTGCAGGTCGATATCTGTCAGCGATGCCACCTACAAGGAAACAACGTGTTGAAACCCGGTAAAAAGTTCACTGATTTTAGACCCGGAATGCACCTCGACTCCATTTTTACCGTATACATGCCAAGTCAAAAAGGAGACAAGGCCTTTGTAATGGCTGGTCATGCCGAAAGATTTCAAATGAGTGCCTGCTTTAAAGGGAGTAACAAAGGTGATCTTACCAAATACAATGCGAATATCAATTTCACTTGTATCAATTGCCATAACCCCCATGTTAGCGTCAAAAAAACCAATCAAGAGTTATTCAACAATACTTGTACAAGCTGCCACCAACCCAAAACGAAGAAGAGCAAACATGAGGGATGCAGCCTGAGTGCATCGATGCGTGGAGCCCAAACCTGCGTTGGCTGTCACATGCCCAGCAGCGATACAAGAGATATTCCCCATGTGAGTATTCACGACCACTTCATTTCAAGGACAAACACAAAATACAACCTTCAAATCAACGGAAAATCAAAGAGCAATACCGCGGGAGAAATCATAGGTCTACATTCAGTGAATAGTAACAATCCAAGCCATCGTGAATTATTCAATGCCTACGTGTCCTATTTTGAAAAGTTCGATTCAAAAATGCTGTATTTGGAGAAGGCGAAAGCGTTTTACAACGACCCCAGTGTAGAATTGGCAACCAAGATACAGTATCATTATAACTTAAGAGAGCACGCATCCATCATTGAACTTTGGGAAACCGGTATTACTGAAGAACAGAGAAACGAACTGCTAGACGATGCTTGGACTCAATACCGAATTGCGAAGGCGTACGACCTTAACATACCCAGCCAAGTTCAGAAAGCGCTAACCCATTACGAAAAAAGTTGCGATGCGATGCCTTGGAACACTGATTTTACCGCTGAATATACAAATGCGTTGGTGAGAGCAGGACGGATTGGTCAAGCCAAAGAAATGATCTTAGCCGCAATCAAGCATCAGCCTAAAAGCGAACTACTACATTTTAATTTGGGCAACTGCTATTACCGCGAAAACAATCTTAGCGCTGCCATGAAAGAGTATGAAACGGCTAGATCACTCAACCCGAATTCTCAGGCTGTATTGATGTTGATTGAATTATACATCTCGGTAGGACAAAAAGACAGGGCCAAGGCAATGTACGACAGGGCCAAGCAGTGGGCCGACCCCGCAATACTGCGTGGATTGCCGTTCTAAAACCCGCGAATTTCAAACCAACTCCCTGAGAAAATTTGTATTTTTGTAAACCATGCTAGACAAATTCGGAATCGCAAAGAGAATCGCACAAGAATTGCGCGATGGATATTATGTCAATCTGGGTATTGGTATCCCAACTTTGGTAGCCAACTATATCCCCGAAGGCATGGAAGTGGTTCTACAGTCAGAAAATGGCCTGCTCGGTATGGGCGCTTTTCCATTTGAAGGAGAGGAAGATGCCGACCTAATCAACGCAGGAAAGCAAACAGTAACGATGGTAAAAGGGGCTAGTATTTTTGATAGCGCAACGAGCTTCGGAATGATTAGAGCGGGGAAAGTCGACCTAACCGTTTTGGGCGCCATGGAAGTGAGCGACAACGGAGATATCGCCAATTGGAAAATCCCAGGCAAAATGGTAAAAGGCATGGGCGGTGCAATGGATCTAGTGGCGTCGGCAAAGAATATTATCGTGGCGATGCAACACACCAACAAAGCCGGCGAAAGCAAGTTGTTATCTCAATGTTCATTGCCAATCACAGGTTTGGGCTGCGTAAAGAAAGTAGTTACCGAATTGGGCGTGTTCGATATCACCGAAAGAGGCTTCGAACTAAAGGAATTGGCTCCTGGCGTAACGATTGAAGAGGTAAAAGCAAAAACCCTAGGCAGACTAGTGGTTGAAGGGGATATCAAAACAGTAAACGTGTAAACCACGCTTCCGCTTAACTTCCTGTATTGTACTTTTTGTTTTCGCTTTGAGCGAACAACTGATTTTTCTTGTAGCGCTTCAAAACAAAATAGGACGCTAAGAAAATGATGGCAGTAATAATATACTCCCACATCAACACTTGTTGTTTAAATGTTTCTACCGAAATCGCCTTGGCATTGGCCGCAAGAGTGTCCATAATTTGAGAATACAAAGGTAGTGAAATCAAAGACCCATTTAAATGAAAATTTTCATCAAACCCATGTGGTAGGTGCGGAAAATGCAATGTAAATTGCGGGTATGTCAGTCAATCAGTATATTCAAGAAAACCAAGACCGCTTCCTCAATGAATTGTTTGATCTTTTGCGCATTCCTAGCATCAGTGCCGACCCAGCTTATGCCGGCGATGTAAGAAAATGTGCAGAAACTGTCGCCGACCACTTGAAAAAAGTAGGGGCCGACAATGTTGTCCTTGAAGAAACCGCGGGTTACCCCATTGTTTACGGTGAAAAAATCATCGACGCTTCATTGCCAACTGTTTTGGTTTACGGACATTACGACGTGCAACCGAGTGTTCCCGATGAGTTATGGGATACGCCTCCATTTGAGCCTACGGTTAGAGATGGTAAGATTTATGCGCGTGGTGCTTGCGACGACAAAGGACAGGTTTTCATGCATGTAAAGGCATTTGAAACCATGATGCAGACCAATTCTTTGGCTTGTAATATCAAATTCATGATCGAAGGCGAAGAAGAAGTAGGATCAAATAACTTGGGAACCTATTGCAAAACGCACAGAGATAAATTAAAAGCCGATGTCATTTTGATTTCCGATACTGCTTTGATTGCTACCGACATTCCAAGCATCGACGTAGGATTGCGTGGTTTGAGCTATGTTGAAGTAGAAGTAACTGGCCCAAGAATCGATCTACACTCTGGTGTTTACGGAGGTGCAGTGGCAAACCCAATCAATGCTTTGTGTACGATGATTGCTAGCATGCACGATGAAAATCGTCATATCACAATCCCCGGTTTCTATGATAAAGTATTAGAAGTTTCGGCCTCAGACCGCGAGGCCATGGCGAAGATTCCTTTCGATATTGAAGAATATAAAAAACACCTAGCCGTGAACGATGTTCTGGGCGAAAAGGGATTTTCAACCATCGAACGCACCGGCATCCGCCCTACTCTTGATGTCAATGGAATTTGGGGTGGATATATCGGCGAAGGAGCAAAAACCGTGTTGCCGAGCAAAGCGTTTGCAAAGATTTCGATGCGTTTGGTTCCCAATCAAATCAGCGATGAGATTACACAGATGTTCCAGAAACACTTTGAGAGCATTGCACCCGCCGGAGTAAAAGTAAAAGTGACACCTCACCACGGAGGAGAGCCTGTTGTTACACCAACGGATTCTATACCCTACAAAGCGGCTGCACTTGCAATGAAAGAAACCTTTGGCATCGACCCAATACCTACAAGAGGTGGTGGAAGTATTCCAATTGTGGCTTTGTTTGAAAAAGAATTGCAAACCAAAACTGTTTTGATGGGATTTGGATTGGATTCTGATGCAATACATTCACCCAATGAGCATTACGGAATCTTCAACTATTTCAAAGGCATAGAAACCATTCCTCAATTCTTTAAGCACTTCGCAGCCCTCAATCAATAATGGCGTTGCTCCAAGGCCCGGTTTATGAAGCCTACCGCTCGGATTTACTAAAGCGGTACAAACATTTATTGCGAAGCCTTGGTAAAAATCTCGATCCGGAAAAAACCCGGATGGTTAGAGATGCGTTCGACATGGCCGCCAGAGCCCATGAAGGTACTGTGCGTAAAAGTGGCGAGCCCTATATTTTCCATCCACTTGAAGTTGCTGAGATTGCCGTCTCCGAACTAGGCTTGGGCGCAACTTCGGTCGTGTGTGCCTTGCTGCACGACGTGGTGGAGGACACCGATACAACACTGGAAGACATCGAACATCGTTTTGGAAAAGACGTTGCCAATATCATCGATGGGCTTACCAAAATCTCTACAGTTTTTGAAACGGTAGACAAGGATCAGAGCATACAAGCCGAGAATTTCAAGAAAATGTTGCTTACCCTGGGCGATGACCTAAAAGTGATACTCATCAAACTCTGCGATCGTTTGCATAATATGAGAACCTTGGGGTCGGTATCAGAAAATACCAAGTTAAAAATCGCTTCTGAAACCCTGTTTATTTACGCGCCTCTCGCCCACCGTTTGGGGTTGAATGCCGTGAAAACTGAGATGGAAGACTTGGCTCTGAAATTCACAGATCCTTCAATCTACAAAGACATTTCGTCGAAACTTGCTGAAACAAAAAATACCAGACAGAGGTATATCAAAGAATTTATCGAGCCAATTAAAGAGGAACTCAATAAATCTGGGCTTAACATCCTAGAAATCAAAGGTAGACCGAAGAGCATTTTTAGCATTTCTCAAAAAATGGGCAAGCAGCACATTCCGTTTGAAGAAGTCTTTGATGCCTTTGCGATTCGCGTGATTGTTGACTCCCCTATCAA
>JBEGUW010000032.1:0-11086 GCA_041178665.1 Bacteroidota bacterium
CGGTAATTAGTCGTTCCATTTCTCTTTTCTGTTCTTTGCTTTGAGCGTTTCGGTAGGTGTCAACGGCTATTTGGTATCTGTCAATCGTCCACTTACTTTTCTTCAATGCTTGTTTTAGGTCAGCATCAATGGAAAACCGGCTCACCAAAGAGTTCCCGCATTTTATATTGATGTCAATATTTGGAAGAGTTTCCAATTCGGTGGGGTTTTTGTAATAGGCATTTTTCAATAGCTCAATCCACAGTCGTAAACGACAGATTTTAACGGAGTTGGAATTAATGTCCACACCGAAAAGACAGTTTTCAATGATGCTTTGCTTTTCATGGAAAAGCGTTTCCTGTATTCGCTGACTTTCTTTATTACTGAGGTTGTATTCAAAAAGTTGCCCTTCATCATCTGTTACAATCAATTCATCATTTACTACTTCAACCTGATATTCTTTCAGTCTTTTTCCAGCGCGGTCTTGCAGGATTTTTAAGTCGTTTTTTACAGCAATCATTTCATTGAGTGCCGAAACCAAAAAATGTCCTGAACCAACTGCTGGGTCACAAATTTTGATGCTGTTTACAATGTTGTTGGCTTCTTTTCGGTCATCGATTTCTTCGTAAAGTTCTTCAATAGTTGCACAATTCCATTTTTTGGTTTCATTGAATTTCTGCACAACGGCTTTGCGAATGGTTTCTCGGCACATATACATTGTGATGAAACCAGGAGTGAAAAATGAACCGTCTTTGTATCCGTTAATTTTCTCAAATATCAATCCAAGAACCGAAGCGTTAATCAGAGTTTTGTTGTCTTCCTGAATTTCTTCTCTGCCTTCGGCTCCAAAGTCGTAAGAATCTAAAAACTGAAATAAATATTGAAGTGTGGAAATGTTGCCTGTCCTTTTCTTGCCTTGCTGGTCTTTTAGCACGGTTTGTGAAAAAATGGGAATGGAAATATCGTCTCTCAGATTGCTGATAAATAATGTAATTTGCTCAAGGTCTGTCGGCTCAAAAAGTGAAGAATTGAGATAGGGTACTTTCTCAAAAATTACTTTTACATCTTCATTGCGCTCGTCAAGCTTGCGTGCCAACACCTGAAAAAACAAGCCGTTCAAGTCATCATAGTTCTTGATTTTGTCAAGATTTAAGAACGAATACGACTTGTGGCCTTTGTGATAGGTGATTAGTTGGGCTTCCAACAACTTTAGAAATAATATTCGGTTTATCCAAGTAATTGAAAGTTCAAGAGCTACGTTAAAAAGTCTTTCTTGTGTTGTTTTTCCAAATTGGCTTGCCTTTTCAAGCCGGCTTAATTTATCTAAACTATCGAGTTGATTTATAGTGTTTTCTAAAATTGTTCCTGAGTGTCTTTCTCCCGCTTCGAGTCGTTCAATCAGTTTTTTACTTCCATCTTTGGTTTCTGTCAAGCCAATGATATGCAATAACTCGGTGTAAAAGCGTTTATCAAGATTGTTACTATCATTGGTAAAAGGCAGTTTTAAAAGATGCTCAGGAGATAACAATTTGAATAAAGCAATTAACGAATTATCGTCTTCCTTGCTGGCATTTCGTAATGGTTTTTGAAAATCTTGAATGTTGAAGTATGTAAATTCTATTTCTGAAGTTATTTCTGCAATAAACGGTTCTGCAATTTCTTTGTAAAAAACGTCTGTTGTTTTTTTGCTCGCTTCAAAGTTCTCGAACTTTTTTACAAATGGTTTGTTTTTCGCAAAAAGCCTTTCGAATAGATGTTCGTCAAAAATGAACCATTCGTTAATATTGGTGGCGATTAAATGTTTTACATCAAGGTTATTGTGAGTAATTCTCTCTCTTAAGTAATACAAAACCAATTCCTGGAAAGCTTTTACGTTCAGTTTTTTGGTTGTAATCATTTCCGCTTTATTGGTTGGCTTTTTCGCTTCTATAATTACGCCAACTTTGGAATTTGCATTTTGACCATTGTGAATAACAAGGTCGTTTCGACCCTTAGTATTTATAAAATGGTTTTGTTTGTAATATGTATCTTTGAGAAAGTCAGAAAGTAAGTTTTTATGAAACTCTTCGCTTTCAGTATCATTTGTCCTGTCGATTAAGGTTACAAGATTGGTTTTGAAACCTTCAATTTCAACTCTGTTAGATTTCACTTTCAAAAAGGCTTTGTTCAGCGCCTTTCTTGGTTTTAATTCCTTTAAAATCATATTTAATTGCTTTATTCAATAAATGTAAGTTTTTCGGACGAAACGAATACAGCGCGGTGTGAAATAATGTCTATTTTAGTTTTTGTCCGTTTTGTTTCTTTGTCAACTAAATCATATATACCTACAATTTAGTAGCCCCGCCAAGAATCGAACTTGGAATTAACGTTTAGGAAACGCTGGTTATATCCATTTAACTACGGGGCCAATTAAAAACCTAAAATAAGTCTTTTACTTGGAAATGTGATTCACTTTCAACACAAAAATCAACACAAAAACGATGTTGAATTTAACTAAAACACACAAATACAATAAGTTAAAGAACATTGGTTTAGGAAACATCTATTCTATCCATTGAACTACGGGGCCAAAGGGGTGGCAAAATTACTTTAAAAGGATTGTATTTTGTTAGATCGCTTTGACTTTTATCAATTGGCGATACTCTTTGTGGTTCGCTGCATAGATTCCTCATTGCAATGGCTAAATTTGCATCGCTAGTTGTGACGGAAATCGAAAAATCATATCAAAAAGAGTTTAAAATACTCACGTGTTTTTTTATCGGGTTGGTTGCGTGGCCATTTCTTCGGAGTATCAGTACCAACAATGATTTGAATATTTTTTATGGTGCTGCTCAGCGATTGGTATCATTGGAGAATCTTTACAGCAAACCTTATTCGGCCGAAGGTTGGCAGCTTTATTATTATTACAGCCCTTTGTTTGCTACCCTTCTAGCGCCATTCACATTCTTACCGCAGTTTGTTGTTACCCATGAAGTCCCTTTTGGATTGTTTATTCTAAAAATCCTTTGGAATTGCTTAAATCTCTATTTTGTTTATCAGTTGTTTCAGTTTGTTAGGGATTTGGTTAATCCCCCCAAAAACAAAGCTGGATTGACATTTTGGATTGTGCTCGCTTTGGTCTCCTATCGATGGATATTTTTGAATCTATTGTATGGACAAATGACAATTCTGATTGTGTGGGGTGTTGTTAGGGCCTTTCAATTTCTACATTCAAAAAAATCTAAGTATTTCATCGGTTTGGCGTTTGGGGTAAATCTGAAAATTTTACCCATTTTTATGGTAGGTCAGTTGTTCTTAATGAAACAATGGCGGGCGTTTTTTATTACCGTTTCTTTGGTCATTGCGATGATATTGTTGCCTTTCGCATATTTGCCGTTTCAGTATCATGTAGAATTGCTTCAAAGCTGGATGACGAATATCAACCCATTTTCAAAAAACCACATTGTGGAGCTGGGCGAAGGCGGTTTTATTGACTTTGGCGCACTGGTTACAAAGTACTTAACAGGTTTAAATATTGAAGGAGAAAACCGTGTAGCCTGGTTTTCGATGGGCGCATCGGGCGTATTTATCACAACGCAATTGTTTAGATTACTGGTACTGTCGTCTTGCTGTTACTGGATATGGAGATTTCGGAACATTTCAGAACAGAAAAAGTCGATTTTATTGATGTCGATCTTCATGGCATCAATCCCATTGGCTTTTCCGCATCAGAGGGATTATTCGTTGTTTATGATGTGGCCACTGGTATTATTTGTCGTTAAGGACTGGTTGATATCATTGAAGCATGATAATGTGACCCTTTTGAAACATGGGGAAATCATACCAACTTGGATCAAATTAGGACTGTTCATTGGGGCGTTTTTGATGGGACTCATTGTCTTTTTTGAAGCACTTCCTTTCGATATTCGCGCTTGGATCAGTGGTTATCGCATCCAAGGTATCGGTGGTTTAATTTTCTTACTTTTTGGTCATTGTTATTTGGATTGGAAAGTCAAAAACTGGCAACATGAAAAAACCATTTAGTAATACTTTATCTTTGAAATCATATGAAAACAATTAAACATATCGTTTTTTTAGCCTTGGTTTCCTTGGCTTTAAACGCTCAGGCGCAAAATTGTACGCCAGACACAACCATCAAAGTAGCGGGATTTTATCCAAGTAAATTGGCTGATGGAAATGTAGGTACCGCGTATAATCAAACCGTGATGGTACTTTCATTTAAGGATACATCTGTGGTTGTAGGAGGTAGCAAACAGAATGTTACAATCGACTCATTGAAGCTTACTAAGGTGATTGGCTTGCCAACAGGTATGGGTTATGTATGTTTTGAGCCTCGTTGTATTTATTTGCCTTCGAAGGTTCGTTGTATCAAACTTAACGGCACCCCAACAACGTCTGGTGTGTACCCTTTGAAATTTGCTATCATAGCGTACGCCAAGGTTAACGGTTTTCTACCTGTTGCCCAGCCGGATACCATCAAGAATTTTAGCATTACAATTACTGGCGGAACTGCGCAAATCACAGAAAATAGTGTAACATCGATTCGTGTTTATCCTAACCCCGTAACAAATCAGATCTTTGTTTCTGGTTGCAAAGCCAAGCCACAGGTATACAATGCTTTGGGCGCTGAGATAAACATCACAATGACCGAGGAAAATGGTTTGTGGAGCGCGGATGTTTCTAATTTGAACGCGGGTATCTACTTCATGACATCTAGCGGAATTCATACCCAATGGATCAAGGAGTAATGTCCCCGTTGCATATCGTAATTCCGACCAAGAAAGCGGAAATGCCGGCGTTAATCGTTTTGTGCGTTCTGATTTTTGTAGGCTGGGGTTTCCACTATGGCATGCTAGGATGGAAAGGCGGTTTGGTCTGGTTGCTATTATCCATTCCCTCCTTGTTATTTTTAATCAAAAAACGTCGCGGCGAATATTTTGTTAAGGTAGACGAAGAAGGCATATCATTCCGATTGCACTTTTTTTCTTCCTATATGATGATTCCTTGGAAATACTTGCAACGAATTGATTACTTGGAATATGAAATCAATTTTATGTTAAAAGAAACGGCCCAGGTGGTTTCCTTGGCAACGAGTGGTTTGGACGATCAAGACGTAGACTCCTTGAAAGCCTATATTTCAGAAGCCATTGCAAAGCGCGAGGCACAATAAATTGTTCCCAAAGGATTATTTGTAACTTTGCATTTCCTATGTCTTTTGAACCCAATTTTGATTTTGTAGAAGAGCTTCGATGGAGGGGTTTACTCCATGATGCGATGCCTGGCACCCAAGAATTGCTCAATACCGAGCAGGTTACGGGCTATGTTGGTTTTGATCCAACGGCAGATTCATTGCACATTGGAAATCTCGTACCAATAACACAGTTGATGCATTTCCAACGCGCCGGTCATATTCCTGTCGCTTTGGTGGGCGGAGCAACAGGCATGGTAGGCGATCCCAGCGGTAAAACCGATGAGCGCAAGTTGTTGGATGTTGAAACGATAAATCACAATATTGCTTGTCAGAAAGCCCAACTCCAAAAGTTTATTGAGTTTGGCGAAGGTGGCAATAAAGCGAAGATGGTGAACAACTACGACTGGTTTAAGAATTGGTCTTTTTTGGATTTCATTCGCGACGTGGGAAAACACATCACTGTGAGTTACATGATGAGCAAAGACAGTGTTCGGAATCGACTTGAATCGGGAGGGATTTCGTTTACTGAGTTTACCTATCAATTGGTTCAGGGGTATGATTTTTTGCATTTGTATAAGAACGAAGGATGCAAACTTCAGATGGGTGGCAGTGATCAGTGGGGAAATATCACCACGGGTACAGAGCTGATTCGCAGAATGGCAGGTGGAGAGGGGTTTGCATTAACAGCACCCTTGATTACCAAGGCAGATGGAACCAAGTTTGGTAAATCTGAAGGCGGTAATGTGTGGTTGGATCCAGCAAGGACATCGCCCTATAAATTTTATCAGTTTTGGTTAAATGTTGCGGATGAAGATGCCATTCGTTTCATCAAGATATATTCTTTGAAGAACCGCGATCAAATTGAAGCGTTAATTGCGGAGCATACAGGTCAAGAGCACATGCGAATTTTGCAAAAAGAATTGGCGGCAGAAATGACAGTCCGTGTGCATTCAGAGGCAGATTTGGAAATGGCTTTGAAGGCAACGCAGATCTTTTTTGGCAATGGCTCGGCCGATGATTTAAAAGCGCTTGATGAGGCTACTTTGGCGGCAGCGGCAGATGGCATGGAGCGTTTTGAAGTGGAGAAGGCATCGTTGGCTCAAGGGATTCAAGTGTTGGATTTGTTGGCCGTAAATACGCAGATCTTCCCTTCCAAGGGAGAAGCGCGCAAGATGTTGCAAGCCAATGGATTTGCTTTTAACAAGGACAAGTATACCGACATCGACGGTACGATAAACGATACGATTTTATTGCATGGGAAATACTTGATTGCTCAGAAAGGCAAAAAGCAGTATTTCTTGATCGAGGCGGTTTGAACGGAACGCGGTTGAGTTACGCTCCCTAACTACCTAAAAACCAAATCCTCAGTGCGTATGGATTACAACTTCTGCGTCACCATTTTCTCTAGGTATACGCCGTAACCACTCTTTTTCAAGGGTTGGGCAATCGCTAGCAATTCATCAGAAGTAATAAAACCTTGTCGCCAAGCGATTTCTTCGATGCAACCAATTTTTAGGCCCTGACGATCTTCGATGACTTGAACATATTGTCCGGCTTGCATGAGCGATGTAAAAGTCCCTGTATCCAACCAAGCCGTTCCGCGCTCAATGATTCGCACTTGCAAAGCGTTTCGCTCCAAATAAATGCGATTGACATCGGTGATTTCAAGTTCGCCGCGGGGCGATGGCTTAAGGTTACAAGCAATATCAACCACTTGATTATCATAGAAATACAATCCAGGTACCGCGTAATTGCTCTTGGGTTCCAAAGGTTTTTCTTCGATGCTAATAGCATTGAGGTTGTCATCGAACTCTACTACACCGTATCGCTCTGGATCGCTCACGTGGTAGGCAAAAACTATCCCGCCATTGGGGTCGATGCTGCTTTTTAAGGTGTCCTGGAATTTGGAACCGAAGAAAATATTATCGCCCAAAATCAAAGCCACAGAATCATCGCCGATGAAATCTTTGCCCAAAATAAAGGCTTGTGCTAAACCGTCTGGAGAGGGTTGAACGCAATATTCGAACCTGCAGCCCAAGTTAGCGCCATCGCCCAATAACTTTTGGAAATGGGGTAAATCGTGGGGTGTGCTGATGATTAATATTTCATTGATGCCCGCCATCATCAACACTGATAACGGATAATAAATCATGGGTTTGTCGTACACCGGCATCAGCTGTTTGCTCATCGCCAATGTTAATGGATGCAATCGGGTGCCAGATCCGCCGGCGAGTATAATCCCTTTCATGTTTGCAAAGGTATGCGAAGCAATTGATTCGGTGTAAGTCCTGTGTTAAAAGTTGATGAAACCCCTGTGTTGCTTAGGGAAAGTGATTGAAATTTCAGGAAGGAATTTGGGTTATCTCGGAATTTGATACACTTGCACCCAGTCCACTTGAAAATCCGAGGTCTTGTTGCCACTTGCGATCAACTGAGGGATGTAGGTGTTTTCGAGAGCGTTATTCAAAATCAAATACATGGGTTCTTTTAAAAATTGGGCCATCCAACGATTAAATCGTATCGATTTGACTTTGATGCCGTCTGTATAGAAGTCGATTTTCGTTGGCGTCCACAAACACGAATAAATATGAAACGATGAGTCTGTATCTTCCGAAACGCGGATTTTTTTCATCATCATTTGCTTGGTATGGGTTTCTACTTTTCCCGTGTGAACCGTCATTGTTTGGGTATTTACGTCCTTGCCGGTGGATTTTCCATACATCTCAAAAATATCGATTTCGGGGGGCCAATTGTTTTTTCCGGTGAGCCACCACGCCGGCCAAGTTGCAGGCCCAGACGGGTTTTTACTGCGGACGGCGAAATATCCGTAGGTGAAATTGTTGCTATGAAACGTATTGACAACCCCTACGCTATAGGGAATCATAACGGCTAGCTTTCCGGTGTCTGGTCCCGATGCATCCAAATTCTGTTGTACTTGTGAGGTTGATACTGAACTATCTCTCACCTCGCGGTCGCCCAGATATTTTATGACATTTCCTGCTGCATTCACACGCTTAATTTGAATGAGTTCCTTTTGAATCCGATTGGTTTCATTCATCGCTCGATACATCCTTTCTACATCGCCTTTGGGTTGATTCTCAATGATGATGGGATAAGGCCTGGGCTCATTGATTAGGTGTAACTTGCCATCGGCGACAAAAACTTGTGGGTCACCGTAAAACTGATGCGCATTGTCTGGGTGAAACCGCCCCCAAGGCTGACCTTTCGACCAAACAGCGGGATTGAAAGTATCGAAATTGTCTTGGAATACGAGTTGATAATCTTTGGCCTCTACGGGCAGAACAAGGCTAGTGGTGTTTTTGGTTTGATGCTTGAACTGACGGCTATATCGCGCACTTCTAAAGTCCCAATTTTTTTTGAAATACATGCTCATTTTGGCGGCACGAAATCCCGCTCGGGTTGAATCGATGGGAGATGAGGTTTTGCCGCTAGCCCAATTCGTTGTGGTCAATGAAAAGAGGAGCAGAATTATTGATGCAAACCGGCGAAAAAAATTGAGGTGATTCGCTATTTGGCGGTGTATGATTTTCAATTGAGAGGGCATCAAAAACGACATAAACAAAGTTAAGAAATTCGCAGTAGGTTTGAAGTAGTGAGTGAAGCAGCATTTAAATCAGGATTTGTGAGTATTATCGGTATGCCAAATGCCGGAAAAAGTACCCTTTATAACGCCTTGTTGGGCGAGAAGTTAGCCATCGTAAATTCGAAGGCGCAGACAACTAGACACAGGATTTTTGGTATTAAAAATGGCCCTGGCCACCAAATCGTTTTTTCTGATACCCCCGGCATTTTACGTCAGACCAGCTACGGAATGCATGAGCGGATGATGAAGTTTGTGAAGGAAAGTGTGGACGATAGCGATGTGTTGGTTTTGTTGATCGACATCAACGGAAAGGATTTTTCGGAGGAGATTCAAGAGAAATTTGAGCGGTCGAAGGCAAAGAAAATCGTTGTTTTGAATAAGATCGACAAGGTACATCAGCAGAAGTTGGAGGAAAAGTTGGTTTGGTTGAAAAAGACGTTTATTGGCGATGTTTACTTGGCGATTTCGGCACAGGAAAAATTTCAGATTGATGTGTTGGAGAAGTATTTGGTTGATTTTTTGCCTGAGCATCCGGCCTATTATCCAGAGGATCAATTAACTGATAAAACCGAAAGATTTTTTGTCAACGAGATCATTAGGAACAACGTTTTGAAACTTTACGATGAAGAGGTGCCTTATTCGGTAGAGATTGTGACTTTGTTATTCAAGGAAGAGCCAAAAATTATCCGTTTAAGTTGTGAAATCATTGTTGAGCGTGACTCTCAGAAGCCCATCATCATTGGGAAAAAGGGTCAGAGCATTAAGAAGTTGGGTATCGAATCAAGGAAGGAACTGGAGTTGTTTTTCCAAAAGCAGGTGTATATGGAATTATTCGTGAAAGTTCGAGAAGATTGGCGCAACAACAAGAAGATGTTGGATCAATTTGGATACGAATCGGAGTAAATTTGGGTCGTATGCGGATCATTGTTGCCATTTTGTCGATTACGCTGTTGGCATTCACGGTTCTTTCGGAGAATGATAGCCTGGGCAAATTTGTTCATCGTGCTCATCGCCAGAGAGGGTTCATTGCTCCAGCTTCGACTTCCATGTCAGATTCAAAATCTCTGGGTTGCTTTGCTCGCGATACTGTGTATTTTGTTCCTTGTAATGGCAAAAGGATCCGTGTTGAAATCAAGGTTGCTCGATTTGCAAATGCATCGATTCGTCGAAAAATGTTGCTGCTATTGCCCGGTTGGAATTACGCCGATACGCAGTGGTGCACACGAACTCGGGTTTGTGATGAGGCTACAAAGCGAGGCTACGATGTGATGTTGGTGGAGATGGGAAAGAGTGTTTACATGGATAGTTTGTATCCGCAGATGCGCGCTGATTACCGATTGCATCCCACGCGGACATGGCTTTGGGATTCTGTATTAAAGCCATTACAAAAGAGGAGTTATTTTACTGACCAAGGTATACCGGAAGATCCCATAAAGACTGTGGATGGTGATGTTTACTATAAATCGATGCGATTGCCTATTCCGTCTTATGTGATGGGCTTGTCTACAGGTGCAAGAGGAGCTTTATTGCTAGCTTTGGAGCATCCTGAGGCGTTCCAGGGATGTGCCAGTTTAAGTGGCGATTACAACCCGTTGTTGATGAAGAACGACAACCTGATGATTAACTGTTTGGGAAAATATGACGATGTTCCTTGGCGATGGCGGGGTAGGAATAATATTGAATTGCGGGTAAACGAGTTACAAATTCCTTGTTATATCGCCCATGGTGAGGCTGACCAAGTGGTTCCGATGCAACAATCACAGCAGCTCTACGAAGCCCATGAAATTGTAAGGCGTGCGTCTACGATTCCCACAAAGATGTCGTCGATGAAATTGGCAATAGTAAAAAGTGGTGGACATAATTATGGATTTTGGGGAGAGCAAGGTTTACTAGCCATCGATTTTTTCGACGATAATTTGAAAAATCAATCGATTGTAAAATAGAAATTTCTTAGTTTCGTTATAATCAAAATAGATTATGTCAGAAACATTTAAATCAAGCGTCTTTAAACACTTAGGCAGTATTACGGTTGCCGTTGGGGTTGTGATAACGGCCTTAGTTTTGGGCAATTCATGGGTGAAAAGCAAGCGCAATTTCGAAAACAAAAAATCCATTGAGGTTACCGGTAAGGCGGAAAAAGATTTCATCAGTGATTTGGTTGTATGGAGTGGCGAGTATCATAGATCGAGCACAGACTTTAAAGAGGCCTACCGAGCATTGAAAAATGACCAAGCAAGAACCAAGGCGTTTCTTTTGGCCAAGGGAGTGAAAGAGGCTGAAATTACATTTTCATCTACTGATGTGCGAAAGGA
>JBEGUW010000033.1:0-9380 GCA_041178665.1 Bacteroidota bacterium
GCCCCAGCAATTCTTGAGTAGACATCTGCCCTTACCAAGTACATTTTAGGCAGTTCAGCTGTTTTTGGATTCAGCTTCGCTTTGTCGATTTCCTCTTTGGCGATTACTAAATCTTCAACGGTGTTGCTCATTAATGCATACTCGGCAGAGTTAACTGCTTTGGTCTGTGCTGTAGAGCATTGGGCGAATCCCAGGGTTAGTGCCAACCCTAGAGTGGATTTCATGATTTTATTCATCAGTATCTGTTGTTTCTGCTTCGTTTTCTTCTGTTGGAGTTTCCTCCACAGTATTGTTTTCTTCAGATCCGCCAATTACCACGGGTGTTTCGCCATCGATGAATTCGGTTTCTTCCTCATCTTCTTCTTTTGGCGATTTGGCCAAGCCTGCGATGGAATCCGCTCCTTTTAAGTTGATAAGTCGAACCCCTTGCGTTGCCCTACCCATAACCCTCAATTTGTCGATCGCCATTCTGATGGTCATACCACTCTTACAAATGATAATCAATCCATCTTCATCCGTAACCGACAAGATTCCAACTAGACTTCCTGTTTTTTCGGTGATTGAGATGGTTTTTACACCTTTTCCTCCCCTACCTGTAATGCGATAGTCTTCGAGGTCGGTGCGTTTTCCATATCCTTTTTCACTTAAAACCAGGATGGTAGCTTCACTCTTTCTTGGATTTACACAAACCATGCCAATCACCTCGTCGTCTGCTGATTCCAAGGTAACTCCTCTTACACCAGCTGCGGTACGACCCATGGGACGAACTTTTGCTTCTGGGAATCGGATCGCTTTTCCTTTTCTCTTAGCGATGATGACTTCGCTGTCGCCATCGGTTAAACAGGCTTGTAGCAACTCATCCCCATCTCTTACGGTAATCGCATTGATACCGTTGGTACGAGGACGACTATATGCTTCCAAAGATGTCTTTTTAACCACACCCATTTTGGTAACCATAATTATGAAGGTGTTCTCCAAGTATTCTGGATCCTTCAAGTTTATTACGTTTAGGTAGGCCTTTACTTTATCATCACTTGGAATACTAATTAAATTCTGAATCGGCCTTCCCTTTGTCGCTTTGTGACCCTCTGGAATTTCATAAACCTTTAACCAGAAACATCTTCCCTGCTCTGTGAATAGCAACAAATAGTTGTGTGTTGATGCGATAAACAAGTGCTCTACGAAATCTGCATCTCTGTGAGCGACACCTCTCAGGCCTTTTCCACCCCTATTCTGTTCTTTGTATTCACTCAATAAAGTCCGTTTGATATAACCCATGTGAGAAATGGTAATAACCACTTCATCGTTTGGAATCAAATCTTCGATATTGAATTCTCCAGCGCTAAATTCGATGTTGGTACGACGAGCATCGCCGTATTTTTCTTTTACTTCGATGATTTCGGTTTTGATGATTTCCATACGCAAATCTTCGCTAGCCAAAACACTTTCGTAATAAAGGATCTCTTTCAATACCGCATTGTATTCTTCACGGATTTTATCAATTTCAAGGCCTGTCAAACGCTGCAAACGCATCTCCAAAATCGCTTTGGACTGAACTTCAGAAAGACCAAAATTCGACATCAAACCTTCTTTGGCGGCATCAGGTGTGCGGCTTTCACGAATCAATTTGATTACTGCGTCTAGGTTGTCGAGGGCAATAATCAAACCTTCCAAAATATGGATACGCTTTTTAGCTTCGTCCAATAAATATTTGGTTCTGCGCATCACGATTTCGTGTCTGTGATTCACGAAATGCCTAATCATGTCCTTCAGATTCAACATTTCTGGTCGACCTGCAACCAAGGCAATGTTATTCACTGAGAAACTGCTCTGTAAAGGAGTGTACTTGTATAACTGGTTCAAGATTACGTTTGGAACGGCATCTCTTTTTAGTTCGAATACTACGCGCATACCTTGACGTCCGCTTTCATCGCGAACAGCCGATATACCATCGATCAACTTTTCATTGATCAAATCAACCGCTTTAAGGATAATTTGGGTTGGCGTAACCTGATAAGGAACCTCGGTAATGATAATCATTTCCTTACCAGTTGAGGTCACTTCGATTTCCGCCTTACCGCGCATTACAATCCTGCCACGACCCGTTTCGAAAGCATCTTTAATACCCTCTACCCCGTAAATGCTACCGCCAGTTGGAAAATCTGGGCCCTTTACGTGATTCATCAACTCACTAATCTCGATATCTTTATTGTCGATATAGGCGATGATACCTTCACACACTTCAGTTAAGTTGTGAGGCGCCATGTTTGTTGCCATACCCACAGCAATACCGCTGGCTCCGTTCACCAAAAGGTTAGGGATTTTTGCTGGCATTACGGAAGGCTCCTGCAAGCTTTCATCAAAGTTTGGTCTGAAATCAACAGTATTTTTGTCGATGTCTACCATCATTTCTTCCGCGATCTTCCTTAAACGAGCCTCTGTATAACGCATCGCAGCCGGCGGATCTCCATCGATTGAACCGAAGTTACCCTGTCCGTCAACGAAGGGATAACGCAAGCTCCAATCTTGAGCCATACGCACCATCGTGTCGTATACAGAACTATCACCGTGTGGGTGATACTTACCCAATACTTCCCCTACGATACGGGCTGATTTCTTGTGCGCACGGTTTGAAGCAAGCCCCAATTCAGTCATTCCGTATAAAACCCTTCTGTGAACCGGTTTTAAACCATCTCTAACGTCTGGCAATGCCCTGGAAACAATCACCGACATTGAATAGTCGATGTAGGCTGTTTTCATTTCATCCTCAATGTTGATTGAGATAATTCTTTCTGTGTTTTCGTTTAGTTCATCCATGAAAATAGTCGATTATACAAATAACGCCGAAATCGGGGTTGGTTGGTTGAATTTATTGGGGATGTTGCCCACAAATTTTATACATTTTGGGGGTCTTGTTGGCTATAAAAACAAAAGAGGAAAGGTTGCCCTTTCCTCTTTTGTTTTATGACCCTTGGGAACGACTTATTTGCGCAAGTCGGCCGGAGGATTGTATTGTACTTTTTTACGAGGCAACGACGTGGTTCCGGGCTTCATATACTTGATTTTACCGGCACCAGTAGGCTCCAGCATTTGGATTTTACCCATGCCCAACGCGTCTAACTTAGGCTGTAGATCAATGATATCGCCCGCTACAACAACGGTGAGGTTTTCAAGATTCATTTCCTCTTTTGCCAATGTGTTAATTTGCTCTTTGGTGATTGACTGAAGTACCTTTAACTGTTGGTCAGCATAGTCCATTGGCAAATTGCGATTGGCCATCTGAAGGATATAACCTGCTTTCTGTCCAATTGATTCGTATTCCAATGATTCGCTCGCAATCAATGCAGATTTGGTAAAATTGAATTCCTCGTCTGTAATGCCACCATTTTTATATCTCACCAATTCATCAACGATCTCGATAATTGCGCTGTCAGTGGCCCTTGCTTTAACTCCTGCACTGATTGTATAAGTACCTGGCATGTCTTTGTAAGCAGGAGAATAACCTCCACGAATACCATATGTCCAAGCTTTGTCTTCTCGGATGTTCAAATTCAAACGAGAATTGAAGTTACCAGCCAAAGCAAAGTTCATAATGTTGTTTTGGAAGAACTTTCCAGCGTAATCATAGGGTTGTGACTTAAAGCCCAAGTAGATGTCGCTCTGCTCAGCATCATTGTATTTCACACCAAAGATTTGTGGAGTTCCCATTTTCGTTGCTGCCACAGGGGTATTGATCGTTACTGACTTCTTCTGCCAGCTATTCAAGAAGGCAAACTTCGTGTAGATTTCATCTTCAGAAACTGGCCCTACGACAACCATTTTTGTCAAATTGGGTACATAATTCGCCGCGTAATATGCTTTGCAATTTTCCATGCTCACTTTATCGTAATCATCAGACAACAAAGCCGTTCCCAGTGCATTTTCGCCATTCATTAACCTGCGATATGCGTTGCTTGCTCCAGTTCCACGGTTTGTGAGACTAGACTTCGCGCCTTCTTTAACCTGTTTCTTGGCTTTTTTGAATTCTGATTCATCCCAACGGGGTTTGAACATCATTTCTTGCAACAATACGATGGCCGCATCCAATTTGTCTTTTTCACAACTCAAAGTGATACTAGTTCCTGTTGAACCGCCACCAAAGCCAATATTGACACCCAATTTCTCAAATTCTTTTTCTAAGTCTTCAGGGGTTTTTGTCGATGTACCTGTATTCATAGCAGAAGCAGTCATCTCTGCTGTACCCGCTGGAAATACCTTGCCATCTTCCAACAAACGTCCGCCTTCGATATTCAATTGTACGATTACTCGTGGGGTTTCATCGAAGTAGGTCGACCAGATCTCTAAACCATTATCCAACACTTTTTTAGCCACCTTAGGTGATTTTGCAGAAGTGATTTCTTTGGGTTGAGGACGTACGCTGCGATCGAAATTGTCTTTTACAGGTCTTGGCGTTAAACCTTTGTATTCCGCATCAGCCAATGCACTAGTAAATCCAGCATTTGGGTTAACACTTTGATACTTGGGCTTCTCTTCGCCTTCAGCAACTTGACTCGGGGTGATGATAACGGTAGATGAGAATTTGTTCTTCAAGTACATGTTGTAAACACGCATGATGTCGGCCTTGGTTAAGTTCCTATAACGACTTGCATCATCTTCCAAGTTATAACTGCTACCATCTGCATTCTTTGCATCCAAATACCAGAAAGAACTCAAGTAATTCGCTTTTGTGCTTACATCTTCCAAACCACTGGAATAATTACTGAGGATATTGGTTTTTGCACGATCTAAATCTTCATCAGAGAAACCAATGATTCCGAAAGAATCGATGGCGCTTTTCATCATTTTTTGCAATCTAGGTACATCTGAGTAAGGATAACCAACGACAGTGAAAGAAATTTCACCCGCCAACTCATGGTTAATTGAACTCAATGGATTGTTACTAGCATTGGCTTGCAATGCCCATTCGGCATCAACAAACTTCTTATATAGGGTAGAGCTTCTTGTTCCACCCATCAAATAGGTCAACACGTCCAAAGCAGCTTCATCCGCATGTCCAACTGGAACACCAACGAAAGTTGAATAAATCAATGGTACATAAGCATTCGCATCAGGATAGGTTGCCACCTTATTTTCTAGAATTTTCACTCTTGGTACCGCCTGCTTTTTGACTTCTGGGCCGCGTTGAATGTTTCCGAAGTATTTATCAACCCAAGCTACAACTTCGCTAGTGTTAACATCACCGCTCACGATAACGCAGGCATTGTTTGGAGAGTACCAACGCAAAAAGAAGTTTTTCAGGTCATTGCTGTCTGCACGATCCAAATCATCAACAAAACCAATGGTTGACCAACTGTAAGGGTGCTCTTTTGGATATAATTCTTGGTCTTTTACCTCCATCAAGAAACCATAGGGAGCATCATAACGCTCAGCCTTTTCATTTTTAACGGTACTACGTTGAATTTCGAATTTCTTATTGGTGAAAGCTTCAAGGAAAAATCCCATACGATCTGCTTCCATCCAAAGGGCTGTCTCGGTAAAGTTGCTAGGGAACGTTTCAATATAAACGGTACGATCTCTAGTGGTGTTACCATTGACATCTCCCCCATAATTCTTGATTATTTTAAAATGCTCTTCATCGGCGATGTGCTTGGAACCTTGAAACAACATGTGCTCAAAGAAGTGCGCAAAGCCAGATTTTCCTCGGGTTTCTCTCGCAGATCCAACGTGATAAGTCACATTTAGGTGAGTTACGGGATCGCTGTGATCCTCACTTACCATAAGCGTTAGGCCATTGGGATACTGGAATTTCTGGTAAGGGACAATCAATTTACCAGGTTTTGCATCCACCTTTTCGATAAGTGTTGCTTGTGCTTGTGTCAGGGAGATAAATGACCCAATCGACAAGCAGAGAACTAACAATTTTTTCATAAGTTCTGCGAAGTTAATAAAATATTAAATCCCACCGATCGGTTCTCGGCTAATGTGGATTTTTCTTAGATAAATATTTACAAGCCGATGCTTGAACTATTTAAGTTTTTCCATCAAATAAGGACCGGTGATACTATCGGCCGCCAAATGGATATCTTCAGGCAGCCCTTGAAACACCAAATTACCCCCAGCATTTCCCGCTTCTGGTCCCAAATCGATAATCCAGTCAGCACATTTGATAACGTCCATATTGTGTTCGATGCAAATCACAGTATTTCCTTGAGCAATTAATGCCTGAAAAGATGCCATCAATTTTTTGATATCGTGGAAGTGCAAACCTGTAGTGGGTTCATCAAAAATAAACAAGGTTCCACCCTCTTTATTTGGACTCGCTTTACTTAAGAAAAACGCCAATTTCACCCGCTGTGCTTCGCCCCCACTCAAGGTATTTGAACCTTGTCCGAGTTTCACATAGCCCAAACCAACATCTTGTAAAGGCTTTAGTCGATCCCTGATGTTTTTTAAGTCATCAAAGAAAATCATCGCCTCATCAACCGTCATCTCCAGTACATCAAAGATGTTTTTTCCGTTGTATTCAACTTCCAGCACTTCTTTTTTGTATCGCTGTCCGGCACAAGCTTCACATTCTAACTTGATGTCGGCCATGAATTGCATTTCAATCACGGTTTCACCTTCACCCTGGCAGTTATCGCATCTTCCGCCATCCACATTGAAAGAGAAATGGGAAGGTTTAAATCCGTTGAATTTAGACGTTGGAGTATTGGCAAAAAGATCGCGAATTTCATCAAAGGCCTTGACGTATGTCACGGGGTTACTGCGACTACTCTTGCCGATGGGGTTCTGATCCACCATTTCGATGGCTTTAATCAATGAAATCGACCCAGATAGTTTTTTGTGTTTGCCAGGCTTTATCGTGCTGAACTGGCCCAATTCACGACTCAATGCGGGGAATAATACCTGTTTGATTAATGTTGTTTTTCCTGATCCCGATACGCCGGTGACTGCAGTTAGGGACTCCAATGGAAACTTAGCCGTTACATTCTTAAGGTTGTTCGCCGTAGCGCCTTCAATCTCAATATAATGTGGTGTTTTTCTGCGCGATTTAGGTACCGCTATCTCTTCGATATTGTTGAGATATTTTGATGTCAAACTGCTCTCACAATCTCTCAAACCTTCAAAAGTTCCTTGATACAGCAATTTCCCCCCATGTGTTCCAGCCAAAGGCCCAATATCAATGAGGTTTTCAGCACTGCGCATGATCTCTTCGTCGTGTTCAACAACTATCACCGTATTTCCCTCGTTTTGCAGCGCTTTTAACACTGTAATGAGTCGTTCCGTGTCTCTCGAATGCAATCCGATACTTGGTTCATCGAGAATATACATTGAACCTGTCAAGTTGCTTCCCAATGAAGTTGCCAAGTTAATTCGCTGACTTTCTCCACCGCTAAGGGTATTACTTAAACGATTTAACGACAAATAACCCAAACCCACATCGCTCAAAAATTGGAGACGATTTTGTATTTCCTCAATGATTCGATAAGCAATGGATTGGTCGGTATCGTTTAATTGTAGATGATTGAAATAATTTAAGGCTTTATCGACCTCCATTAACAAAAGCTCTTGGATATTCAGGTGCTTTGGATGGTTGTTATCTTCAAACGTGGAAATGATTTTTACGTAGGCCGCTTCTTTTCTAAGTCGTGTTCCCAAACAATCCGGACAGGTGGTTTTTCCACGATAGCGAGCTGCTAAGACGCGGTATTGGATTTTGTATGATTTTTCTTCGATGTATTTGAAGAAATCGTAAATACCAGGCAAGGCTTTGCTTCCATTCCAAAGGAGTTGGATTTGTTCCTCGTTCAAGTCTCTGATTGCTCTGTGAATTGGGAAATCAACTTTATTTGCCAATCGGATAAAATCGTTCCGCCACTCTCCCATCACTTCGCCTTTCCAAGGGGCTACTGCGCCTTCAAAAACACTCAGCGATGTATCAGGAATTATTAGGTCGTTGTCTAAACCCAACACAGATCCAAACCCTTCGCAAGTTCTGCAAGCCCCATGAGGGTTGTTGAAGCTAAGGAAATCGCGCGTTGGAAGTTCGAATTTCATACCGTCCATTTCAAAACGATTGTTAAATTCGATTTTCTCTTTTGTATCCGTTAGGTAGATGCTGCAATTGCCCTCGCCTTCCCAAAATGCGGTTTCGCAAGCATCGAACAATCTTGATTGAAACTCATCGTCGTCCTTTTGTATCGTCAAACGATCAACGATGATAAACAACTCTGTGGCTATCGAAATGGCATCGTCGATTAATGTCTGAACGGAAACCGTTTCGTTATTTACCCAAACACGACTATACCCTTTCTGAATGAGTAAGTCCCAGTCCGCATGGCTATAAGTTTTTAATACCTGTGGCGCTAGAATTAGCAATCGCTCCCCGTCTTTTCTACCTAAACAAAAATGATAAACGTCCTCTGAGGATTCGCGTTTTACCTCCCTACCCGATACCGGTGAAATTGTATGTCCGGCACGACTAAAAAGCAATTTAATATAATCGTAAATTTCCGTTGAAGTGGCGACGGTACTTCTGGGGTTTCTAGTATTGACTTTCTGTTCGATGGCTACTGCTGGGCAAAGGCCTTGAATGTCATCCACCAAAGGCTTTTTCATTCTTCCAAGGAACTGTCGCGCGTAGCTGCTGAGGCTTTCCACGTAACGACGTTGACCTTCGGCGAACAAGGTTTCAAAAACCAGACTCGACTTCCCACTTCCCGAAACGCCAGTAACCACGGTAAAAGAACCATGATCAATATCTACGCTAACTTGCTGAAGATTATGCTGTTGGGCATTGATTATTTTAATTTTCTTTTCTATTGAAGACACGTGTAGGGTAATTCTTTAATTGTTATTGAATGGTGTCTTTTTGTATTGCAGCGCCGGCACAAATGCCTCTTCCGTTGATAATATTGCTATATACTGGCGATGGGTCTGAGAAAATCCCCCCTTCGGCTTTGTAACTCGCCAATGATTGCAAATACCGATAGTAATCATCGCTTAGAGATCGCACTTCAACTAGGAATTTATATTGGATTCCGGCGTTTCCGTAACTAGTGATGAAATCAAACTGTTTGGCGGAACCATTGAAACTTCTGTCATCAATTAGAAGTCCTCCTAAATCTGTTTTAATTCCATTTTCATTTAAAAATGGATCTGTTGTTGTGGGCGGCATAACGAGCCACTCTTGGGTAAAGTCATCAAATCGATACAAGTTGATTTCGTAGTAGTTGCGCTCAGAGCCTGGATCGGAAATATAGCAGGTTAATGTCCCCGTTTCAAAACCCATTGGATCAAAACCGGTTCGGTCTTTCCAAATGGATTTCGCACTTACCACTCTATTGGGAATCGTTAATGTACCGGAGGCTGTGTTGAAA
>JBEGUW010000034.1:0-20874 GCA_041178665.1 Bacteroidota bacterium
GGTGAAAAATCCCCAAACCGCATAAAACAGAAAGAACCAGACCCATGGTCCAGTTCTTTCCAAAATGCTATTTTTCCAGCGCTTGATCACGCCGTAAATATAATTCAAATTAATTCGATGCCGCAGCCTCAGCGTAAGCCTCAACAGGAATACATGCGCAAATCAAATTGCGATCCCCAACCGTGCTGTTCACACGAGAAACCGTTGGCCAAAACTTACCCATACGGATAGAATCCAACGGGAAAGCTGCCTTCTCACGTGAATACTCGCGATCCCAATCGTTTGAAATCACAACTGTAGAAGTATGTGGAGAATGCTTCAATACGTTGTTGTCCTGAGAATATTTACCCTCCTCAACCTCGCGAATCTCTTCACGAATGCTCAACATCGCATCGCAGAACTTATCCAATTCTTCCTTGCTCTCACTCTCAGTAGGTTCAATCATCAACGTACCCGCAACTGGGAAACTCAACGTAGGCGCATGGTAACCGTAGTCCATCAAACGCTTGGCGATGTCTTCCGCTTCTACATGACAGGCCTTAAATTTACGTGTATCCAAAATCATCTCGTGGGCCGCAAATCCGCTAGCACCTTTGTACAATACTGGATACTCAGATTCCAATCTCGCCTTAATATAGTTGGCATTCAAAATTGCATATTTGGTCGCATTCATAAGACCCTCGCCACCCATCATCTTGATGTAAGCATAGCTGATCAACAAAATACTAGCACTGCCCCAAGGAGCTGCACTTACAGCATGCATCGCCTTTTCAGGACCCATATCCACCACGGCATGACCTGGTAAATAAGGAGCCAAGTGCTTTGCAACACCAATCGGACCCATACCAGGACCACCACCACCGTGAGGAATACAGAAAGTCTTGTGCAAGTTCAAGTGACACACATCGGCACCAATCATACCGGGCGATGTCAATCCAACCTGCGCATTCATGTTCGCACCATCCATATAAACCTGTCCACCATTTTGGTGAATGATATCAGTCAACTCAGTAATCGCCGCTTCAAACACCCCGTGCGTACTTGGGTAAGTCACCATCAAACAAGCCAAATTATCTTTGTATTGCAGAGCCTTTGCGCGGATATCCTCCACATCGATGTTTCCGTTTTCATCACACTGCGATACCACCACCTGCATACCCGCCATCACCGCCGAAGCTGGGTTGGTTCCGTGTGCGCTCGATGGAATCAATGCGATGTTTCTGTGCGATTCGCCGCGATCTTTGAAATATTCACGAATCACCATCAAACCAGCATACTCACCTTGAGCACCAGAGTTTGGTTGCATACTCATGGTATGGAAACCGGTAATTTCGCTCAAATCCTTATTCAACTCCTCGATGATCTCCATATAGCCCTTGGCCTGATCCATCGGAATGAATGGATGCAAACTGTTAAACTCCGGCCATGTTACTGGAATCATCTCAGTGGTTGCATTCAACTTCATGGTACAGCTACCCAAAGAAATCATGGAATGACATAAACTCAAATCTTTGGCCTCCAACGATTTGATATAACGCAACA
This sequence comes from Bacteroidota bacterium, assembly GCA_041178665.1. Classification (GTDB taxonomy): domain Bacteria; phylum Bacteroidota; class Bacteroidia; order NS11-12g; family UBA955; genus UBA955. Next base: position 1,543 of record JBEGUW010000034.1, read on the forward strand.
TCTCATGCTCTGAATGGTAACGATTGAAAACAGGGTGCAACATGAATTTGCTTTCACGAACCAACGCCGCTGGCAATTTGTGCGATACAGAACCCTCAGCTTTTGCTGCCGTATTTTCAACACCGCGGGCGAAAATGCTCACCAGTTTCTCAACATCGGACATGTTGGTGGTCTCATCGACAGAAATACCAACCATTCCGTTTTCGTATCTCAAATTGATTTCCTGAGCCAGTGCCAACGCTTGAATTGTCTCAACACGTGGTACTTTGATAAAAATCGTATCAAAGAAATGATTGTGCTCTAAACTATAATTTCCGTTACCAGATTTTACGATGGCATCGCCCAAAGAAACAGCCAACGCATGAATGCGCTGAGCAATTTTTTTCAATCCAGAAGGTCCATGATACACGCCGTACATACCGGCCATGATACTCAGTAATACCTGAGCCGTACAAATGTTAGAGGTAGCGTTCTGACGTTTGATGTGCTGCTCACGGGTCTGCAAAGCCATACGCAACGCACGATTGCCCTGTGCATCAACAGAAACTCCAATGATACGACCTGGAATCGAACGCTTGAACTCATCTTTAGTTGCAAAGAATGCCGCGTGAGGTCCGCCAAAGCCCAATGGAACCCCAAAACGCTGGGTATTTCCCACTACGCAATCCGCACCAAAATCACCCGGAGGGGTTAACAAAGTCAACGCCATCAAATCGGAAGCAAAACAAGTTTTTACATTCGCCGCCTTGCAACCATTCACGAAATTTCTATAATCTTCGATACTTCCTTCAGCATTTGGATATTGTACCAAAGCACCAAAGAAAGAAGCATCAGCAGTAAATGTTTTATAATCGCCACGGACAATCTCAATGCCGATAGGCTCTGCGCGAGTAATCAAAATATCAACGGTTTGGGGGAATACACTGTTATCGACAAAAAAGCGATGCGCCGCACTCTTCTTATCCAAGCCATAGAACATATTCATTGCCTCCGCAGCCGCAGTACCCTCGTCCAACAACGATGCATTTGCCAACTCCATACCGGTAAGGTCGATCACCATTGTCTGATAATTCAACAACGCTTCCAATCTTCCCTGACTGATTTCTGCCTGATAAGGGGTGTATTGGGTATACCAACCTGGATTTTCCATAATGTTACGCAAAATCACTCCAGGCGTATGGTTATTATAATATCCCATCCCGATGTAGCTCTTGTACATCTTGTTTTTTGATGCTTTTTCACGCAACATCGACAAGAATTGAACCTCACTGACTGCCGCATCAACATTCAACGGTTTCGGCAATCGGATGTTGCTTGGAATAACATGGTCGATCAACTCATCCAAACTCTTCACACCAACGGTGGCAAGCATGGCATTCAAATCACTTTGTCTTGGTCCGATGTGACGGTCCGAAAACGACTCCGAATAAAGGGCGTTGAATTGGTTCATAAGGATGCAAATTTAACGTTTCCTCAAGAATTCAGAACCACAAAACAAAGTGAAATTAACTTTTTTTTAAATTTTATCACTCCTCTTATACAGACCCATCACATCTGACTCAAAGTTCCCTCCTCCGCAAAGCTAAAATGCCTTGAACCCGCGATAATAATATGGTCAATCACCGTGATATCCAATAACCTGCCCGCTTGCACAAATTGCTTCGTTAAATTGCGATCCGCATCACTCGGCTTGTCGTTGCCCGATGGATGATTGTGACTAAAAACCAAACCCGTGGCCCGCAATTCCAAAGCCCGCTTGAAAACCAAACGAACATCTACCACCGTCCCAGCCATTCCACCGATACTCACACATTCCATCCGCAAAATCCTATTTGCACGATTCAAATACCCCACGTAAAAACTCTCTACCACCGAATCAATAAACAACGGTTGAAACAAAGCAATCGCATCCGTTGGATTTTTAATCTGCCTAGGCCTCGGTTCATCTATCACCCGTCGCCTGCCTAACTCAAATGCCGCGGCCAAAGTAACCACACCCGCAGACCCCAAACCATCCACCTGCAACAATTCCTCCATGCTCATCTGGCCCAAATTCCGCAAATCTCCGTTGCAGTAATTCCATAGTCGCTCACCCAAATGCCTCGACCTCACCGTCTTTCTGCCATTACCCAAAACCAAAACCAGCAATTCGCTGTTATCCATTGCAGTTTTTCCATTGGCTAAAAATTTGTTTTGCAAAATTCGCAAATCCACCCCATTTTCTGTGCTTTTTCTCATTGTTGATAAATTTTTAATCATATATTTGACAATTATATAAACAAGATTGTTAGTTTTGAAATCAGAAAGAACATTTAAACGGATAATTAAAACATATAGTTATGAGTGAACAGCAAGAAAAAATGAAGGCCCTCAAACAAACCATCGAGCGTTTGGAGAAAACCTATGGTAAGGGCGTGGTGATGAAGATGGACGATACGCGTAGCGTAGTAGTAGATGTAATTTCTACAGGTTCCTTTGGTTTGGATTTGGCTTTGGGCGTAGGTGGGTTCCCAAGGGGTAGAATTGTTGAAATTTATGGCCCAGAGAGTAGTGGTAAAACAACCATCGCTCTGCACACAATCGCCGAAGCACAGAAAAAAGGCGGTATTTGTGCATTTATTGATGCGGAACACGCATTCGATAAACTCTATGCCGAAAATTTGGGTATCGATACCTCTAATCTATTGATCTCTCAACCGGACGACGGGGAGCAGGCGTTGGAAATTGCCGACAACCTAATCCGCTCTGGTGCAATCGATGTCTTGGTGATAGATTCTGTTGCTGCGTTGGTACCACGTGCTGAAATCGAGGGCGACATGGGCGATAGTAAAATGGGTTTACATGCCCGATTGATGAGCCAAGCGCTAAGAAAGTTAACAGGTACAATTAGCAAAACAGGTTGTATTTGTATTTTCATCAACCAGCTTCGTGAGAAAATCGGCGTGATGTTCGGAAATCCTGAAACCACAACCGGTGGTAATGCATTGAAATTCTACGCCTCAATCCGCTTGGATATTCGTAGAAACGCACAAATCAAAGATGGCGATGATGTAATGGGTAACCGTACAAAAGTAAAAGTGGCCAAGAATAAGGTCGCTCCGCCATTTAAAGTCGTTGAATTTGATATCATGTACGGCAAAGGCATCAGCAGAGCCGGTGAAGTATTGGATATCGCCGTGGATGCCAACATCATTCAAAAGAGTGGAAGTTGGTACAGCTACGATACCACAAAATTGGGTCAAGGAAGAGATGCAGTAAAAGAACTCATCCAAGACAATCCAGAAATGATGGCAGAAATCGAAGCGAAAATTCGCGCAAAAATGGCCGGTGGTGAAGAGATTTTAGCGGTTCAGCCCGACTAAGTCAACGCTCAAAAGGGCTAAATTGGATATTGCTATTCATTGTGATTGCATATTCTATTGACCGCGATTAAATATTCCTATTAATTGAATGACGGCCGGCCGGGGAAACCCCGGCCGGCCTCTTTTTAACGCTCAAACCGTAAATTTCTCAAAATCCGAATGGCAAACCACAACCTAAATCACAAAAGAAATACAAATGGCGAGCATCCATCCAAATCACAGAGGAAAATCCAAGCACACACATATCCAAACTCCCACCCATTTATCATATTTTTGAAATACTCATTTCGCTTTTGCACCTCAATCCCATCAATCAATATGAACCAAAGCATGAACCCCCAAAATACACCGCCGGCTTTGTTTAAATATCCCCTCTCAAGGAATCCATTAATCAGCGGTTTCACACGAAGCATCGGTCAGAATGCTGCTCACCTAATCTGCATTGGCCTTTTGACAATCATCGCATCGACAGGTCTATCAAAATCACAGATTCAGGTCAGTACGGCACTCGTACCATCGAACAATCATGCGCAACTCACAAAACCGCCAGTTCTTTCAAAGCAATATGTCAACTGGTGGCGCCGTCATGGATCACCAGCACCCGTTATGGGATGGAAATCCCTCGATAGCTCCGTAAAATCAACAATTCCAGAACTCAATCAATTGGTGGACAAGCAAGGGAAATTGGTCTTCCTATTAAACCTAAAAGTAAGCAAAAAAGGGAAGGTGGATTATATTGAAATATTCGATAGCAATCTACCCGATACTTCAATACATAGCAAGCTGGCCTCGGAATTACGCAAAACCCTATTCACCCCATTCCGATCAAATAAAGGAAAAATCATCAATGAAAATTGCCTCGTATTGATGGAATTATCCGCATTACTGCCAAGTCCGGATAGTATGCAAAACGATACGCTAATACCAAACAAAGAGATTAAGAGTGCTCGATTCCTGGGAGGAGAAGATCTTTTCTTACGATACGTATCCAATGAATTTGTTTATCCCGGTCGATGCCTTGACGCAAATATCAATGGCTATGTTTTGATACGTTTTATGGTCGACAGAAACGGATTTGTCAGTAGATGTCAAATCATGGAAGGCAGCAGCGCTTGTCCCGAATTTGGCAAAGAAGCCATCCGCATTTTCTATTTATGCCCAAAGTGGATTCCCGCCACCCACGAAGGCAAAAATATCAACGCCTACTTTCAAGTACCCATTAATATGAGGGTCAACTAAGGCTTGCCGTAGAATTTGTCCTTGTAAACTAAAGGATAAACAACGTAAAGCATCATCATTCTGCTATAGCGAAAAATCAACGGCACCATGATTATTATGACCGAAGGAATTCCGACGATGGCATAATCAAACATCCCTGTTGCATAAAAAATAATACTGCAAGTAATAATCAAACCCACAATCAGCGCATAACTGAAATACATCGCACCGTAAAAAAAGCCTGTTTCGGGTTCAAAAGATAAATTGCACGACGGGCATGAATATCGCGTCTCAGCGAATTTGAAAGAAATCAAACCATTGTTGAATACCCTTCCTTTGCCACATTTTGGACATTTACAGGCCAAAAACGGAACCAATCCAGGTCGTTTAGCGGACATTTTTTTGTTTTCTCTTATACTGATAAAAGAAAACACCTGCAGTTCCAATCAATAAATAGGGAGTCGCCAAAAGCATCAAAATTCCTTTGTTGATTCCATTACCAACAATCGGCTTATTTTTAGAATGCTCTCTGTTCATTGTTAAAGCTGCCTTACACATCGGACATTGTGCGTAAACCGTAACTGCAGAGAATAATATTAGAGCGAATGTCGCTAACCAACGTTTCATATCAAAAGGGATAATATTTAAACGTATAATACGGCGCAATCATAAAGTAAACAATGACGCCCGTTACTGAAACATATAACCAAATCGGGAAAGTCACCTTTGCCCACTTCTTATGCTTAACAAAATTACCTGATGTGCTGTAATACATCGTGTACAAAACCATTGGCAACACTGCTGCTGCCAAAATGATATGACTGGTCAAAATGATATAATAAGCGTATTTAACCGTACCCACACCTCCAAAAACAGTATGCTCTGTGCAAGTGTGATATGTCACATAACTCAACAAGAAAACCGTAGATAAAATAAAGGCCGTTAACATGTACGCCTGGTGAACTCCCTTTTTACCCGATTTGATCGCTATCAAACCTAAAACCAAGGCAATCGACACCAATGTATTTAATGTAGCATTCACAAAGGGCAACACTTTCGCAAATTCAGCAGTTGGGCGCATCTCTGCTGGCAAGTACTGCAATAAGGTAACCAATCCCATCACAGCAATTGTGATGATCACCACCAAGCGGAAAAATCCCTTGTCACTTATCCAAGTCGTTTTTTCTGTATTCATATAGCAAATTATTTATATCGTCCTGTATTCTTTTTACTCTCTGCAACTTCTGCGTATAGTTCTTTCCCGATGTTTCCAAAATCGAACGAATATGTCGCGCCTTGTCGATAATCACAACCCGATCGTCGTGAATAAAATCCTGACCTCTCTGTTCCGAAGCCAACAACAAATCACTCATCACCCAATCATAAATCTCACGCTTACTTCCTGTGGCAAAAGTTCTCTTGTATAAATCTGCACGATACGCATCGGCATATTTCGCCAAAACAGGAACAGAATCACGCTCCGGATCTATGGTAACTGTTAAAAATCTAACATTTGGAAATGGCCTAAATTCCTCCGCCATCACTTGTACTTGCTTGTTCATGGCAGGACATACTTCAGCGCATGAGGCAAAAAAGATATTCGCAACAATAATACAAGAATCAAAATCATCCAAACTGATAGGCTGACCGTGCTGATTGATCAATTGAATGTCGCTCACCGTATGATACTCTTTGGTACCATCCGTTGCAACAACGGTTTCACCCAAATAAGGCAATTCCTGATGCACCCACTTTGCGCGGGCCAACATCAAGATACCAATGATGGGTAAAATGACAATGGCCGCGATTGCGGCCATTTTGAATTTGTTGCCAATATTGCTCATGGATTACATCGACTTCATCACTTCCAATGCAGAACCCTCGTACAGAAGTCCGATGATTAAACCGCAAATGAAAATGGTGGGTACCAAAATAATTAAGGCCAAAGTCATTTTCTCATGCTTCAAGTGCATAAAAGCACCCACAATGAAATAAGCTTTAACCAATCCAAAAAAGATAAATATAAAGTTTCTGAAGCCACTCGCTGGCATCACAAAATAAATCATAAAATCAAAAAGGGTAATCCCTAACAACAGCCAAAATGTCTTCCAAAGTTCCTTTGTACCATGACTCTCGGTATGAGGAACGTAGTTGATTGCGTCGTACTCTCCAGGTTTATTATAAAATTCCATACTGATTCAATTTAACAATTAGATGAGGTAGAAAAAAGTAAATACAAATACCCAAACAAGATCCACGAAGTGCCAATACAAACCGGCCTTCTCAATCATTTCGTAATGACCCCGACGTTCAAATACACCGCGAACCGTCATGATATAAACAACCACATTGATTACCACACCACTAAATACGTGGAAACCGTGGAAACCCGTTACAATAAAGAACAATGCCGCAAATGGAACAGGCCCAAAGGTTCTATCGCCCACTTCCCATTCGAAATGACTACCAAAACTAACCTTATGCAAGTGATCATATCCCTGTTTAGTAATACCAAATGTATTGCCATCCAAACGAGCTCCCTCGTGAATGAATGTGTACCACTCCCAAGCCTGACAGCTTAAGAATGCCAATCCACCCAAAATGGTATAAATCATAAATTTCTCAACCTCTTTCTTGCTGTTACGGTGACCCGCTTCAACCGCCAATACCATGGTTACAGAACTTAATATCAAGATGAACGTCATTACACTCACAAACAACAATGGCAAGTGAAAACCATGCATTCCTGGGAAGTGATTGAAAATGGACGCTGGATCAGGCCATTTTGTGGTAATTGGAGTAACTACGTTCGAAAAACGCTGTGTGCCATATTGTACCAATAATGATGAAAATGTGAACGCATCCGATAGAAGGAAGATCCACATCATCAATTTTCCATAACTCACATTGAAAGGAGAACGACCTCCTGCCCAAGTGGGTTGGTTTTCAAAAGATGCTGCTGTTGTTGTTTGATTTGCCATTGGGAAAAATTACCTTGCGAAATAAAGAAATAAATACAATATAAACCACAGAAATCCCACAAAATGCCAATAAGTACTCGTAATTGACATAAAGGTGATTTTTTTCTTGTGAATTTCCAATTTGATTGATTTAAAAAGGGCGACCAAAAGCAAGATAACTCCTGCCAAAATGTGAATAAAATGCAACACCGTAATTACCCAAACATAACTCGCTGAAATGTCTTCGGGTCTACGATTTACAAAAGTTAAATCCATGTTAACCAATTGCTTCCATCCTAAATATTGCGATAACGTAAACAAGGCCGACAACACCAAGGTTAGTACAATCATCCATTTGTTCTTACTCAACTCATCCTGTTTGGCAGCCTTGGTTGCCAATTGAATCGTAACCGAACAAGCCACAGCAATTACCAATGAATAAAAAAAGTAAATGGGCAAATCGAACGATGTCCACATCTTTTTTGCCTCACCATCGGGCATGTGAACCACAAAAGCACTCACAAATGCTGCAAATAACATCGCACTCGCCAACATAAACAACCACAAAGTGAACTTCGCTGGTGGAATCAAAGGTGTTGGATCTTTGATTTTCTTATTGATGCTATTATCCATATTAAAAAATGATATATCCTAAAAAAACCAATGGGGTATAAACCAAAGTTGCGTACAACAATTTTCGGGCATCCGGAATCTCTAAACTTCGAAACAAGTTCACCGATTTTATCAACAACCAAATCGACATGGGAAGTATCAAAATCAACGATTTAGGACCCGTCATGCCATAATAAATCGGTGTCATACTGATGATAATTAATAAAACCGTATAGGTAAGTATTTGATAGCCGCTCTTTTTATCCCGTCCACCAGACGATGGCAACAACCAATAACCCGCCTTCTGATAATCGTCGTGGAGCAACCAAGCGATCGACCAAAAATGAGGAAATTGCCAAAAGAACTGCACCAAAAATAGCATCATGCCCGGCTCATCAATTCTACCCACAACCGCCGTGTAACCGATCAGTGGTGGTAAAGCGCCAGGAATTGCGCCAATCATAACCGACATGTTGGTGGTCTGTTTCATGGGCGTGTACACAAAGACATACATCACCAATGATAAACCCGATAAAAATACAGCCACGAAAGGCGTTGTGAACGACAGTATAAGAATCCCCAAAATGCCTGTGATCCAACAAAAAGTAATGGCCTGGGACAATGAAATTCTTTCTTCAACAATGGGCCTCTGCGCAGTGCGCGCCATCTTGCCATCATTTTCCTTTTCGATGATCTGATTAAGGCCGTTTGATGCAAAAACCACCAACATCCCACCGATCAAAACACCCGAAAATGTCACCCAATCAAATAAACTCTTCCAGTCACCATCTGCATTCAACTTACAGCCCAAAATATATCCAAAAACCGATGTTGCCGCAACACTCGCCGTAAGTCGGAACTTGATTAACTGGGCGAAGGCTTTTACCGTTGGATTCATGAATGGGTTGACTTAATTGAAAGGGTTGATAAATACACTGCAAAAATATAGCTAATTAAGCCGCTACCCACCACAACGTGAGAAACTTGTGCCCAAGATGGTATCACAAACCAAATATGGATTACCCCCAACGCAATCTGTACGATACAAATCATAGAAATCACCCACAGCGGTCTGCGCAATTTCGATTTGAACCCCGATTCCACTGTTGTTTTAGGCTCCTTCCCAATCAACCACAACATCCAACCCAAAATCACAAAAGGAACATAGCGATGCAAGGAAAAAAGCCAATCCATCGAAAAAACATCCAACATCCCCCACCCCAAAAACGCCGTTTCATCTGCGTCTACATATAATGTTCCAGCCAAACGCATCTGATCCACTTGCTCCCGCGTCCAGGCGCCCAAAATCAAAACCACAAAAACCACCGCCCATAACCCAAACCAATTGCGGGAGGATAAAATTTCGGTATGCTGAAAAGAAAAAGACTGCGCCCGATGCATTGATACCATGTAGGCAAAAAGGCACATAAAGCTCAGCAAAAAATGCAGTGTAACAATACCCGGCAGCAAATTTGTCGCCACTACCAAACTACCCAACCAACCATTCAATAACAAGAAAAAGAGACCCAATAAACCCCAACGCTTTCCCTGAATGATTTTACGATAGCGAAGCATCAGCCCAAAGTAGATCAACGCAAACAAACCGCTTAAAACGCCAAACAATCGATTGATGTACTCAATCCATGCTTTTACCGGATGAAACTCCTCAGGGGCCTTAACTGATGGGTCTGTAAGCAAACGATTGGCTGCACCATGAAAACCGATTCCATTTAACACCTTGGCAAATCGCTCAACCTTCTGTAAACGCTTTTGAAGATATATTTCTTGGTAATTCGCAGGCAATTTACACTCGCAATTGGGTGGCGCCCACAAGCCAAAACACTTGGGCCAATCCGGACATCCCATGCCACTTCCAGTAGCGCGAACCAGTCCTCCCAAAAAGAACAATAAAAAAATAGACGAACAGGTAAATAAACCTATCCGTCTATATAATTTTAATATAATATCGTTGCTGCGTTGCATTAACGGCTCAAACCGAATACACGCTTGATGGCTGCAAAAAATACACTGCTCTCAACTGGAACTTTTTCCTCTTTTGGAGCCTCAACAGTTACAACAGGTTCAAAAACCTCTGGTGCACTCTCATCAGGCTCGTTTTGTGGGAAATAATCCAATTCACGGTCAGGACGACTGTATTCGTGAGGACCACGATACACAGTTGGCAATTCACCAGGCCAGTTTCCGTGCAAACGCACATCCATTGGAGAGGTCCATTCCAAAGTATTCGACAACCAAGGATTCTGATCGGCTTTCTTACCTCTGAAGATGCTTACGAAGAAGTTGTAAAGGAACAACAACTGAGCAAAACCACCCACAATCGCTGAAATTGTAATCAATTTATTTACATCAGCCCAAACGCTGAAATCTTCCATCAAAGTGAATTGGTAGTAACGACGTGGAACGCCGGCCAATCCCATAAAGTGCATTGGGAAGAATACCAAGTAAGCAGAGATAAATGTTAACCAGAAGTGGAAATAACCCAACGTGTTATTCATCATTCTACCGTACATGCGAGGGAACCAATGGTAAATACCCGCGAACATTCCAAAAATTGCAGCACTACCCATTACCAAGTGGAAGTGAGCTACTACAAAATATGAATCGTGCAACTGGATATCCATGGCAGCATTACCCAAATAGATACCTGTTAATCCACCAGAGATGAAGAAACTCACCAAACCAATAGAGAACAACATCGCTGGAGTAAAGCGCAAATTACCGCGCCATAAAGTAGTTAAATAGTTAAACGCCTTCACCGCCGATGGCACCGCAATAATTAATGTCAAAATCATAAATACAGACCCCAAGAAAGGATTCATACCTGTGATAAACATGTGGTGTCCCCATACGATGAAAGAAAGAATACTAATACCCATCAAAGAAATAACCATCGCAGTGTAACCAAAGATTGGCTTACGGGCATTGGTAGAAATTACCTCCGATGTGATACCCAAAGCAGGCATCAAAATGATATATACCTCAGGGTGACCTAAGAACCAAAATAAGTGTTGATACAATACTGGGCTACCACCTACGTTTTCAAGTGCGCCGATACCCTCCAAGTAAATATCACTCAAATAGAATGAAGTACCGAAACTACGGTCGAAAATTAGGAATAATGAAGCACCTAACAATACCGGGAACGACAACAATCCTAAAACGGCAGTGAGCAAGAAAGCCCAAATGGTCAATGGCATACGATTCATGCTCATTCCTTTGGTACGCTGGTTCAATACAGTTGCGATATAGTTCATACCACCCAACAAAGCCGAGATGATAAACAATGCAATAGCAACCAACCACAACGTCATACCCATTCCAGAACCAGGCATCGCCTTTTCCAAAGCACTCAATGGAGGATAAACTGTCCAACCTGCTGAAGCCGGCCCTGTTTCAACGCCTACGGAGATCAACAATACAACGCTGGAAACAAAGAAGAACCAATAACTCAACATGTTCATGAACGGAGATGCCATATCACGGGCACCCAATTGCAATGGAATCAATAGGTTACTAAATGTACCACTCAGACCAGCTGTTAATACATAAAATACCATGATAGTACCGTGAATGGTAACCAATCCCATGTAAAAGTTAGGATCCAATTTTCCATCAACGGCCCATTTGCCTAATAACATTTCTAAAATACCGAATTGCTCGTCTGGCCATGCCAATTGCAAACGGAATAACAACGACATACCCATTCCAATAACCCCCATAATAATTCCTGTAATCAAGAATTGCTTGGAGATCATCTTGTGATCCATCGAGAAAACGTACTTGCTAATAAACGATTCCTTGTGATGGTGATCGTGACCGTGATGATCTGCTGCGTGTGATGCTGAAGTGCTCATATGAATATGATTGATTCTTTTTTAATTGATAAATTAGTTTACGGCAATGGCGGGTACAACTGCAGTTGAATCAGACGCGGGTACAGCAGGAGCCGCCTCCATTGGAGGAGCAACTACCTTGGCCTGCGCAGCCAACCATGTTTTATATTCAGCTTCTGAACCCACAACAGTAATCTTGATCTTCATGTTGTAGTGGGCAGCACCGCATATTTTGTTGCAATACAAATAATAATCGAATTTGTCGTTTCCTTTTGCCTTGCGCGCTTCTTCCGTTGTTTTGATAGGCGTGAATGGAAACACAGTACTCATTCCTGGTACACAGTTCATCTGGGCACGGAATTCAGGCATGTAAGCAGAGTGAATCACGTCGCGTGCACGGAAACGAAACATATAAGGCTTGTTCTTGATCAATACGATTTCTGTAGTTACACGGTCATCATAAGCGTCCTTATTGAAAATCTCTGGCTTGCTCTTAAACAAGTCTACACGCTTGATGTTCGTTTCTTTGCGCTTGATTTCCTTTTCCATGAGGCGGACATAGGCACCACTTTCGGCATCCAATACCTTTTCTCTTAACGCGTCATATTCTGACTCATAGGTATTTTTCAAACCCGTAGATTCCATTTTATTCAAAGCCGCTCTCCAAACAGTAGTTGAATCGCCAGCCGATGCCAACTTCGCTTTGATCTCGTCGATTTCAGTTTGCAAAGAAGCCTTCAATTTATCAGCCTCATCTTCCACTGCTAATCCCAAAGGATTCGTACCTGAAATCATTACAAAACTATTCTCACCCAATTTCTTGTCTTCTCCCGCATAACGAGCCTTCCAACCAAACTGATAACCAAAAATTTCTACCTCCTCCGCTTTGTCGTTTGGAGTCTGCGTAATTTTTGTCCAAACATTAAATCCACGCAATACCAAGAATGTCAATACAATTGCTGGAATGATTGTCCAAACAATCTCCAATTTATTATTGTGAAAGAAATAATCCGCCTTACGATCCTCACGATAGTAGTAACGAATCATGAAATAGAACAACAAAAATTCTGTTAAAATAAATACCGCAAACGTGCACCAGAATGTCCACATGAACATGGAATCCAATTCGGCGCCGTGCTCAGAAGCTGCATTCGAAAGCAACAAATATTTACCATGGTACTTCATTTCGTACCAAAAACCGATAAATCCTAAAATCAAGACAACCATACCCACGATGCCATTTATCTTGTGAGGATTCACAATCTTTTTACCCGTGATTTTCTCTGCCAAACTGCCAATGTCGAACGAGCGAGCAATCACCAAAACAATCAACAAAATCAACACGCAAATCAAAATATTCATCCAATTCCAACTGCTAGGATCAAATTCTTGGGGTGGTTGAATTACATCGACTGCTGCTTGAGCAAAAGAGATTACCGTGGCCATGCAAGCCATCAACAATGATAACAACTTCTTATTCAATAAGTTGAATGATTTTTTAGGTAGTGTGAGCATCATTTCTTGAGCCTTTTTAAGAATTTTCAATGCGCGAATTTAGAGTTTTTACTAAGGTTTTACAAAGGGCAAGCCGTAATTTTAACGACAATCTTACATTTTCAAGAAAGGCTGCCTAAAAATTCCACAATCAAACAGCGTTGCATGCAATTATTATGAATCAATCCAAATAAGAAATTACTTGCTTTCTACCCAAGATTTTGCCAAAAACAAATAATCCGCAACAGGAATTTGTTCGGCGCGCATTCCACCCCATTCTTCTGGCAACACAAATTTTTCGCGCGCCGATGTCAAAGGTTTTAATGCATTAGACAAAGTCTTCCTCCGCTGAGAAAATGCCGTTTTCACCACCAATTTTAATGCACCGTAATCACAATCCGGAAGTTCCGACTTTAATCTGCAATCGATCACACCACTTTTTACTCTCGGCGGTGGATTGAAAGACCCCTCATGAACCGTAAATGAATAACTGCAATTATAGTATGCCTGCAATAAAACACTCGTAATCCCGTAATCCTTATTCCCCTCGCCCGCACACAATCTCTCAGCGACCTCCTTCTGAAACATACCCGAAAACTGATCAACCCTAACGCCACATTCCAACATCTTAAAAACAATTTGAGTACTAATATTATACGGATAATTACCCACAATGGCCATCCGCTTGCCAATGGCAACCCAATCCTCCGCCGGAGCTTGTAAAAAATCGCCCTTCCACACCTTAAGCCCGCTGGCCCAAGCCTGGTTCGACAAATACTCCACAGATTCCGTATCAATCTCCGCACACATTAACCTATTGCCAAATCGCGCAAACAAAAACTTTGTCATTACGCCCATTCCAGGCCCAATCTCCACCACATGCTCCATGCTATCGTCTACCAAATTCGCTATGCGCTCGGCGATGCTTAAATCATTTAAAAAGTGCTGACCCAACCCCTTCTTTGCCTTCACATCGTCTGCCTTACCCTTTCCTTTTGATGCGTTAGGATCTTCAAACTTACTCGCCCATTTCCCACCCCTCGGTGTGTTTTGCAATTGATTGCTCAATTGAGGACCCTTGCTGCTAAATTTATTTTTTCTCAAAGCTCCCAGTACGTGATGTAATATTTGGTAACCGTATCCTTCAAACTATCCAGATTATAATTGTCGCTCGCCGCCGCCACATCCACAACACTGCCATCTTTTTTTACGATTCGAATTCCTCCGCCCTCACTGCGATACGCATCGTTCTTCAAAACACCAACGTGGACAAAATAATCCAAAATACGTTCGTCGCTCACGCCAAAAATAGACGATGCCTGCGCCCGCATCAACTGCTTCACCCCAAAATCAATCGGCTCCAATTGAACCTTGATCTTTGGCAAATGTCGTCTCAACAACCGCTTACTCATCTCACTCAAAATCGGATCCTCATGAAACTGCCACTCTTTGATGGCCGACATAATATCGATATCATCTAAAAGCACAAACAAATCCAAATCCTCTTCATTGAAATCATCGGGATTCACATCCTTGAACAAAAAATGCATCAAGGGGTGGTAACTGCCCAAGGTCGAACCGGTTTTTGCCATTTCTCTGGCTCTCTGCAAAATAGAAACCAGCAAAGCATCGGCAGCAATTACCGTCTTATGCAAATAAACCTGCCAATACATCAATCGTCTGGCAACCAAAAATTTCTCTACGCTGTAAATGCCCTTTTCTTCCACCACCAAATCGCCGTCCTTCACATTCAGCATATGTATCAATCGATCCACACCCACAATTCCCTCACTCACCCCGGTATAAAAACTGTCACGCATCAAATAATCCAACCGATCCATATCCAACTCACCGGAAATCAACTGATGCAGAAACGGTTTCTTGTGATAATCGCCCCTAAAAATATCGATCGCCAAACGCAAAGCACCGCCAAACTCGATATTCATCCGCTCCATCAGCATGATAGAAATATCCTCGTGATTTACCCCCTGAGCCAAAGTATATTCCAGGGTATGGCTGTAAGGTCCATGGCCAATATCGTGCATTAAAATTCCTAAAATCGCGGCTTCCTTTTCCTCTTCCGTAATTTCTACACCCTTCCCCCTTAACGTATCAAGGGCCTTCACCATCAAATTCATCGCCCCCAAAGCATGGTGAAAACGAGTGTGGGTGGCTCCAGGATAAACCCATTCGCTCATTCCCAGCTGACGGATTCTACGCAGACGTTGGAAGTATGGATGCTGCACAACATCGTAAACCAAAGCGCTAGGCAAGGTCACAAATCCGTGCAAGGGATCATTGATTAACTTAGATTTATTGCCCGATGGCATGGCGCAAAGGTAATACGCAATTTACTGTTCAGTCCACACCAACTTTTGACCGCCTCTGGGCTGCTTCAATCGCACAGCATCCAAGAAATCTTGTAGTTGGGGCACCAAAGGATCCGCCGGCTGGGCTTGCAAATAATTCTCATAGCAATACACCATGTCGCTCCACTCCGTAGTGTTTATTCCCAAAGTATGCATCTTCCTGCGATACGCCGATGCCGCATGCAACCAAGCACTCTGATTAAATTCAGAAAAACGCTTCGACTTATCGATGTATCTGCGGAAAAAACCATAGGCCCTATCGTATTGATCCTGCCTCTCAGCCGATATCCCAAAATACCAAAAAGTGCCAGGATGCATCGAATCCTGTAAGTATGCCACCCTCAAAAAACTATCGGATTCGCCAAACCGCTCCTGCAAAATCAAAGAATGACTCAACATGTGTTTGTAGGTCATCGACTCCGGATTTTTCTCCAACATTTGTCGATACAAATTCTCCGCTTCCCGATATCGCTTGGTACGCATCGCCGCTGCTGCCTTGGCTTGCGGACTTACCTCATCGTCAAAATCCTGGGCCATTAATTGACCTGTCATTCCAGAGAGTAAAAAGAACAAGAAGATTATCCTTCGCATACCTCGAATGTAGCAACAATTCGCCAACTTTGTATAAATTCACAACAATGAAACTCAACCACACCTCAAAAAAAACCTGGTCTGTTTTATTTTTTGTTTCGTTTTTGATTCATTTCTTGCCCAGCTGTCAAAACAGTGCTCAACCCTGGGAATCCTTTGGCGATATCACCACAGAAACGCGTACCCTTGGCTCTTTTCATGGGTTGGATGTAAACCAAGATATCGAACTTTTCATCACCCAAGACAGCACAAAGCCAACGCATATTGAGATAACCTATGGCAAAAATGTGATTCCAGGGATCACAACCGAAATCACCAACGGCATATTATCAATCAAAAACAGCAACAAGGCCAAATGGCTACGCAAATTGAATATTCAACCCAGGTGCACGCTCAATCTACATCAAATCGATGATATCCATTTGGAGGGGAATGCGAAAGTGATTTGCATCGATACCCTTTATAGCCAAGCCATTCATTGCACCGTAAACAGCGTAGAAGATCAAAATTTATCGGTTTTCTGCGGACAATTTTACGGCGGGGTGACCAACAGCAGCAACGTAAAACTCAGCGGTCAGGCCACGATTTTCTCATGGAGTTGCGAAAAAGGCGGCGGATTGGATGCTAGCAAATTGCGGAGCGACGATGTCTATTTGTATCATTTCACCATTAAGGATGTATTTGTGAATCCAAGCAAGCAGTTCGATGCCAATCTCTTTAACAGCGGAAACGCTTATTATTTCACCACCCCAACCTACAAATTCAAGGAATCGGCCCAGGGAACAGGGCAGGTAAAATTGAAGAAACCTTAACTATGAATGTCGGAAATTTTTACGTGGAATACCCCGCATCCTATGGATTAATTGGCTTTTTTATCTTGGTATTTTTTGCCGGACAAAACGACGCAAGCCTTTCCGAGCGATGGCTTTTGAGTTCATGGCAAATCAAAAACAGAAAGCAATACTACCGATTGATAAGTTCCGGTTTTGTTCACGCTGGCATTGTTCATTTGCTACTCAACGGGATGGGTATTTACTATTTTGCGACGATGGTTGAGTCGATGGTGGGCTCCATTTCCACCCTCCTAATTTTCTTATTTTCCGTATTGGGTGGCAGCCTCTTTTCGATATGGATGCGCAGAAAAGAATCCGATTACCAAGCTCTGGGCGCTTCCGGCGGCGTGTTGGGTTTGCTACTTTGCGCGGTGATGTGGTTCCCCGAAATCAAGCTAGGATTGTTGTTTATACCCATTCCAATCCCGGGATGGATCTTTTGCATTTTGTTTAATTTGGGGTCGATTGTTTTTTCTCAGACGGCGGACCGACAAAGAATATCGCACGAAGGGCATTTGGGTGGGGCATTGTTTGGCGGGGTGATTGGTTTTGCACTTTTGAGCATATTTGCCGGTGCCGCTCACGCCGATGGTTCGATCACGAAAATCCCATTTGAATCATGGGCCTTGTTTTGGTTTGGGGTTTTCCCAATTCTCTTATTTGGAGTGGTGAGTTGGATCCGACCGCTGTGGCTGTATCGTAAGTGAAATCCGTTAATTCCCCGCAGTAGGGGAAAATTAATAAATGGGGAAAATTAATAAATAAAAAATCCCCCGCCTGCGGCGGGGGATTTTTTTGTGCCCAGTACTGGATTCGAACCAGCACAACCTTGCGATCACCACCCCCTCAAGGTGGCGCGTCTACCAATTTCGCCAACTGGGCAATAAAAAGAACGAAGTTACAAATATACTCAAACTGCCGCGTCTGTTCAAACAAATACGGCAGTTTGCGTCGTCATTACATAATCAACATTGCATCGCCATAGCATAAAAATCTATAGCCCTCTTTCATCGCCTCCTGATAAACCTCTGTCATAAACTTATGGTCCGTGTAGGCACAAGCCATCATAAACAAAGGCGACTCCGGCTGATGTAAATTGGTAATAAATGCATCCGCAATATGGAACTGCTTCGGCGGAAACAAAAACTTATCCGTCCAACCCTCACTCGGATTCAATGTGCTATTAGAACTGACACTGCTCTCCAAAGCACGCATCACACTACCACCCACCGCTACAACACGCTTCTTATTGGTAATTGCATTGTTTACCGCATCACAAGCCGACTGTTCGATGCGATAATATTCGCTATCCATTTTGTGCTTGGTCAAATCTTCAACCTCAACCTCCCTAAACGCACCCAAACCCAAATGCAAAGTGATCTCGGTAAACTTAATTCCCTTGATATCCATTCTCATCTGCAACTCGCGTGTGATATGCAACTGAGCCGCTGGCGCCGCAACAGCTCCAACATGCTTGGCGAACAAACTCTGATACCAAGTCTCATCCTCTTCCTTTACACCACGGGTGATATACTTTGGAATGGGTGTTTCACCCAATTTCTTAATCACATCAGCAAATTCCTCGTCGGTGCCATCAAACAAAAAGCGAATGGTCCGTCCACGACTCGTAGTATTGTCTACCACCTCAGCCACCAGATCATCATCCCCAAAATACAATTTATTTCCTACACGAATTTTACGCGCTGGATCTACCAAAACATCCCACAAACGCAACTCATGATTCAATTCACGAAGCAAAAACACCTCAATCTGTGCGCCAGTCTTTTCTTTTTGACCGTACATGCGCGCTGTAAACACCTTTGTATTGTTCACCACAAACACATCGTTCTCGTCGAATATCTCAAGAATATCCTTGAAACTGCGGTGCTCGATACGACGTTCCTTGCGATGGATCACCAATAAACGGGCATCGTGGCGCGTAGCCAATGGCTCCTGAGCAATAAACTCCTCAGGCAAATCGAACTTAAATTGAGATAATTTCATGTTTGCAGTGTATACCCAAATTGGGGCTGCAAATA
>JBEGUW010000035.1:0-16075 GCA_041178665.1 Bacteroidota bacterium
GCTCGATGTTCTGGGGAGAAAGGTAAATGTTCCATGTAAGGAGATGACTATCGGTAGTTCAAATTCCCAGACAATGATTGAAAAGCAATGGGATTTGGATGTGTCGGAACTCAAAACGGGCGTGTATTACGTTCGAATTGAGGCAGGGAATTGCCTAAAAACGATTCAGATCCAGGTGGCGACAGACAATTAGTGCGGAAATATTTAAATGGTAGCTTTTCTATTTGCAAGCCAATGGGCTGTGTATCAGGCGCAATCTAGTAAACAATTGAAGCCATAGATTTACATTCGGGGGTTTGTTGAACTTTTTTTTCTTTGCCCTTTGGGTTGTGTGACTATCTTTGTGAAATCATGAATCAAATCAGATTTGAAGGCAGAAATGCACAGTTTTTTTCAACTTTGCGTAGTAGGATTGACGGATATTTTACAGAAAATAATATCAAGCAATCTGGCAACTGGAAATTGTATAGCAAGACGTTGATATTGTTGTCGACATTGGTTCTGTCCTATGTTTTATTGGTGTTCTTTACCCCTACGGCATCGGTGTCGGTTCTCCTTTGTATGTTTATGGGTGTCAATTTTGCGACCATCGGTTTCAATGTGATGCATGATGGTTCTCACGGTAGTTATTCTCGCAAGCCATGGGTAAATAAAATCATGGCGTTGAGTTTGAATATTTTGGGAGGGAATTCTTTCTATTGGAATCAAAAACACAACGTGGCTCACCACTCATTTACGAACATTGAAGGAGCCGACGAGGATATCGATGTGAGTCCATACATGAGAGTGAGCGAATACCAACCGAAATATTGGTTTCATAAATTCCAACATATTTATGGATTGTTGCTTTATTCACTGTCTTATATCATGTGGATTTTCTATCAAGATTTTGTCAAATATTTCACTGGAAAGATAGGAGATAGAGATATCAAAACACCATTAACCGTAACTGATCATATTATATTCTGGGCAACAAAGTTGGGTTATATCGCCGTTTTTATTGGATTTCCGATGTATTACGTTGGATTGGGTACTACCTTAATTGGTTATTCTATCATGGCATTAACAACGGGTTTTGTGATCGCCGTTGTGTTCCAATTGGCACACGTGGTAGAGGATGTTACATTTGTTGGCAAAACATCGCCAGTGACAAACGTTGAATCAGATTGGGCTACGCATCAAATTCTAACGACTGCCAACTTTGGTACCAAGAGCAAGTCATTGGCTTGGTTATTGGGCGGTTTGAACTTCCAAGTTGAACACCATTTGTTCCCTAAAATTTCTCATGTACATTATCCTAAATTAAACAAAATCGTGAGAGAAACTTGCGAAGAGTTTAATGTGATGTACAAGGAATTCCCTACAATGTTGAGTGCAATCCACTCTCATCTGTTGCATTTGAAGCAAATCGGCGCTTAATTTCTTTGTTTGATTTAGCAATTTTCTGCTTTATCATTGCCATGAGTCTATCATGAGAAATATTGGTGCACCCTATGGATTGAAAGTGAGTTCGCTGCGAAGCGACCACTCAGTCGTAATTGATGTAAATGGGAATCCATTAAAAACGCATCTTAAAACAGCCTTCATCCCAATGCCTACCAAAGTGGTGCATCAATTGGTTGAAGATATTAATGAACTTCCTATCAATGCAGAACTCACCGAAAGCTTGGTTTTTTGCTTGTTGAGCACGTTTAGCATCGAAGAATCGCCCAACTTTCAGTTGTATTTAGATACCGATTTACAGTGGGATGCCGCCTACAGATTGTCAGACGATGATGAGATTGCTGATTTACAGCATCAGAGCATCGCAGGGGTCACGAAAAGGCTTAAGGATAACTACGTGTCGCTCCCCATCAATCCGTCGTCTACGGTTGAAGAAATGCAACAGGCAGATATAGAATTCGTGCCTGATAATATTCTTGTGTTTTGGAAGGAATTTACGGCCGACTTCAATCAATATCAAATCTATGTTGTTGAACTCCTACAAAGCATTTTTGGCGGAATTCACCTGTCGATGATATTGCTCTGGGTAAAAGGCAAAGTATCTGGCGAAGACCTGATGAAATCATCTCTGTTTCTGAGCTGCTACAAAGAAGATTTGGAAAGTCCCAAATTTAGCAAGCAGGAAAGAGCCGATATTGAATATTTCTCTAAGCGATTGGCGGCTTTGCGAGAAACGTTGACACAGCTCTCTGCGCAATAGTATTATTGAACCGACAAGCCTTTTGTGGTGCAGAAGCCATCGCCTTCAATTACCACCCAAAGTAACTTGCTCTCACCCGCGGGAATCGAACAATTGACTTCATTTAATCCGTCGACTTGGGTTTGATAAACAACCTGTCCAACCGTATTAATCATTGAAATTCTTTTGATTGGCTGTGTGCTACGAATCGAAAAGTCACCGCTGCTAGGATTTGGGAAAAGCGTAATGCCGATATTAGACAGCACCGGGTTGATTTTGGTTGAATTCATGTCCAAACTCAAATCCTCTAAGTAAATCACACTAGATGCAGCACTTGCAAATTGAAACGTAGAATCGGTAAGAAATGCACCAACGGTTGCTTTTTGTGGCGTTGATGTGTATCCGGGCACCCAAATTATATTCTCTGAAAACAGTGTGTAATTGGCAGGGACAGACAAAGCGCTATTTTGTGAGAACATCGCCGAGCCTACCAAAGTGTCCGCATCAAAAAAGTTGACCATTACGGAAACTCTATCGCCGGCCGATAAGCTGCCTTTCCAATAACCGCGTAAACTCATATAGCGTTTATCGACATTAAAACTCGGTA
Source organism: Bacteroidota bacterium (assembly GCA_041178665.1). Classification (GTDB taxonomy): domain Bacteria; phylum Bacteroidota; class Bacteroidia; order NS11-12g; family UBA955; genus UBA955. Next base: position 2,790 of record JBEGUW010000035.1, read on the forward strand.
AGTCCATTGCACCAACGGAATAGGATGGGTTTTGAGTAATCATCCAAGCAGGCAAAATCTCAGTACCTGTCTGCATTACAACTGGACGTTGTTTGAGGATAACAGCGTAGCCAGTGCGTGCGGATGTTGATTGCAATGCAAATTGTTGTAAACCCGCAATTTTTCCTACTTTCTCCTCGTAGGCATCCAGCGATGTATACCAAGACGTTGGCTTCAATACGCTCAATCCACCCCAAGATTCAAAATCCAAGTTTGCTGTAGGGGCTGTTTTGCCATCGGGGAAGGAAATGTTATAAATGGAAATGCTACCCGATGAATTTGGAGTTCCAGCTGCCGCGCTACTCGCAATGTAAATAAATGCGGAGTCGGCTACCAACCCGGGGATCACATGGAAATATGTCAATGGGACAGTAATTGAGTTGTCGCCAGACCCTGAAGCATCAGCAAATAGATAGAACTGTTGCAAAATCATTGGCATCGGATCCACGCCCTTTGTGAATCCCACGATAACCACTGCTGTGTCGTTGCCCAACGCACTGCTATTGTAGTTGATTTTGATGCTAGTAGGAGTGCCACTGATGGGGTATCCGCCATTTAAAACGTTAGGATACGCCGCACCTACTTCTAGCGCGTAACTGATTGTTCGGTCGGAAACGCTGTTCGAAAGTTTGACTCCACGAGAATTACCAACGGTCTTTGAGGAATCCAAAGTCGCCGATCCAATCACCATCCATTTATTAGGTACCTTAAATTGGGTTTGGTCCCAATTGTTCAAACGGCCATTGACGATGGTTTCTTGGGCATTTAATCGGAGGGCAAATCCTAATACGAGAAAGAATATTGAAATGGTTTTATTCATGGTATGTGGACATGATTAGGGGCGGTGAAAAATTCACCGCCCTTGTTTGCGTAATGTTTATTTAATTGATTAATGCGCAATCATTACGCTTTCGGTTCTATTACCTGTAGCGTTTTTGATTGAAATCTGATAGATGCCATCGGCCCAATTCTTAGAATCTAAATAAGTGATACCTGAATTGTCGCCTTGCGCAATTATTTGGCCTGTGCTGCCATATACCACGTAGTTAGATTTTTCACTACCTAAGTTAATATAGAATCCTGCATCGGCTGGGTTGGGGTAGCTGCTGCTTCCAACACTTCCGTTGCTATTCGACTTATTAGAGCGTGTTTTAAGAACTTTAACGGTGTAACAATATACAGTTGAACAAGTTCCTGCAGAATCATAAGCAGTCAAACAAACTGTATACGCTCCAGAAGCAGAGAATTGGTGAACTGGCGTCTTGTCCTTGCTAGCCGCAGTACTGTCGCCAAAGTTCCAAACATATGATTTGGCACCAGTACTTGTGTTCTTAACATACATTTTCCCATTTGATGCAACGCTATCAACGGTGAAGCTTGCTTTTGCAGCGCATGGCAGACAATCAACTTTGATGCTAGTGCAAATCATGGTGTCGCATCCCTTACAAGAATCGGTGTATTTGATACAAACGGTATAGGTTCCTGTAGCTTTGAATGTATGACTAGCAACTCGGCCAGTATAAGTGGTTGTTGCACCACTATTCCCAACCAAAATTGAATATTTGAAGCATTTGCTGGTCGAACTCATGTTCTTTCCTTCAAAAGTGTATATGTTACATTTGTTGGTATAGGTCAAATTAGCACCGGCAGCAGCCCAATTGCACTTGGCGGTAGTTGGCTTACAGGTTACATTGAACATAGAATAAGTTTGCGTATCACATCCGGTGCAAATGTTTGAATATTTAGCAATGATTGCAAATTTGCCAGTATCTGAAAAAGTATAAGTTCCAGTGCGACCTGCAGGCAGAGGATATGTTTTGCCTGTTTTTAGATCATAAACACTCAATTGGTATTTGATACAACTATCATTTAACAATGTCATTTCAAACGTGTAAACATTGCACTTGTTGCCATATCCTACTTTGATTGCGGCTTTGTCCCATTTGCAATTTTTGGTAGTTGAGGGTACAACGATTTCAACTTTTTTACAAACGTAAGTAAAGCATTTTTTCGTTGAATTGTAGATTTTCAAACAAACTTCATAAACACCAGACTTTTTGTAAACGTGGGTTCCATAGACCCCAGTTGAAGTTGTTCCATCACCCCAAGACCAAGTATATGTTGTTCCTGTTCCTCCATTTGATGTCGCATAGAACTTATAAGTACTGTCGTTCAGTTTTTTCCAACTGTAAGAGCCAATCAAATTACATGGGCTAGTAACGACAACGGTTTTGCAGATTTTGATTTTGCACTTGCCTGTCTTGTCTGTAATTGTCACACAAACTGTATATGTTCCAGGTTTAGCGTATTCATGGTAAGGGTCGATGCCTTTGCCCGTCTTTCCGTCGCCAAAACTCCACTCATACGTGTATCCACTGTTGCTGCTGGCTTTGAAACGGAACTTTCCACCGGTGTTGGTGAATCCGATTTCGCCTTTAAGATCACATGGCTTTCCACAGCTGATTTTTACTTCTTTACAGAACGTAGCTGTACACACTTTACCAGTAGAATCTTTCCATGTAGCGGTAACACAAACTTTGTAAACACCCTCAGACATGTAAGTGTGGGTTGGGTCGGTTCCCTTTCCATCTGTTTTGTCCCCAAAATTCCAAGTATATGTTGCTCCTTTTTGATTTGATGAAGCGACGAAGAACCCTTTCTTACAATCGTTTTTGAAAGAAAATTCTGTGGTCAACTTGCAATCACACGCAACCACAGTTACAGTAGTGCAAACAACTGTGTCGAACTTTTTACAAGTGTTATACAACTTGGCGCAAACCGTGTAAGTGCCAGCTGCTGAAAAAGTGTAGTAAACTTTTTTTCCCATCGCAACCACTGATGTTCCATTGTTAATTGTCCACTTAACATATGCGCAAGAATCCGCTACCAATGAGCCTTCCGCAACAAAAACCGCATTTAAGCAGTTGCTTGTAACACCTACTTTCATGCGAGGAGCGGACTGGGCTTGGGCTGTATTTCCTATTAAAATTACTAGGGCCAAGCATAAAAATTGTATCGTTTTTTTCATGAGTTGTTTCTCTAACACGAAGTTAGACCTTCTTTGTGGAACTATTGTTGCCCGATGGTTTGTGTTTTGTTGATTTTTTTGCATTCCTGACATAAAATCGATAATTCATCATCGTTTGGGTGTCCGTTTAACTTGCAAACCAATAATGAATTCTGCTCAAACTGAGTTCAGTACACAAATGTTGCGCACTTTTCAGGGTTCGTAATCTTCGAGCTCTTCCTTCCGCCGTTTACGATGCAATGAATGAAGTGGGTCTGCGACTCAAACTGATTGTATAGCAAGTTGTTGCAAACGGTGACCCTGGGATAGTATTTGATGTTTTTCGCCTCTAGAAAACACCAAATGGCATCGTCTTCAACAGAATAACCCAAAAATGCGAGGTTGATTCGTTTGCTGCCCACCTGTACAGTGAGACCCGATTGAATTAAAGCCGATAATGATAGTTGATTTACCGGGGTGATAGTACTTAAGTCAATGGCTTTGCCTGCGGTTTGCGAAAGATTCAGTTGGACATCGTTCATGTTGAGCTTGCAGCTTACTCGGATGTCTTTTTTGGCCGTTTCGATGCTTACTTCTGTTACGCCGACATAATAAGGATGGGCGGTGCTGCCCAGAAATACCAAGACCAACGCAATGGTGAAATTCAAAATGAAATTTTGGTGGAACTTGGAGAGATGGTTGGATATCGACATAAAAATCGAACTTTGCGTTAACAAATATAACACTGCAATGGGCGAAAATTTCTTATGGTTTCAAACGGGTTTCGAGCATATTACCGATTTGGCGGGATATGACCATATGTTGTTCTTGCTGATCCTTTGCAGTATCTATAGTTTTAAGAATTGGAATTGGCTAATTCTCATCACCGCGTTTACCATTGGGCATTGTATCACTCTAGCCCTTAGTGTATTGAATATCATCAAGTTTCCGAGTGCAATTATTGAATTTGCGATTCCCTTTACGATTCTTTTATCAGCGATATTTCGGTGGTTTCAGGTGGGACGCAATGAAAATCAATCGTATCAAAATGATCAAAAAGTATACGCTATAACCTTGCTCTTTGGGCTGATTCATGGCCTCGGTTTTAGCAATATGCTGCGATCGATGCTAGGTTCTCAAGCCGATATTTTGCAACCCTTGCTGTTCTTTAATTTGGGTCTAGAAGTAGGTCAAGTGCTGATTGTATTGGTTTCGCTTGTTACAATTACTTCCTTGAACGAATATGCACACATCCCTCGATTTTATCTGGTTCGTGGCATCGCCATTCCAGTGGGTTTTGTTGCACTTTGGCTCATGTTTGAACGAGCCCATACCATGTTTTAACGCGTTTTGTGTATTTTTGTAAAATGACCCTTTTCAAAGGGTGCGTAAATTCTACATTGATGAAAAAACTGTACTCCCTTTTCTTGTCGTTTGCGATATTTTTCGCCGTTTCAACTGCCCAAAATCTTCAAAACAATCCCACCTCCAATCACGGTAATAAGTTTGAACAATTGGGTACGATTCTTCCCGATGCAAACACCTATCGGACCGCTTCTGGTGCACCCGGACATGAATATTGGCAGCAGCGTGCGGATTATAAAATCCAGGCGACATTAGACGAGAAAAAGCAGTATTTGCATGGGGAGGAAACCATCACCTACTTCAATAACTCCCCCGATGTTCTAACCTATTTGTGGTTGCAACTAGATGAAAATGAGCACAGTCCAACGGGTGAGAACAACTATTTCAACGAAAGCGGAAAGAGTCTACCTATCACGCCGGGGCAAATTGATGGGTTGGATGTAAAAGCAAAACTTGCCGGATACGGCGCCAATGTGTTGTCGGTGACAGATGCCCAAGGCAATCCACTTCATTATGTTATCAATCAAACGATGATGCGTGTTGACTTGCCAAAGCCATTGGCTAGCAAGCAGAAATATGTATTCAATGTAAAATGGAATTATAAGATCCCGGAGCGCCAGAAAATCGGTGGCCGCGGTGGCTACGAGTATTTCCCGAAAGACGGCAATCACATTTTTACCATTTCTCAGTGGTTTCCGCGATTGTGCGTATACAGCGACTATCAAGGTTGGAACCACAAGCAGTTTACCGGAAGGGGAGAATTTAGCTTGATATTTGGCAATTTTGATGTCCAAATGACTGTTCCCGCCGATCACGTCATCGCCGCAACCGGAGAATGTCAAAACTACGCTCAAGTGCTTACTCCAGAACAACTTAAGCGTTGGAATGCAGTGCAAAAATTGTCGGCCGCCGATGTCGCTGCTGCCAATGGCGCCATGGACCCGACAGAAATCGTTACTTTGGACGAGGCGAAGTTTCGCGAACAGCATCGCGATACGCTTCAAACCAAAACTTGGCACTACAAAGCAACCAATGTCAGAGATTTTGCTTGGGGCAGTTCAAGAAAATTTGTTTGGGATGCTATGCCCGAATTTGTGGAGGGAAAACGTATCAATTGCATGAGTTATTACGCCAAAGAAGCCTACGGTTTGTATCGTAAATATTCTACCAAAGTGGTCGCCCACACCATCAAAACCTATAGCAAATACAGCACCGCCTATCAATATCCAGTAGCAATCAGCGTGGAAGCATCGAGCGGAATGGAATACCCAATGATTTGTTTCAACTATGGCAGAACCGACGAGGACGGGACGTATAGCTCTCGCACCAAATACGGTATGATTGGCGTGATTATTCATGAAGTGGGGCACAATTTCTTTCCTATGATTATCAATTCAGATGAGAGAAACTGGTCGTGGATGGACGAAGGATTGAACACTTTTGTGCAGTTCTTAACGGAGCAAGAGTTTGATAATAACTACCCATCGCAGCGTGGTCCGGCGCATAAAATTGTGGATTACATGAAGATGCCGAAGGATCAGTTGGAGCCCATTATGACCAATTCGGAGAATATCATCAACTTTGGTCCCAATGCATACGCTAAGCCTGCTACGGGTTTGAATATTTTGCGAGAAACCATCATGGGTCGCGAATTGTTCGATTACGCTTTTAAGGAATATTGCAATCGTTGGGCCTACAAACATCCTGCACCGGCCGATTTTTTCCGCACGATGGAAGATGCTTCTGGCGTTGACTTGGACTGGTTCTGGCGCGCGTGGTTCTTCGATATCCAACCGGTCGATATTTCTATGGATTCGGTTTTGGCTTACAGGCCGTTTTCTCCCACAACGATGCCTGTTAAAATGGATTCTACCCAGCGCAATGGCCGCGGTCGTGGCATGGGAATAGGCAACGGAAGTAGAGGCAGAAATAGTCTGACGATTATGCCATCGTCGGAATTCCAACACGTGAGCAAATTGCGCAACAAGGCTTCTGGAATTCAGTTTGCGGTGGATCGCGATACTGCTTTGCGCGACTTCTATTACTACTACAACCCAGCGAAAGATACTTTCGGAAACGCGGCGAGGGCAGCAATGGCAGATCAGTCACAGCCCAAGCAGGAAACTTCGGTACGCGACCTTTATAAGGACTATACATTGCTAACCCCTGAAGAAATGAAGGCCTATGAAAACTCCTATCTCTATGAGATTACGTTTACCAATAAAGGCGGTTTTGTGATGCCAATCATTTTGCAATGGAACTACACCGATGGTACGTCGGAAGTGGATTACATTCACGCTTATATCTGGCGCAAAAATGAAAATAAGGTGACTAAGAATTTCCTAAAGCGGAAGGAAGTGGCGAGCATCGTTTTGGATCCGTTTAAGGAAACATCGGACATCGATGAAAGCAATCATACTTGGCCTCGTACGGCGGAACCTACGCGTTTTGAAATTTTCAAAAACAAGCAGCAATCGCCAGCGGATCAAGTGGAAATGACACCGATGAAACGGGCTTTGCGCGGCAAAAAGTAATTTTAAGCCGCCTGAAGAATTTAACCGGATCCGTTTTGAGAATTACAAACGTCCCTGAATGATTGAATCCACCACGGTAGGGTCTAGCAGGGTGGATGTGTCGCCCAGAGATTCCAATTCTCCCTCGGCGATTTTTCTTAGGATCCGACGCATGATTTTGCCTGATCGGGTTTTGGGTAATCCACTGACAATCTGAATTTTATCGGCTTTGGCGATGGCTCCAATTTCGCGACTCACGGTTTCGTTGATTTGATTCGTTAGCGTGCGCAAATCGGTTTCTAGGCCCTGGTAAATTACAAACGCATAGATGCCCTGACCTTTGATATCGTGCGGATAGCCAACGATGGCACTTTCGATAACCCCTGTATGCAAATTGATGGCGTTTTCTACCTCCGCCGTTCCGATGCGATGCCCGCTGACATTGAGAACATCGTCAACACGACCGGTGATTCGGTAATTCCCGTTTTCATCTCGCAAAGCCCCATCGCCCGTAAAATAAAGGCCCGGATAGGTGCTAAAATAGGTTTGCTTGCATCGTTCGTGATCGCCCCAAGTGGTTCGTAAAATCCCAGGCCAAGGTTTGCGAATGCAAAGATTTCCCGATACGTTGTTGCCCAATATTTCTTTGCCATTTTCATCCACCAAAAGCGGTTCAACCCCCGGAAGTGGTAGGGTGGCGTAGGTGGGTTTGCTCGGTGTTACCCCGGCGAGGTTGGTGATGAGGACGCCACCGGTTTCGGTTTGCCACCAAGTATCAACGATTTCGCAGTTGCCTTTCCCCACCATTTTATGATACCATTGCCAAGCTTCTTCGTTGATGGGTTCACCCACGGTTCCGAGGACTTTTAGCGATGGCATTTTATGATTCATTACCCAGTCGTCGCCGGCGCTCATGAGACTACGAATGGCGGTAGGTGCGGTATACAGGATATTTACATTGTGTTTTTCTACAATCTCCCAAAAGCGATTTGGGTTGGGGTAGGTGGGTATGCCTTCGAATAGTAAGGTTGTTGCGCCGGCGGTAAGCGGTCCATACAAAATATAGCTATGGCCTGTGATCCAGCCGATATCGGCCGTACAAAAATGCACCGAGCCCCGTTGGTATTGAAAAGCGTTGGTAAATGTATAATGCGTCCAAACCATATAGCCTCCGCAGGTATGCACCACACCTTTGGGTTTTCCTGTGGATCCACTGGTGTAAAGGATAAATAGTGGGTCCTCGGCTTCCATGGTCTCCGCGGGAATACTGAGTGCATCGGCGATATTTACATCGGCAATCGCTTGCTTCCATAGCACATCGCGCCCTTCTGTTAACGTAATTTCGATGTCGGTTCGCTCGTAAACCCAAACCGTTTTTACGCTGCTACAATGTTGAAGAGCCTCATCGATGATTGATTTTAATTGAATGTCTTTCGCCCCACGATAAGCCCCATCGCAGGTAATGATGGCGGAAGCTTGCGCATCGTTCACTCTATCGGCAACGCTGTGGGCACTGAATCCGCCAAATATCACGGAATGAATGGCCCCCACTCGGGCACAAGCCAATACCGCAATGGCCAATTCCGGGACCATACCCATATAGATGCAAACGCGATCGCCTTTTTTGATGTTTCCCTTCCTGAGAACTTCAGCAAAGACGCAAACAGCCTCGTGCAATTCCTTGTAAGTGTATTTTTTGCTCTCCTCGTTTGGGCTATTCGATTCCCAAATCATTGCAATCTCATTCCCACGCTCTGCTAGATGTCGGTCCAAGCAATTTTCCGTAATATTCAACTGCGCCCCATCAAACCAGCGCACGTTCGGTTCCTCGAAATTCCAATCCAAAACACGGTCCCATTTGCGCTTCCAAGTAAAATCGTTCGCAACATTGGCCCAGAATTCTTCGGGTTTTTCTAGGCTTTCGCGATAGGCTTGGTTGCGGGATTCTAAGCTTGTGAGTTGCGATGGGTAATGCATATTTCAAATTTGCGCATTTGCCGTGGTTGATGCAAATAACTTATTGGCTTTGTTTTGATTGTTGTAACATGCGGGTGGGATTCCTTTTCCATTGCCTACCTTTGTAGTATTGGAACATTTCATTGAACTAGGAATTGCGCAGCCTATCATCGACGCGCTTTCCGCACAAGGGTATACCACCCCAACACCCATTCAAGCCCAAGCCATACCTGCTGCCTTAGCCCACAACGATATCCTCGGAACGGCCCAGACAGGAACAGGTAAAACCGCGGCCTTCTCAATCCCCATTATTCAAAATTTGATGTCGTCTACCCGTGACCGTAGAACGATCAAAGCGTTGATATTAACCCCCACCCGTGAACTAGCTTTACAGATTGATGAAAGCATTGCAGCGTATTCCAGCAATGTGAAAATCAGTCATGCCGTTATTTTTGGCGGTGTGAGTCAGAACCCACAAGTGGATGCGATCAAAAGAGGCGTTGAAATCATGACGGCCACGCCCGGACGTTTGTTGGATTTAATGCAACAAGGATTTATTGATTTGCGAAATGTGGAGTTTTTTGTGCTCGATGAGGCCGATCGTATGTTGGATATGGGCTTTATTCATGATGTGAAAAAGGTAATTGCAAAATTGCCAACAAAACGTCAGACCTTATTTTTCTCAGCAACTATGCCCGCTGAAGTGGTGAAGTTGAGCCAAAATATTTTGGTGAATCCCGTTCGCGTTTCTGTGGCGCCCGTTTCAACTACTGCGGAAAAGGTAACCCAGCAATTGTTTTATGTGGACCAGAAGAACAAGCGTTTCTTATTGCGACATTTATTGGATTCTTCATCGGTGGAAATCCCCTCGGTATTGGTGTTTACTCGCACAAAGCACGGAGCCGATAAAGTGGTGAAGGATTTGGTGAAATTGGATATTTCTGCCCAAGCCATTCATGGAAACAAGAGCCAAAATGCACGACAGACTGCGTTATCGAACTTTAAAAATCGCACGACTAGAGTTTTGGTGGCTACGGATATTGCGGCACGCGGAATCGATATCGATGAGCTAACGCACGTGATCAATTATGAAATCCCAAACATCCCTGAAACCTATGTGCATCGCATCGGACGGACGGGCAGGGCGGGTAATAGTGGTGTTGCGTGGTCATTTGTAGATCGCGAGGAAGTGCCATTTATCAAGGATATTCAGAAGTTAATCAAACAGGAAATCCCTGTGGAGACGAGTCATCCATATTTGCCGGGAACTCATGTGGCCGAGGCCAATGATGCCAAACCTTTTTTCAACGATGGCAACAACGGCAATCAGCGTGTAGCGAGGAAGAAAGCGAATCTAAAGAACAATTCGGGGTTCTCAAATGCGGGCGGAGGTTCTAATCGCAGAGAATCATCAAATGCTGGGGATTCCAATTTTTCTGCACCTGCTCGCAAGGATTCAAACTCCGGCTCACCTGCAAGGAATGATCGCAGAGATCAGCCTTCAAATGATGCGCCGAAGCCAAAACCCGCCGGCCCTCCAAAGCCATTTACGCGCTTCAAACCCCGCGATTAATCCTTTGCCGGAAATAAATCCATTGGCATCATCTCAAAAGCGGCCTTCACCGTGAGCTGATTAAACGGATAGCGGCTGGTTTTCTCGATGTGATATTTTCCTGGAGAAACATCGGCCACTTCCAAGTGAACGGCGCCCTGCTGGTCGTACACAATCGCAATCAATCTCGCATTGGCATCCATCGGAAACTGATGCATCGCGTAAGAATATCCTGTATTTTCCTGCCTGATTTTTGATGGACCCAGCAACGAATTAAAATCGCTAAAATTCAAGAATACCAACGCCCGCGCATGATCTACCTTGTAAGTGATCGAGTCGTCGCTCTTGGTGAATTTGCTAAATCGATCGCAGTTAACCAGTTTCGTGGAATACGATTCCAAAGCCCAATTGCCTCCGTTGTTCGTTGCCATTTTTCCGATTCCAGCGACAACAGGAGGTAGCGGTAACTGTTTGATTTTGATAAAGTTGGCGTCCAATGTGGAGAATCGAATGGTTAGACTTTCAGGCATACCCAAGCTGTCCTTAAACCTTGCGGCTGGTGCGGAAAGTAGTAACTCGCGGAAGTTGGCGAACTGGTCAGAAATTAGACTATTTGATGCTTGTGAAGAGTCCAACAATTGAACGTCGGTAATATCGCCCGATTTGTTAAGCATTAATTTTGCTGGGAAAATAATACCATCCATTTTGATGCGCTTTTTTAACTCTTTATTGATTTTGGCATTGTCGTAAAACCACTGACTCAATGGTATATCAACGTCCATGTCGTTTACAATTAGGGGTAGAGCAACGCCATTGTTGGACCGGGTGATGGGAAGCAATGATAGCGTGAATTTCCTGTTCGTATTTTCGCTACCATCACTGTTTGTTGCGTCATTACTAGCATTTGCACTCGCCGAATTGGGGTCGTTGGTCCAAGTGGTTTGATCGCCACCCACACCATAAAACGTCTCAAAACCTTCTTTGTGCGCTGAATTCCCCTCGATTTTGTATGATTTGCCATCGGCGATTCTGATGTTTGCATTGCCTGAAGTCGCATTGATGTCGATCATTCCGCCACTTTCTAGTGCCTGCCCGTCGGTTGTGCTGCTAGTAAGTCCGGCCGAAGCGAAATCTGTCTTGCTTTGAAAGTGCTGCACACTCAGTTGGACTTTGCCAAGGACGGGGTTGCCCATCGCATCGGAAAAAGCGTTTTCGGGGAATTTCAATGTGATTCCCGATTTTGTTTTGATTTCAAAGGCCTTTTCGGCGTGGTTGATATCGAACGTCTCGATCTTGGGAGCCATCGCACGCAAAGTATCCAGGGCGCCCGATTTCACAAGCCATGCATCGTGTTGAACCACCGGTTGAGGCCAATTGTACATTCTATATTGAATTTGACTGCTGAGAAACGTAACATGGGTTACTCCATTTTTGTCGGGGATATTATTAGGGGCCCTATAAAGGTACTCCGATATGCCATTGGGGTTGTTCGATGTTGTCCTGCCCGGCATGCCATTTTGAGGGAAATATATAGGGTAGGGGTAATTCGATGGGATTTGTGGGGTAGGGATGCGTGGTCGATTATTGTTCGAAGGCGGCCGCTGATTGGATGGCGGACGAAGGGTTGGCTTGGAAGGGGGATTGAATTGCGGTTTGGTTGGTGTTCTTGGGATATTCTTGGGGAATTCTAATTTTTGCGCGCCTAGATTGGCGATAGCCCAAAGGGTAAAAACTGTCATCGACAGGGAAACTTTCGCGAATGCTTTATTGATTTCCATACGAAGCGATGATTGTCAAATTGTGTACCAAAAATTTGAACAATATACTTTCTTTCAACGCTTTGAGGGTAGGGATGTCTACTAAATTTGAATTATCGAAGTAAAAAACCATCAACTTTCCCAATTCCTTTGCAAATGACAATGCGAAGGCGTATTTTTGCACCCTCATTGGAGAGATGGCAGAGCGGTCGAATGCGGCGGTCTTGAAAACCGTTGACTGTTACAGGTCCGGGGGTTCGAATCCCTCTCTCTCCGCTGAATACAGTTCGCAACTGTTCGAAAAGTGTGTAAGTCCTTGATTTACACACTTTTTTTTGTTCTTTACTTTCCGAAAATGTTCGCGTTTGTACGCCAACTGGGTTTCCTACTGGTGACCCCTTTTTGAAAATGCAAAAAGGGTCAACGGTGTGCGAACAACTACGAACATAATCGGACTGAAAATCAACAAGATAAGCTTGATTTAGCCAAGGGGTAAATGTAGTTTTGTAATCAAAATGGGGGGCACAATTAAAACAATTGCGCCATATGTCGTCAAAAACAACATTCAGTCTGGTTTTCTACATAAACCGGACAAAAGAAAAACAGAACGGGGAATGCCCCGTGATGCTACGCATCAACATTAATGGGGAAAAAGTTGCCCTGAGACTCAAACGATTCATCCTTCCCGAACAATGGGATCCGGCGAGGTATCAAATGAAAGGTCGAACCAAAGAAGCTAAGGTCTTTAATGAGTATTTAGAAGCAGTTCGCATTCGTGCCCATCAGAAGTACAATGATCTCCTGATGCTACAGGAGGAGGTTTTGGCTACCGACCTTCGAGATGCTATCCTGGGGGTGAACACTGCCAAAACAAGGACCGTCATCGACATTTGGCAAGACCATGTAGATGGACTCCAGAAATTAATTGGTAAGGAAAACACCTATGCTACTTATCAGAAGCACAACACTGCAAAGAATCATTTCCAAAAGTTCTTGCAGAAGTATTACCGTGTCAATGATGTTTCAATCAAAGCGGTTGATCATCATATGATACAGCAATACAACATGTACTTGAAAACGGAAAAGGGTTGTAACTC
>JBEGUW010000036.1:0-4482 GCA_041178665.1 Bacteroidota bacterium
TTTTCGTAAGGCATTGGAGTAAGATTGTTTGGTGGCAGGAACATTGATTTCTTGGTAATACTTAAAGAAATAATAAAAACCTTGGGGTGTGTTGAGCATGCCATAACTCCTAATGTTGGAACCGTTTTGGGCCAAAAGTGTTTTCTTGTAAATGTTACAATTGGCATCAAGTTGCAAAGTGTAGATTTCTACTGCGCTTTTAGGTTTAATGGAATCTCCATTATTAAGGTAGGTGTTCTTATTGACAATCATCAACATGGTTGCTCCAGATTTGCTGCAAAGAATATCATTTTCGCCTTCCAAAATTCTCTGTTTATTGATTGTTTCTGCGATTTTAACAAATTGTACATTGCTCAAGTTTGAGTCGATGCGGACAATGCCAACAACCGACTTGTTGAGAGCATTTACGCTCAGTGAATTGTTGATTTTGTATATTTTATCATAGGCCGTGAGCACATAGGCCAAACCACCTGTATTGGGATCTAAACGAAGGTTGGGGTTGGTGTATGGCATGGGCAAAATCAAATCCATTTGGGCGACGATATTGCCGGTATTGTCGTATTTGATGATCAAACATTTGTAATCTGCCGATGTGTTTGTTGTGTACCTTTTCTGATCTACGGCTATAGAATCGGTGTACCAAAAGGCTTTGTAGGTGAACACGCCATTGTGCGATAGATCTGTAGTGACATGCATAAGCTGCTTGTCGTAGCTTATGTTTAGGTTATTTGATATGCATTGGCCGGTTAATCGACCAGCCCAAAATGAAATAGCGGCAAATAAAATATAGTTTTTCATGTGAATTGAATGTTTGATTATAATGCTATGACTACAATTTGTTTAAAGATTGCAAATGCCAACATGCTGAAAATTTATCAATGGCAATTATAGGACATGGAAAATAAATAGCATTGATGAAAAGTAATCAATAAAAACACCAATTATAATACACAGTATCACTCCACCACCCACTTGATTAGATTTCCGGTGCCTTCTATCTCAATCAAGTAGATTCCGGGCGATGCGGCAGTGAGCTTACTTTGTTGCTGGCCTTTTTCGATGCGATGCGAGGATACTTTACTGCCCACAGCGTTGTAAACCGTGATGCTCCTAGACTTGTTATTGCCTTCAATATTCAGCATCACCTCGTTGCCTGCGCCAGTGGGGTTGGGGTAAAGGTTCACCGTGAGATTCTCACCCAGTTGGTTTGTGCTAAGCAACCTTGCACTCACCACGCCCAAACTGATTGTGTCACGACAGCCGCCAGACACCCCAATCAACCTGGGGTAAAACTTGCCCGTATCGTTGTAGGTGTAACTAGCCAATGGGCCCCAAGCGGTATCCTTTGGTGATTGTTTAGTATCCCCAAAAATCCATTTGTATTCGGTGTTGCCCGTGATGCCATTTTGTCCTTGGAAATTCACTAACAATGGCACTTTGCCCGATGTGATGCTCAACGTACCACTGATGCTGAGAACCGCTGGTGCGATGCTAATCTGTCCTTCATCCTGATAATCGCAACCCGCAGCGTTCTTGCTGTGTTTGTTCACCTTGAACGTGCCCGCGCTGGAATTCCGGGGGGTAATCCTACCCATGCTGTCGATCGCCAAACCCGATGTGGGAGAATACCATACGCCGGCGCTAGAAGACTTAAATGCAACTGGCGCATCCCAAAGCTTTGTCTCTTTGCAGATGCCATCTATCCGGCCCAAAGTCGTTTTTAAAGTGTCGGTCACCCAAAAAGAATCGGCATGGTTAAACGCACAACCCGTATTGCTGTTTTGATAAAAATAATTGAGAATTACATGCTTGGGATAAATCGACATTGAATCTAGTCGTACCGAGGTTACAGCATTCAGCATTGAACTATCCAAGTGCCATTTTCCGCCTTTCGGACTCACGTTCACCTTATTCAAATCGAACAACTTCATGCCCTTACACATCGAATCTGCAATTGTGCCAACCATTAACTGGGTAGTGTCTACGTAAACGATAAAAGTTTTTACGATAGGCTTCTTCGTGCAACCATCCGAGAGCATAATTGACCACTGACCAGATTCCTTCATTTTGTGATTCAGTTGCACTGTATCACCGTTGAATGTATACGACCAAATATATTGATTCGAAAGGCCGCCGCTGCCCGACAAAAAGGCCCTTAAGGTATCTCCCATGCAATAGATGGAATCATGCGGAATGTCAATCCTCAACGAATCCCTTACCTGAATAGAAAACGTGTCGTTAAAGGCATTGCATGCAGGCTTTTGGATGGTGAGCAAATATTTGCTTTTTGCATTGGGCTTGGCGATATACGTCAGTGTCCTACAGGTATCGCAGGTGATTTTGGTGGTGGGACTAAACCATTTCACCTTGGATAAAAAATCTTTGTTTGAAAGAAATCGAAGGGTGTCTCCGGCGCACACCGTGGTATCTGAGAATGGCTTGCGATCTATATTTTTGTATATTTTTATCCAACGACTGACAGAAAACTGGACCCCGCTGTCGCAGCCGTAATCACCGAATTCATAATTAAAGGTAATCTTAACTTTGCCGGTGTCGGTGAACTTCCAATCAAAATCCGCGGATTTACTTGCGAGTTTTCCATCAATGTAACAGGTAATCTTTTGTAATTTTCGCAAACCCGCCTCCAAGGCAAAATTGGTGTTTGCCCCTACGCAAGCCGCCGCAACGCCCGTATCATCCACCCCATACCAATGCGCACCCTGCTTGTTCACCCGAATGCGCGATTGCAATGAATCCCAACCGGAATACAAGGTCATTACACCCGACATAGATGGATAAAAATTGGTGGCTTCAAACGTATCGCTAGCACCAGTATGTATCAAATACCCATTGAATCCCGTGTTAGACTTTATTGTGATAATATCTTGTCTTGTATTTTGAATGGAGCCCCAGTAGATCGTGCCAAACTTTTTGGTCAAGGTGTAAGATTTGCCATTTACCTCAATTTTATTATTTCCCGGGGAAAACACCACAGCTCGATTCATTTGATTTGTTCCCACTTTTGATGGAATAGGAACTGAAATTTCTTTCGTCAAGGCATTCGTTGGAGGAATGCTCGCAAAGTCCAAAACGTTGGCGTATACTTTATCATCGGGCGCACCAAATGCTATAAAATTTTTTGCGCCTGAAACATGTTGAGTAATCGCAATCGGTTTGAGGGATTGTATTAAGAGGGGTTTGTAAAAAACCGTATCAGCTATAACGGTGTCCTTGTCAATTGAAATCATTTTACCATTGATCCAAATCGTATTGTCCTTATAGCTGAATAAGTGGTAGGTATTCCCCAAGTGACTCTTGCCTTCCGATACTACTACAAACTCATAGCCCCATGATTTTATTGGTTGCAACTGTTCGATCTCATAACCAGTATATGGATAAATACCTTTATCAATTTGAAAAAAATCAAGACCCGTTGTAAATCCTAAACCCGTATTATTGGAAAATACTGCGAGCTTTTTATTGCAATTGGAAGATGTGATTTTTCCGCCATTAACAATGTGCAATTTCCCTCTTGGATATTTTAGCGACATCTGAAAAGTCTCGCCCCGATTGAGTGTTTTCGTGAATTTCCTGCCTAAATCAGTATCAAAGTTTAAATCGAACTGAACCTCCGTTTTATCGTCAAACGCTACAACGGTAAAACAATAAGACAAAAGAGAATACTTTGTTCCTGTAGAATTTGGATAATAGGACTCGTGACAAGTTTTGGGATGATATAAAACGTATTGGCTTCCGCAGTTTGACTTCTCAATGGATTGATATGAACCAGTGTGGGCATTTACGATTGTTGCCTTAGATGTTCCATTTGTTTGGAAAATATCAACAAAAGAGACAGTTAAAGGGTCATTGGCCAAAACAAAAATGCATCTCTTTGCAATGGAATTGTTGCTTCTAACCCCCAAGCAAAAATATTTCCTCAAGACCAGGAAATCAGCTACTTTATTTGATGTGAGACTCAGTGTTGTATCGTAATCGTAATAATTTGTTACTCTTATTTTTTGGTTAGATGAACTTAGCACTGAAATCAGTTTGCCAGAGACCGAATCTGAGTAACCAATTGTACGAAACACACCACCATAAATTGGGTACGTGTATTGGGCAACGGATGCTTTAATCCCCAAGAACAAAAAGACAGTAAACAATGCTATTTTAAATTTCATGGGAGTATGAACCTATCAACGATTACTTTGATGCTGAATATCCATTTTTCGTTGCCCTCGAAAAAAGGCAAAAACAAATACACAACGAAACCGATACAAATAACACCCCTTCACCCAGATTAAAATTGATACATTTTCATCAATCCGTTTCGAAATGGAAAAATACCTTTGTGGCATCGAGAAACCTGGATGTTAAAAACTTCCCGATTTCAACACCCAATGGAATATTGTAAGTAGACCTAAAATTCGAACTGAACACAATTCGCTCCCGATAACCCATCATCTGCACTCATTCAACATT
>JBEGUW010000037.1:0-13562 GCA_041178665.1 Bacteroidota bacterium
CGTTTGAAAATTGGCATGCTCCTTCAAGCGGATCCAACAGTGGTTTTTGCTAGAGGCAGAGCGGGTAGGGTGTTGAATCGGGATACAAAAATCGAATCGCCATATAACACATATTTATATACTGGTTTGCCCATTGGAGCACTGTGTATTCCTAGCTTGAATGCTATTGACTCTTGTTTGTTTGGGGCACAGTATCCATATGTTTATTTCTGTGCAAAATCGGATCTCACCCCGCAGCATGATTTTGCGATCACATTGGATGAGCACAATAAAAACGCCCAGCGATTCCACCGGGCGTTAAATGCATTGAAAAAGAAGTAATCCGAACTTATTGTTTGATGAATTGCTTGCAGATAGCCGTTTGATTTTCTGCGATGGCATTCACGAAGTACAAGCCGTTTGAAAGATTTTCGATGTTTACATGGTCAACATTCTTTCCCGAAAAAACTACCTTCCCATTCTGAGACATGATTGTCACTTTGCTAACGTTAGCAGAGAACTTAATTTCATGTGAGGCAGGGTTCGGATAAACCGAAAAGCTAGTAGAATTTGCCAAGGAATTAATTTTGGAAGAGGCAGCTGCAGGGAAACTCAACGAAGTTTTTACCACTTGATCGCCATTATCATTTCCACTTGAGTTAGAAACTACACCAGAAGCATAAATTGACACCGTGCCAGATGCAGTGGCGGGTGCTGTCCAATCAACATACCAAACACCAAGTCCTGGCGTGTTGTGACCGCAAATGCTGCGGTTACCACTGGTATAAATGGAAGTTCCTGTAGAATTTCCACTCATCGTCCCAATTCCAGCATTGCTGCTGTTAATCACAGTCAATTGAAATCCTTTTTTTATTGATGTCCCACCCATTTTTACTCCTATCGTGTATGTTTTGCCTGGAGTGTATTCTGTGGCAGCGGAAGCAGTTGACTTATCGATGACGGTAACTACAATATCACCTCCTAAATTGGCAGTTCCGCCATGACATGCAGAACAGTTTCCAGATGATCCAGGGGCATTCGTTCTGTCGCCACCAGGTCCGCTAGCATTGCTCGAATTAACAACAACCAATATTGCACCGGCTATAATGGCTAAAGTAGTTCTAATGTATTTTTTCATAGTATTCTTAATCAACAAAAATATGAGCGAGCCGCCAAATTCCCAAATGGCAAAAAAGTTGTCAAAAAATCGCATTTTTAATTCAATAATATACCCAAGGCTCAAAGTGATTTATTAGATTTGCAATCAGATGAATACACCAAACGATTACTTACCCATCCTGATACAAATTGGTGTCGCTGTGGGATTTGTAGTACTCACTTTGGGCGTTTCCCATTTGTTGGGGCCCAATAGGAAAACTGCTAAACGTGAAGACAATTTTGAGTGTGGTATTGAAAACCAAGGAAATGCGAGATTTCCTGTTTCAGTAAAGTACTTTCTATCAGCCATTTTGTTCGTGCTGTTTGATGTAGAGGTGATCTTCTTTTATCCCTATGCTGTCAACTTTAAAGAAATGGGCTGGTCAGGCTTCGGCGCAGTTGTAGCCTTTGTTGGCTTCTTTTTGATGGGTTTTATTTATGTTTGGAAACGTGGTGCCCTTGAATGGGAAAAATAAAAAAGTATGGTAAAAGTTGTTGAATCACCGGAAGGAGTAGAAGGACAAGGTTTCTTCGCTACCTCTCTAGATAAAGTTATTGGATTGGCGCGCGCTAATTCTATTTGGCCTCTGCCTTTCGCGACATCGTGCTGCGGTATTGAGTTCATGGCTACCATGGGTGCCAATTATGATTTGGCCAGATTTGGTTCTGAGCGTTTGGCATTTACACCCAGACAAACAGATTTGTTGATGGTAATGGGTACAATCTCAAAAAAGATGGCCCCTGTACTGAAACAAGTGTATGATCAAATGGCAGAACCCAAATGGGTATTGTCGGTTGGGGCATGTGCATGTTCCGGTGGAATTTTTGATACTTACAGCGTGTTGCAAGGAATCGATAAAGTAATTCCAGTAGATGTTTACGTTCCTGGATGTCCTCCACGCCCAGAGCAGATTATCGAAGGATTGATGAAAATTCAGGAATTGGCTAAAAACGAAAGTCTTCGCAGAAGAGATACCGATGAATATGCCAAAATGCTAGAGAGTTATAACATTGAACAAGCCAAATATGGATAATCATGAATAACGAGATCTTAATGGCTTTCATCAATGAGAACACGAATAACTCAGCGGTTTGTTCAGTAGATCAATACGATATGCTGAATGTCAATATCACAGCAGATCAGTTGATTGATTTGGTTGATGTATTGAAGAACAAGCAGGGTTTTATTTACCTCACTGATATTTGTGCTGCGCATTATCCTGAAAAGGTGGGTGCAGAATTCGAAGTGATTTATCACTTGCATAATCTCATCGAAAATCAACGTGTTCGATTGAAAGTGGCCTTGGCTGAGTCTGATATCAATATTCCAACCCTCACCGTTCATTTTGTTGGGGCCAATTGGATGGAAAGAGAAACGTTTGACTTTTATGGCGTAAACTTCGTAGGTCACCCTGACTTGCGTAGAATTTTGAATATGGACGATATGGATTATCATCCCTTGCGTAAACAATACGCTTTGGAAGATGAAACCAGAACCGATAAAAACGATACATTCTTCGGACGATGAGCGAGTTAATTATTAAAAGTACCGGTCAAATGATCTCTACGGAGACCATCGATGGCGATATAGCAACCCTAAACCTAGGACCAACGCACCCTGCAACGCACGGTATCTTTCAGAATATTTTGAAAGTGGATGGCGAGCGGATTTTGAGTGCCGAACCTACCATCGGTTACATTCACAGAGCCTTTGAAAAATTGGCCGAGCGTAGACCCTACAACCAAATCACCCCAATAACCGATCGTTTAAACTATTGCTCTTCACCCATCAATAACATTGGTTGGCACATGACAGTGGAGAAATTGGCCGGAATTGAAGTGCCAAAGAGAGTGGATTACATGCGTGTGATTGTCATGGAATTGGCTCGTATCGCGGATCACTTGGTTTGTAATTCGGTGATTGGAGTGGATACAGGTGCCTTAACAGGATTTACTTACATGTTCCAAGAGCGTGAGAAAATCTATGAATTGTATGAAGAAATTTGCGGTGCCCGTCTAACAACCAATTTGGGTAGAATAGGGGGCTTTGAGCGTGATTTCAACGATATTTTTCATGCCAAATTGAATGCCTTTTTGAAAGAGTTTCCTGTCAATTTTGATGAGTTTGATCGACTCCTCACACGTAACCGTATTTTTATGGATCGTGTCATTGGCGCCGGACCTATCACCGCGGAAAGAGCCGTTGAATACAGTTTCTCAGGCCCCAATTTGAGGGCTGCAGGTTTGGACTACGACGTGCGTGTGATGAATCCATATTCAAGTTACCAAGATTTTGATTTTAGTATCCCTGTTGGAAAAGATGGTGATACCTATGATCGTTTCGTGGTCCGACAGGAAGAGATTCGTCAGAGCTTAAGCATCATTCGTCAGGCCTTGGATAAAATGCCTTCGGGTGATTTTCATGCCAACGTACCGGAATTCTATTTGCCTCCAAAAGAAGAAGTATATCGCAGTATGGAATCGCTCATTTATCACTTTAAAATTGTGATGGGTGAAACTACGATCCCTGCGGGTGAAGTGTATTACTCAGTAGAAGGTGCCAACGGTGAGTTAGGTTACTATTTGGTGAGTGATGGCGGTCGTACCCCATATCGTCTGCATTTCCGTAGACCATGTTTTATCTATTATCAAGCTTATCCAGAAATGATTGTGGATTCAGTGCTCAGCGATGCGATTTTGACGATGAGTAGCATGAACGTAATCGCTGGGGAGTTAGACGCTTAAATTGTATCGTTGTGAGTCAAGAGAATATTCAGTTACCAGAAGATTTGTTGCAAGAAGTGGGGCGACAAATTGCGAAATTCCCGGAAGGGATGCAGAAAAGTGCTTTGTTGAGCGTTTTGCATATCGCACAAGCCCATTTTGGTCATTTGTCTGAACCCGTGATGGATTATGTAGCTAGATTGCTGCATATTTTACCAATCGAGGTGTATGAAGTGGCTACCTTTTATTCAATGTACGATACCGTTCCGGTGGGGAAGGTGAAATTGGAAGTTTGTCGGACAGGTCCATGTATGATTGAAGGCGCAGAAAAAATAGTATCGTATATAGAGAATAAACTGGGCATCAAAGACGGTGAGACCACCGCTGATGGAATGTTTACGCTGAAAACAGTGGAATGTCTTGGCGCATGCGGCTATGCACCGATGTTGCAGGCCGGGGAGAAGTTTCATGAGCATTTAACGGAAGCCAAGGTCGACGAATTAATCGAACAGTATCGCAATAACCCTAAAGCCAATTATTTGGGCCTATAATTATGGATCGCAAACTATTATTAGAGCATATCGGGGTTGAAGGAATTCACACCCATGACGTATATCGTAAACAAGGTGGATATAATGCGGTTGAAAAAGCCCTAAAATCCATGTCGCCCGATGATATTGTAGAAGAGGTTAAAAAATCTGGACTCAGAGGTCGTGGCGGTGCAGGATTCCCAACAGGGATGAAGTGGAGTTTTATTGCAAAGCCAGAAGGCGTTCCGCGTCATTTTTTGTGTAATGCAGACGAAAGCGAGCCCGGAACTTTCAAGGATCGTTATTTGATGGAGAAAATTCCTCACCTTTTGATTGAAGGAATGATCTTGTCGTCTTATGCTTTGGGTTGCAATCAATCCTACATTTATGTTCGTGGTGAATACATGTATGTCCTTCAAATATTGGAAAAAGCCATTGCCGAAGCCTATGCAAACGGTTGGTTGGGCAAAAATATCAAAGGAAGCGGATTTGATTTGGAATTGGCTGTTTCTACCGGCGCAGGTGCTTATATCTGTGGTGAAGAAACTGCATTGATAGAAAGTTTGGAAGGTAAAAGGGGCAATCCTCGGATTAAGCCACCATTCCCAGCGGTAAAAGGGTTGTGGGGTAGACCAACAGTAGTAAATAACGTAGAAACGATTGCTGCGGTTGTTCCCATCGTAAATGAAGGGGGCGATGCGTATGCTCAGTTTGGCATTGGAAGAAGTACCGGTACTAAATTGATTAGTGCCTCAGGAAATATCAATAAACCAGGGGTTTACGAAATTAATATGGGTATCACCGTGGAAGAGTTTATTTACTCCGATACCTATTGCGGTGGGATGAAAAATGGCAAAAAGTTAAAAGCCTGCGTTCCAGGTGGTTCTTCTGTACCCATATTACCTCACTATTTGGTGTGTAAAACAGCCGCAGGTGAAGATAGATTAATGTCGTACGAGAGTTTGTCCGATGGCGGTTTCGCTACCGGAAGTATGTTGGGTTCAGGCGGTTTTATCGTTTACGATGAAGACCAATGTATCGTTCGCAATACCTGGAATTTCTCGCGCTTTTATCACCATGAAAGTTGTGGACAGTGTAGCCCTTGTAGAGAAGGAACGGGTTGGATGGAGAAAGTTTTGCATCGACTAGAATATGGTCATGGTAAAATGGAAGACATCGATTTGCTTTGGGATATTCAGCGAAAAATTGAAGGCAACACCATTTGTCCTTTGGGCGATGCGGCTGCTTGGCCTGTTGCGGCTGCGATTCGACATTTCAGAGAGGAATTTGAGTGGCACGTGAATGAACCCAAAATTTGTACAACAAAAAATTACGGTTTAGTAACCGAGAAAAAATTTGAGCCAGTTAACGCATAATCATGTCAGAAACTAACCCAAAATTCAAAGTAATCATCGATGGTGTAGAAGTGGAAGTTGATCCAGGGACCACCATCCTCAATGCAGCGCGTTTGATTGGCGGTGACCTCGTTCCCCCAGCCATGTGCTACTATAGCAGTTTGCAAGGTAGCGGCGGTAAATGTCGTACCTGCCTTGTGGAAGTCAGCAAAGGCTCTGAAAAAGATCCTCGCCCCATGCCCAAATTGGTGGCAAGTTGTTCAACGCCTATCATGGATGGTATGGAAGTGAAGAACAAGAGCAGCGAAAAGGTGATGGATGCCCGCGCCGGCGTAGTTGAAATGCTTTTGATCAATCACCCATTGGATTGCCCTATATGCGACCAGGCGGGTGAATGTGACTTGCAGAATTTGGCCTTCGAACATGGTAAGAGCACTACACGCTACGAGTTTGAAAGAAGAACCTTTGATAAGGTAGATATTGGTGAATATATCAAGTTGCACATGACGCGTTGTATTTTGTGTTACCGTTGTGTTTATACTGCCAACCAATTGACCGATCAACGGGAACACGGTATCCTAAATCGTGGTGATGCTGCTGAAATCGGGACTTTTATCGAAAAGAATTTAAAGAATGAATTCATTGGAAACGTCATCGATGTTTGTCCAGTGGGTGCCTTAACAGATAAAACGTTTAGATTCCGTTCTCGTGTTTGGTATACCAAGCCTATGGATGCGCATAGAGATTGCAAATGCTGTTCAGGTAAAGCCGTTGTTTGGATGATTGGCGATGAAGTGGCTCGTGTTACAGCCCGCAAAGACCAATACGGTGAAGTGAAAGAGTTTATTTGCAATGAATGTCGTTTCGAAAAGAAAGAAAAATCCGATTGGACAATCGAAGGTCCACGACATATTGATCGTAATTCAGTGATTTCTGCCAACCATTATGAGGTAGACGCGCCGGCACACACTCCTTTATTAAACAAAGCTTAAGACAGTTATGGACAGTGCATTATTTTTAGAGAAACTCATACTTATCGTCGTGATATTAATGATCACGTTGGTTATGGCCTTATATTTCACCTTTGGCGAGAGAAAAATTGCCGCTTTCTTTCAGGATCGTTTGGGTCCAAACCGGGTAGGTCCTTTTGGTATATTTCAGCCATTTGCCGATGGAGGTAAATTGTTGTTTAAGGAGGAAATCATCCCAAAAAATGCCGAGAAATGGCTATTTATTTTGGGTCCGGGCATCGCGATGATCGTCGCTACCATTACAAGTGCGGTAATTCCATGGGGTACTTCATTGCCGATTTTTGGTAGAACTGTTCAATTGCAGGTTGCCGATGTCAACATTGGTATTTTGTATATCATGGGCATCGTGAGTATTGGTGTTTATGGCATTATGATTGGCGGATGGGCATCGAACAACAAATATTCGTTGTATGGTGCAATTCGTGCGAGTGCGCAGATGATTAGTTACGAACTTAGTATGGGCTTGGCTTTGATCGCGGTTGTGATGATGAGTGGAACGTTGAGTTTGAAAGAAATGGTTGAGCAGCAGCAAGGTTTGAACTGGAATGTTTGGTATCAGCCCCTAGGGTTCTTGTTGTTTTTGACATGCGCCTTGGCAGAATGTAACCGTGCACCGTTTGATTTGGCCGAATGTGAAACAGAATTGATTGGTGGCTACCACGTAGAATATTCTTCTATGAAATTGGGTTTCTACTTATTTGCTGAATACATTAACATGTTTATCTCTAGTGCAGTTATGGCCTGTGTTTACTTTGGAGGATATAACTTCCCAGGTATGCATTTGATTACAGATCCAACATGGTTAGGATTGACACAAGTAGCGGTGATGTTTGGTAAAATCTTCTTCTTCGTATTCTTATTTATGTGGATCCGTTGGACATTGCCACGTTTTAGATACGATCAGTTAATGCGATTGGGTTGGAAGTCAATGATTCCTTTAGCCTTGTTAAATATGTTGGCTACAGGTGCTATATCGTTATACAACACCTACGGATTCTAAGTTAATCCAATAGAATTTCAAACAGAGGAGGAAAGAAATTTCCTCCTTTTTTATTTGGATTGAAAATGCTCAAGTAAACGCTCCATCTTTATTCCGCGACTTCCTTTGATAAAGGCAAAGTCACATTCAATTGGGTGCGTATCAAGCCAAGCCAATAAAGCGTCTATCGTTTCAAAGCGATAAGGATGATTTGGGCAGGCTTCGCAGAATTCCGCACCAACCAAGAATGTATTTTCTTGTATTCCCAAAGTATTACAAAGTTCAAGTAATGCGATATGTTCCGATTCGCTGTGATCCCCGAGCTCAAGCATATCGCCCAAGAAAAGTTGCTTGTTGCCCTTCAAGGTCGCAAACGATTGGATGGCAAAGGTCATTGAGCTAGGATTTGCATTATACGCATCAAGGAAGATCTGAATGCCGTTTATTGTGCGCCATTCGCTGCGGTTGTTGCTGGGAACATACTGACACGCCAACGACATGGATTCAGCAGCATTTAAGCCATAAGATACGCCAAGCGCTGTGCCGAACAGAAGGTTATAGGCATTGTAACGTCCGCTCAAAGAAGAAGAGAATGAACCAACGAGAACCTGCTGATGATACAAGTCGAAGGTTAACAACGGCATCTCCTCGTGAATCTGAACAAAGAAATCCGCCTCTTTATTTAATGTGCTGATGGTTAATTGATTGTTTAGTCGCTTCTTCATCGAATTTAGCCAATCATCGTCGATGTTGACGATTGCCAAGCCACCGTTCGACATCAAGCTGAGGTATACTTCACTTTCTTCTTTGGCAACTGTTTCGATATCTCCGAAACCTTCTAGATGTTCTTTTCCGATATTGGTGATGATGCCAGCGTCTGGGGAAATCAAATCACACAGCACTTTCATCTCACCGGGGTGGTTGGTGCCTAGTTCAATAATCGCATATTCGTGAGCTGGAGTCACGCTAAGCAATGTGAGCGGAACGCCGATGTGGTTGTTCCAATTACCTGGGGTTGCCAAGGTAATTCCGGCGGCGCTTAATACTGTTCGACTGACCTCTTTCGTGGTCGTTTTGCCATTGCTGCCACCAACAATAATCTTTTTGCAAGGCATTTGGGCGAAATGGTGCTTGGCCAATTGTTGCAAAGCGGTGAGGCTGTTTTCAACATAAACAAACCGGGTATCGCTTTTTAACGCCTCACTATCAACGATTACCATGCGAGCGCCTTGTTCGATGGCCTGCGCTGCGAATTGGTTGCCATCAAATCGATCGCCCTTTAGACATAAAAATACATCGCCCGGTTTTAGTGCCCTAGAATCTGTGCTTAGTTGGTAATTTGATTCAATAAACGCGGGGTATATTCTACTGATGAAGTCCGACCATTCCATAATTCAAACCTAATTCAAATCGATTGTGCGATGCAAACAATAAATCCCCAAAAAATAGGATGGCCAATTTTTCAGAGCAACTGATTATTTTTTTGCATTTATTGCAAGAATCCCATGCCACAAATTGAATGTAATGATTGTCTGAGTTATATTCACGAAACATAACCTATGCGTAAATTATTACTTTTCGTTATTCTCTTATTTTCATTGACTGCCGTTCATGCTCAGCTGAATTACCGCAGTAATCAAAATGGTTTCAAGTTGATGGATGGAGCCAATCAAATAGAAAGTCCGTTTTGGGGTGGTTTTAATTCGCCGCAATTCCAACACATGGATCTAAACGGAGATAAATTATTGGATATCATTGTTTTTGATCGGTATGATTCTAAGGTTATGCCATTTTTGAGACTTGAGAATGATGTTTTTCAATATGCTCCGGAATACGAGGCATCGCTTCCCAAAGGGTTGTACTATTATAAAACTGCAGACATCAATAGCGACGGTAAATGGGATATTTTCACATTGTCAGAGAGTAGTAATATGCTCATTTACATCAACCAAACTACTTCAGGTTCCAATAAGTTGAAGTTTAATGGACTTGGTACTCGGTTTTATCGTAATCAAAATGATTCTAACTTCTTTAATTTATACAATCCTTTGAGTTTTTCGAAGTTTGACATGCCGGAAATTTCCGACATCGATGGGGATGGAGATTTAGACATTTTGTCCTATGATGAAGGCAATTATTCCTACCGCTTATTCAAAGATGTACGCGCAGAAAAAAAATGGCCCAAAGACACCTTTGAGTTTCAAATTATGGATATATGCGCTGGGTATTTTGTTGAAGGATTCGACAATTCGATTTTGTTAGGACAATGCCCACCATATAAAGATAAACTCAAGCCAAGACATGCCGGCGGAGCAACTTGTTTGATGTACGATGCTGATGCCGATGGAGATAAAGAATTGATTATTTCAAATATTGGTTTCCCTAGATTTACCTTTTTGGAAAACGGTAAAGCACAGGCAAAATCATATTATGATACGATGGTTGCCTATGATACCATTTTTCCCAGAAACACTGTCGCGGCCAATCAAATCATGTTCCCCGCAGGTTTTTTGGTAGATATTAGTGGTGATGGTGTGCAGGATTTGGTAATTGCCCCAAATAACTTTACCGATGTCAAAGAAACCAATCAAGTGTGGTACTATAAGAATTTAGGTCAGAGCAATAAGCCCAACTTCCAGTATGAGAAATCTACCTTATTTACAGATAAAACATTGGACTTAGGTGCTCGCACCGCCCCAGTTTTTGTTGATATCGATGCAGATGGTGACCAAGATTTGCTGGTAGCCAATAATGGTGATTATGAAATCACAAAAGGATTACGAGATCGAATTGCTTTGTTTGAGAATACAGGCAATGCTAAAAATCCTGTTTTCTCGATTAAGGATAGAGATTACATGAAATTCTCCGATTCGTCGAACTTGGCTTATCAACATATCGTGCCTAGTGTGGGCGACATCGATAGCGACGGGGATTTGGATTTAATTATCGGATTAATTAATGGTAAAATTGCCTTGTATGAAAATACCGCAGGCGCCAACAAGCCAGTGAAATGGGTATACAAAACCCGAGATTTGTTGAAGGTTTCTATGGAAATGGGAGAGACAAATGCAGCGCCTTTTCTCTATGATTATAATGCCGATGGCAATATGGATTTGTTGGTTGGTTATTACAACGGTCGCGTTTCATTGTTTGAAGCGTCAAATAAAACCTTTAATAATTATTCGCTCAAAACGCGCAATGCTTGGGGAGCTCGTGGCAATGAATGGAGAGATGATGTAACCCCAGGCGATTGGAAAGCATTTGGTTATGCAGTGCCGAGAGTGACCGACTTAAATCGCGATGGTAAGCAGGAGTTTATTGTTGGTACTGCCTATGGTTATACTAGACTTTATCAAATTGATGGACATCCGTATACAGATTCATTACTTGAAGATAGTAGCTGGTTTTTCCAATATACCGTATCGGATTCAACGATGCCTAAAATGGGTTCACGCGTTGTACCAGCATTTGCTGAGTTAACGGGCGATTCTTTACAAGAGATGGTATTTGGATTGGGTAGAGGTGGTTTGATGTGGGCAAATTCTTTGAATTCTAAAAAACCCTCTTCAAACGTCAAGTCTGTTGAATCAATTGCTGCCAATTTGTATCCGAATCCCGGAACCAATATCGTCGTGCTCAGTCGCTCAAAAGGCGCTTCGTCATCGGATTGGAACATCGAATTGTACAATTTACAATCTCAATTGCAATACAAAACCCACCTAGGTTCAGGAGAACAAGGCGTTGGAATTCCGATACAAGACTTAAGCAATGGGGTGTATTTTGTGAAAATCACCAACTTGGAAGGACAGAACTCGTCGATTAAACTGATTGTTCAGCACTAATTTGACTCACATCCAAAATCTGATTACAGTACTTTTTATACTCATCTTCGCGATTTGAAGCCACAATGAGTGCTCGGTGTCCCAAGTAGGTATTCAATAAGTTATCGTACAACTGACTACCGCTGACATCTAAGTTTGTTAGTGGTTCATCTAGAATCACCAAGGATTCAGTTCCCATCAATGCCATACACAATTTTACGCGTTGTTTCATTCCGCTAGAAAAGGTGAGGAGTGCTTTAGATTTTGTATTACTCGAGAATCCACAAATGGAGACCAAATGATCTAAGGTGATACCCGAAGCAAATCCTTTAACACTGTGGTGAAAATTAAACCATTCTTGTAAGGTGAATTCCTCAGGTAATTCAAGGGCCGGTGATGCAAGGGCGATATGCTTGTACCACAAATCAGAAGAGATCTGCTTGCCATGAATATCTAACCAGTCGATGCTTCCTTCCGTTGGGTTGGTCTGACCTGAAATCATCAAAGTGAGGGTCGATTTCCCACTTCCGTTTCCTCCCAAAATAGCCAATCGTAATGGCTGATTATTGTTGCCCAAATCTAACTCAAGATTCAAATGTCGAAACAACCATGTACGATGGTAGTTTTTGCCACAATCTTGAAAAACTATTTTCATCGTTATTTAGCGATGTATCCTTTCATGATCCCACGATCAGATTCTTTGATGAATTGTAATATCTCATCTCTTTCGGTGGTAGGAGAGAATTCGGTTTCAATAATTTTAATCGATTTGGCAGTATTATACCCTTTAACAAATAAGGTTCTGTAGATATCCTGAATCTCGGCAATCTTCTCGGTTGAGAATTCTCTTCTTCTAAGTCCTACGCTATTAACTCCTTCGTAACTCAATGGTTCACGTGCTGCTTTTGTATAGGGGGGGACATCCTTTCTTACCAAAGAGCCTCCGCTAATCATGGCGTGACGTCCGATTTTGACAAATTGATGCACCAATGCGGCGCCACCAAGAATCGCCCATTCACCAACCGTTACGTGACCTGCGACCTGTACGCTATTAGCTAAAATACAGTAATCCTCAATGACTACATCATGAGCTAAGTGGACATAAGCCATCAACAAAACGTTGTTACCCACTTTTGTAACGCCGGAAGCCTTGGTTCCTTTGTTGATTGTTACGTATTCGCGGATTGTTGTATTGTTTCCAATGACAGTTAGTGTTTCTTCGCCATCAAATTTTAAATCTTGAGGAATAGCACCGATGGATGCGCCTGGGAAAATCCGACAATTTTTTCCAATTCGAGTTCCTTTGAAAATGGTTGCACCCGACATAACATGGGTACCTTCACCAATTTCTACATCGGCGTGAATAGTGACAAATGGATCAATAATTACGTGATCTGATATTTTTGCTGAGGGATGTACGTAGGCCAGTGGCTGAATCATTTTTGAAGTCTTAGTTTTACGAATTACGCGATTTTTACGATTTGAGCCATCATTTCTGATTCACAAACCAATTTTTCTCCTACCCAGGCACGTCCACGCATCATACACAAACCACGTCGAACAGGTTCAATCAATTCCAATTTCATGATCAAAGTATCACCAGGGACTACCTTGTCCTTGAATTTCGTATTGTCGATTTTCAAGAAATATGTTCCATAGTTTTCTGGATCCTCCACCGTACTCAATATCAAAATACCACCACATTGAGCCATCGCTTCAAGCTGCAAAACCCCTGGCATGATAGGGTCTCCGGGAAAGTGTCCAGCAAAGAAAGGTTGGTCAAATGTGATGTTCTTAATACCCACAATGGCGTTTTCTGTTTTCGATATAATCTTATCAACCAACAAAAAAGGGTGGGCATGAGGTAACATTTTCATGATATCCTTGGTTGCGTACAACGGTTTTTCATTGGGGTTGTAATAAGGCGCCCCATCTTGTTTTCTACGCAATTCCTTTTTCATGACTTGTTTGATTTTTTTTGCAAA
>JBEGUW010000038.1:0-5313 GCA_041178665.1 Bacteroidota bacterium
GCTTTGATTTGTTCGTAGCCTAAGTCTTTGGCAATCTTGAGGTATCGGGTTTTGCGTTCTCGGTGTTTGATGAGGTATTCTTTCCAAGCCGATGCATTGCGCTCGGGGAACATATTGGCGCACAATTGAGAGAAGCTATCGATCTTGGCTAAGAAAATCTTGGTAGTTAGGCCATCGGCGCGCAAATCAAAAATCACATCGTATTTGGGGACGCTGGTAGCTAGAAGACTGCCATCGTCGGCGTAGATATTGCCTCGCAACGCCTCAACTTCCTTGACACGGGTATTTTTTTCACTCATCTGCTCGGCGAAAACTTTGTCGGTCCCCATCTGTAATTTGATGGCGGCGGCGAAAATGGCAATAACAAACACGATGAGCAGGGAGAGCACCACATAGGCACGCACCAAAATGATTTTCCGTGAATTGACTTTAGTCTTGTTCATGGGGTTTCACGAGTTTGATGGGTGGGGTAGTAATTTCTTTCAGGCCGCTTCCTTCGAGTCTTTTGCTGAGTTCACTTTGCTTGCTAGCATTGGTGATTTGACTCTCTAGGCTGATGCGTTCGCTATGGAGTTCCTTGAGTTCTTTGATGAGCAATTCTTTTTTGCGGATGGCTTTGTTTGCGTGATGCGAATTGTAGATGTAGAATACCATCAAGGCAAATCCTACCATGGCAAATTTTATCCAACTCCACATGGGTATGGTGGTTTCGTTGGCAGTCTGCTGCTCTTGTGCGATGGGTTCTCCCGTCACAGTTTGTGGATCAATGTCGGCGTTCAAGAATGGGTTCTCTTCCATGTGTTGCGTACTCCTATTCTCATTTTTGCGCTTCTTGCGCGTTTGTTGCTTTCAATTTCAGCATCATCAGGGGTGATGGCTGCGTTGGGTATGTTATCAAAGGGCTTGCTGATATGTCCATACAGGTCGGTATGTCGATTTCCTTCCAAATTTCCTGTTTGAAACAAGTGTTTTACGAGTCTATCTTCCAGGGAGTGGTATGAAATCACGACCAGTTTTCCGCCTGGCTTGATGAGGGATTCCGCATCGTTCAAAAGGGCTTCCAATACTTCCATTTCTTTATTTACGGCGATGCGCAGGGCTTGGAATACTTGACTCAAATATTTGGCGGGTGTTTTGCCGGGGGTGCAGGTGGCGATGGCGGCCTTGAATCCTTCGATGGTGGAGAGGTCTTTGCTGCCGCGGCTGCGGATGATGATGTCGGAAAGTCGACGTGCATTTGGAATTTCGCCGTACTGTTTAA
This sequence comes from Bacteroidota bacterium, assembly GCA_041178665.1. Lineage (GTDB taxonomy): Bacteria > Bacteroidota > Bacteroidia > NS11-12g > UBA955 > UBA955. Next base: position 1,262 of record JBEGUW010000038.1, read on the forward strand.
ATATGTAATTGAGTTCCTTTTCGGAGGAGTTTTGAACGATTTGTGCGGCGGAGATGGGGGTTGAGGCCGACATTCGCATATCGAGGGGTCCATTGAGGCGATGCGCAAATCCTCGTTCCCCAACATCAATTTGGTGGGAGGAGATGCCAAGATCGGCTAGGATGCCATCCACGGGCGAGGCTTTTAAAAATTCTAGGTATTGTTTGGTAAATTGAAAATTGTGGTTCACCAAGGTAAATCGTGGGTCGTTGGGCACGCGGGCTAGGGTGTCTTCGTCTTGATCAAACGAGATGAGCTTGCCTTTGCTAGAAAGTTTGTTGAGTATGGCTTGGCTGTGCCCGCCGCCACCGAAGGTGACGTCTACATAGGTGCCATCTGGGTTGGTTACCAGGGCGTCCACGCTAGGGTGGAGTAGGACGGGGTTGTGATAGTCGTACATAGCAAACAGGTTGCCAACGGCCCGATGCGCTACTTACCCTTGGTTGCGTTGCTGATGAAACAGCTGTGCCAACTGAGACATTTCCGCGGAGTCCACTTTGAGTTCAGATTCGTAGGTGGCTTGATCCCACATCTCAATTTTGTTTCCGTTGGCTACCAGGATGACTTCGCCGAGGAGTTCGGCGTATTCCAATAGTTTTTTGGGAATCAAGATGCGTTGTGCGCCATCGATCTGAACCAAGTTGGCTCCGTTGGTGAAGATTCGTTTGAACCGACGGATGTCGGGACTCATGAAATCATCCACGGTGTTCAGTTTGGCGGTTTCATCCAGCCAATCTTCCTTGGTGTAGAGCACCAGACACTTCTCGAATCCGCGGTTCACGACGAGCGTATTGCCAACGGCCTCCGGGAATTGTGCCCGAAGTTTCGACGGGATGGAAAGTCTTCCTTTCTCGTCTAGTTTGCAATTGAACTCTCCAATGAATGCGGTCATTCTGTGTTGGTTTTTTCTGTCTGCTAAATAAATATCCAAACTCCCACAATTTCCCACAATCTCCCCTTTTTAACCACTTCTTTTCCACAATGCGCCACAACTTGGGCTTTTGGGTGGGATTTTGTGCAAATGGATACGTATTTGACCCTTCAAAAATAGAATAAAAGTATTGAAAAGCAAAGGTTTTGCTGTGTGTGGGAGAAAGTGGAGTGATTATTTGCTTTAAAACGCATTTTTGGGTTTGGGTGGGGATTGTTATCTTTGATTCATGGGTTTAAAGTTGTTGGCAGCGAGTTTTCTTGTCGGATTGATGGGGTTATCCACATCGCCGGCAGGGGCGCAGCCCCTTGCCGGCGACCCATCCTCGCAAAACATGATCGGAATGGGTGTGAATGTTCGACATTTCGGCTATGATATTTCGCTTTGGCGAGAACACGCCATCGCCAAGATCGGACAGCAGAAAAAATCTCCACTATTGAATACTTTGTCGTTGAGTGGTAGGCCCGGAAAATTCCGCAATTTTCAATCTATATCCCTCGGAATTATTAAAGATCCGCGGGAGATTAAGGTCATGAACGAGCGACTTCCGGGCAGCAAGCCATTTGTGATCGAGAAAATTAATCACAGTGTCTGTGCGCACATCGCCGTGGGAAAAGTATATGTAATCAGTGAACGCCAAAGTCGTTCCGACCTCGGTCTGCAAATAACCCTCGCGGGTCAAATTCCGCTCAATTATTCTTGGCCTCTTTATATATGGCTTTATCAACCCGCACCACTCACCGATGGGTATGTCCCTGTGGCCTATGATCCAAAAGTTCATAATGTGGCTCTGGTAGGTGGAAATGCGAGATATTCTGCGGGTTTTGCAGATGGATATATCACTTCAGGGATTGGTGCTTCTATGTCGTTTTCGGCCGAATGGGGGAGTTATCGAAATGCTTCAAATCGACTTTCAGTGGGGCTATCGGCGGATAAATTTGTGAAAAATCTGCCCATTTGGCATCGTTCGGAAATGAATCGAAACTTCTTCCCCGCACTATTTGTTACATTTGCTGCCGGATTTGAGTCGAAGTCGAAATCAACCCAACGACCTTGATTTTTATCGTCTCCTAAAAAAATAAGCTGTGATTGAGTTACCTATCGTATCGAAAGAGAAAAGAACGCCCAAGCCCTCTTGGTTAAAGATTGATTTGCCAACCGGTGAGAATTATACGCGAGTAAAACGCATCGTAAAGGAGCATAAACTTCACACGATTTGCGAAGACGGTCGCTGTCCAAATATGGGCGAATGTTGGGGTGAGGGCACGGCCACTTTTATGATTTTGGGGAACGTTTGCACGCGCAGTTGTAGCTTTTGTGCGGTGGCAACGGGTAGACCGGGAGAATATGATTTGAATGAGCCGATGCGTGTGGCGGAAGCTGTGCAATTGATGGGGGTGAAGCATTGTGTGATTACTTCGGTGAACCGCGATGAATTAAAGGACAAAGGCGCTACGGTGTGGGCGGAAACGGTGAAGGCGGTGAAGTTGTTAAATCCCGATACCACCATTGAAACATTGATCCCCGATTTTAAGTCGCAGTGGGACATGTTATATATGGTTTTGGATGCCGGTGCGGAAGTAACATCGCACAATATGGAAACCGTTGAGAGATTGTATCGTATGGTTAGGCCGCAGGCAAAATATGCCAGAAGTTTGGAGCAAACGAAGCGCACGAGCGAATATGGACGACGCACAAAATCGGGTGCGATGCTCGGTTTGGGTGAGACGGACGATGAGGTGAAGCAGCTGATGGAAGACTTGCGCGAGAATGGCTGCGATGTGCTCACATTGGGTCAATATTTACAACCCACAAAAATGCATTTGGATGTCAAGGAGTATGTTCATCCAGATAAATTCAAGCATTGGGAAGAGTTGGGATTGAGCATGGGTTTCCGATTTGTTGAAAGCGGACCGATGGTTAGGAGCTCTTATCATGCCGAAAAGCATGTGCTCTAATTTGTAAAGGTTTCGGATTTGCGATTTTTGTTTAAAATCTGCTACTTTCTTTTAGGGATTTCGCCCATTATAATTGGAAAAGTAACCCCACTATGTTTAATTTGTAAAGTACCTTAATATTAATAAACTTATCACATGAGCATAAAATCTTTTTTCACCCTTTCAGCTTCAGCTACATTGGTAGCGGGAATGTCGTTGTTTGTTGCAACTATCCCCACTGAAATGCCTCAATCTCTAAATGTTGGCAAAGTAGAAAACGAAGGAGAACACGAGCATCGTTCCATTGAAGGTGCGATTCGTTCTGTTTACAGCATGCGTTTGAACGAAGTTACGGGCACTATCGAACCTGAGTGGGTTGAAGAGGCCATTGTTCAAGCTGATGCGATTCGTTTGACACGTCGTGCTAACAAGCCATTGAAATGGGAAGAGATGGGTCCCGACAACGTGGGGGGGCGTATTCGCGCATTTTTGATTCACCGCGATTCTGGTAATGTTTGGTTTGCCGGTGGTGTGAGTGGTGGATTGTTCCGTTCTGTATCTTCTGGCAATAGCTGGAGTCCAATAAATGATCGTCAAGAAAACTTGAACGTTACATGTATTGCACAAACCGTGAGCGGTACCATTTTTTACGGTACAGGTGAAGGTGGATTTGTAAACTTATCGGGAACCAGAAATGGGTCTCCTGCATTCTTGGGTGCAGGTCTATACAAGAGCACCGACGCTCGTGGTGTTTCGTTTACTAAAATGACAAATACCAGTGCGGCTAGCTTTATGCAGTGTAATTCAATGGTAGCGCATCCAAAGGAAGATAAATTTTACCTAGGAACTGAGGATGGTATCTACGAGTTCACCAATAATGGTGGAACACAAAAGAAAATTAGTGTCGGGTCTATCAAAGAATTGAAAATGGATAAAAATGGCGTTTTGTGGGCATCTACCGGTTCTGGTTCTATTTTGAAAATGGATGGTGCTGGCGCGATGAAGCAAATGAATGCGAGTGTTAATACTGGCGGACGTACTTCGCTTGCGATTTCACCAGAAGATCCAAATTATGTGTATTTGATGGGTGCAAGTGGTACGGGTGCATTTAGTGGATTGTTGCGTACAACGGATGGCGGCGCGAC
>JBEGUW010000039.1:0-12445 GCA_041178665.1 Bacteroidota bacterium
CCAAAAATATGATGCGTTTGGCAATTTCTGCAGTTTCGTTGAGCGTGGCGACCATGATTGTTACGATTGCCACAGTGAAAGGGTTTCAAAATGGAATCAAGGACAAGATAGTGAAGGTTCATGGAAATTACATCATAGACCATGCGGCGAATATGGAAGGGGCGGATCCTTTGGTTGTGGGTGCGCAATTCGTGCCTGAATTTGTGAAAAACGCAAATGCTTCGGAGCTTCAGGTTATGGGCATTGAAAGAGCTGCGATATCTGCTAGTAAGGCAGGAATTATAAAGGGTGATGTGGACATTGATGGGGTTGTGGCGAAGGGGATGAGTTACGATGATTTTCATTATTGTATGAATGATTTTTTGCTGAGGCAATTGGATTCAGCTGTGATTGATAATGAGCCTTGGGTATTTATATCTAAATCGCTTTCGGCGCGATTGCAGTTGGATACTGGCGATAGGGCCACGTTCGTCTTTTTTGTGGAGGATTCGTCGGGTAGGGGGCGGCCGCGCGCAGCGCGGCCGCTCATCGCCGGAATATTTGAAACTGGGATTGAGCAAATCGACAACCAAGTGGTATACGCGGAGCTTGCCCTAGTGCAGAAATACCTCAAACCCAAAGCCGGGTTTACAGAAATTGAACTCTGGGAGTCAAAAGATTCTCCCATCAACCTGGCCGCAATCTCAATGCAAACCGCCGCGGGTGAATTGCGTATTTCGGATTCAAGACAGTTTCACCGACAAATCTATGATTGGCTGGCTATCCTAAACACAAACGTATGGGTCATCCTGACCCTTATGGCATTGGTAGCGCTTATTGCTATGTCGACCATCTTGTTAATTCTGATGGTTGAAAAAACATCGTTCATTGGCATCGCCCAAGCCATGGGAAGTAGCATTGGTAGCTTGCAACGTATATTCCTTTGGCAAAGTGCTTACATCGTTGGATTGGGTTTGCTAATTGGTGATGCCTTGGCCGTTCTACTCTGTGTGATTCAGCAGCAAACACACTTTTTAACCCTAAACCAAGACGTTTATTTTGTGCAATACGTAATGGTTGAACTGAATCCTTGGGCTATCGTGATTGTCAACTTGGGCGTACTTCTGGCAAGTGTGATGGCCGCTCTGATTCCGGTGCAGTGGATAAAAAGAATGACCCCTTCCAGGGCCATTCGATTTCAATAATTCATAAAGTATTTTATGGGAGAAAATCCCAAATCGTTATACGTCGATCTTGGCGTATTTAGCGTTTGCTTCGATAAACTCTCTGCGAGGCGGAACATCGTCACCCATCAACATACTGAAAATTCTATCGGCTTCAGCGGCGCTATCCAATGCCACACGCTTCAAAGTTCTTCTTGATGGATCCATCGTAGTTTCCCACAACTGCTCGGCATTCATTTCACCCAAACCTTTGTATCGTTGAACGCCTACGCTGTCCTCATTGCCGCCTTTTGCCAAATCTTTAATGGCGATATCACGTCCGTTATCATCCCAGCAATATCTGCTTTCTTTGCCTTTCTTAACCAAATACAAAGGAGGAGTAGCGATATACAAGTGGCCGTTTTCGATCAGTTTTTTCATGTGTCGGAAGAACAAGGTAAGGATCAAGGTTCTGATGTGCGAACCATCCACGTCGGCATCCGTCATGATAACAATCTTATGGTATCTTAAATTGGAAAGGTTTAGTTCCTTTTCGCCTTCTTCGTTGGTTCCAATGTGAACCCCCATAGCCGTGAACATATTTCTTACCTCTTCATTGTCGTAGATTTTGTGCTCCAAAGCCTTCTCTACGTTCAATATTTTACCTCTCAAAGGAAGGATGGCTTGGAATTCGCGGTCACGTCCTTGCTTGGCAGTTCCACCCGCTGAATCTCCCTCTACCAAGAAAATTTCACAAGCAGCTGGATCGGTCTTAGAGCAATCGCTCAACTTACCTGGCAATCCCATTCCGCTCATTGCACCTTTACGCTGCACCATTTCGCGCGCTTTTCTAGCTGCGGCACGGGCTTGGGCGGCGATGATTACTTTGTCGACAATAATTCTAGCTTCTTTGGGGTTTTCCATCAAGTAGTTGTCGAGCATTTCACCCACAGTCATATCTACAGCACCCATTACCTCGTTGTTACCCAACTTAGTTTTGGTCTGACCTTCGAATTGTGGTTCTTGCACCTTAACCGAAATCACACCGGTTAATCCCTCACGGAAGTCATCGCCTGAAATTTCGATTTTTACTTTTTCCAGCAACTTCATCCGTTCAGCATAGGATTTCAACGTACGCGTTAAGGCCCTTCTAAAGCCCGCTACGTGCGTTCCACCTTCGATTGTATTGATGTTGTTGACATAGGAGTGTAAGTTCTCTGCATAACCCGTATTGTACTGGAAAGCAATCTCCACTGGAATACCATGCTTATCACTTTCAGCATACACGGGGAAGGGGATCAATTTCTCACGCGTTCCATCGATAAAGGTTACGAATTCTTTCAAACCGCCTTCGCTGTAGTATTCAACGCTGCGGAAAGAACCATCTTCTTCGGCTTCGCGCTCATCGCACAACGACAAACGGATTCCTTTGTTCAAATACGATAATTCACGCAATCTATTTTGAAGCGTATCGAAGTTGTATTCAGTGACTTGGAAAATGGTATTGTCCGGCGTGAATTCAACCACTGTACCTCTACGATCAGAAACACCAATTTCCTTTACAGGATATTGAGGTTTTCCGATTTTGTATTCTTGTTGGAAGATTTTGCCTTCGCGGTAAACGGTAACTTTTAAATCGGTTGAAAGTGCATTCACACAACTCACACCCACACCGTGCAAACCGCCCGATACTTTATATGTATCCTTGTCGAATTTACCTCCAGCGTGCAATACCGTCATTACCACTTCCAACGCACTGCGATTTTCCTTGGTGTGTAATCCGGTAGGGATACCACGACCGTCGTCCTCAACGCGAATGGCATTGCCTGGCAAAATGAAAACTTTGATATTTTTACAGTGACCCGCTAACGCTTCGTCGATACTGTTATCTACCACCTCGTAAACCAAGTGATGTAAGCCTTTCGCGCTGATATCACCAATGTACATGGCAGGTCTTTTTCTAACCGCTTCTAACCCTTCTAATACCTGAATATTGTCCGCGTCATAATTCGCTCTACTTAAATCTTCCGTCATCTGACTTTGTTGTTATTAATTGATTCGTAAAAATACCTTAAAACCCCGCGATTACAGCGGAAATGGGGTAGGTATTATCCACAAATTAACAACGAATTAAGGGACGACTTATCGCATCCTCAACCAACCCAAATAATACAAATAATTGATTCCCGATTCTTGTCGTTGAAAGCCATAATCCAATGCGGTTAATTGCGCATCGAGAAGTCGTATTTCACGGGTATTTAGGATGAAAAAGTTGACATCCCCTGCTTCGAGTCGTTGCTTTTCCATTGAATACAATTTCCACTGGTTTTCTGCTACGCTATTCCATTGTTTGGATTGCTCAGAAATGATGGCATATTCCTTGTAAAGGGCGCCTGATTTTACTTGATAGTTACGCAGTTTATTTTGAAGATTGAGTTCTTGTTGTGCGATGCCATATTTCATCATATTGTATTGGCCGCGTTGTTGTCGTAAAAACAATCCGGTTTGAAAACTCAAACCAAAGCCATATGTTTCATTGATATTAATGGGGTTGGGGTTACTTAAATTTCCTGGCTGATAATATCGATATTTCAAATCCAGGTTGGGAAGCATTTGATTCTTAGTGAGTTGGAAATCAAGTTTTGAAGATTGCAATTTGATTCTGCTCATTTGGATGCTAGGCTGAATAATGGGGATGGAGTCTCTTGAGAATAGAAAACTGTGCGCTTCTTGCACGAGACTGTCGATCCAATCCATACCCATACTGCTAGGCCGAGATTGGGTTGCAGGTTCCATCGGATTTCCATTCTCATCCCATAAATACATACTCAACAGCAATCGCTGTTTTTCGGTTTTCCATTCGTACAGCCTTCTCTTGGCTTCGTATTGCTGCCATTGGACAAATGTCTCCATCGTGTCCACCGCATTCCCAGCACCCGAAATCAATAACTGACGTAGCCCTAATTGTCGTTGTTTAGCCAAAGCCGCCACTTCACTAACCCGATTCGCCGATTCATAAGCCAAAAACCACTCAGAATAGGTCAAAACAACCGCATAGATCACATCGTTCACCATTTGGTCGCGGAATGCTTCACCCATGCCCAGATTGATCTTCGCCTTTGCTAGCGTAGTCCTACGATAATCTGTAATCAAATTTTTCAATAGAGGTATCTCGGTTTCGATAAAATTATTCTCTGTTTCTGAGAAATAACTACCACCATAACTCCGATTTCCCAATTTGATATTGCCCCCGGTGTATAAAGGCACATTTAAATCAACGGACTGACTTTGGTATTGGTTATCCTTGGTTGAAATATTGTCGCCCCGCACAAATGCAATGCTAGGGTCAAACGCGCCCCTGCTTGCCATCAAATTCGCATCCGCAATAGGTCGGTTCAACTTCGCCTCTTTGATGCTTGGATGATAGGCCAAAACTTGACTTACAACGTCGTACAGTTGAATGGTGATGTTGGTATCGCTGTTGTTTGAAACCCCTTTTGCACCTGCGGTTCCCATCAATGAAAAAGAAATCGCACAGAAACCCATGTACAATATTGTTAATCTCAGTGAATACAAGGCCTGGAGTAGATATGATTGCGATGATTTTGTCATTTCTTAGGGCTGTTTTTTTCTGCAGTTGGTACATAAAAATCGGCAGGAAAACCATTTAATATTCGCCACAATTCATACCACACAGGCACGGTTTTTAGTAACATATATCCGCGGGCACCCACACCCAATTTCAAGGCGGAAGGCCATGCTTTTTTGGTGTTATCAGATTTTACCAATACCCGATATTCGCCATTTTCATCTACCATGTTGTCGACGCCGTAAACGGTGCCATAGAAAGTACCAAAGCTGGCAGCCGGCCATCCACTGAATACAATGGTAGGCCATCCATCAAACACAAAATTCACAGTTTCGCCAACATCTACCAAAGGCATGTCGTTCGGTTGTAATTTCAACTCCACAGCCAACGAAGCCCCGTCTGGGACAATGGTACAAATCGCTTGGCCTGCTTTTACGGTTTCATTGATTCCCCGGATCGAAGTTTTGGAAATGTAGCCCGCCTGCGGCGCTGTGATGATGTAGAAACCATTTCGAATGGTGTAATTGTTGTAACTGTTCCTGAGTTTACTCACCTCAGCCTCGGTTTCTAACTGCGATGATATGGCAGAAAAACGTTCACTTTCGGTTTTTGCCAACTTTTCGCCATACTCAGATCTCACATTGCGATATTCAATTTTGGCTGTTTCCACGGCGTTGTTCGCACTTCGTATTTTGGCTTCCAAGCCTATCTTTTTGGCTATCGCATCTTGATACTTTAATCTGCGGTTTTCAACATCCAATGGACTCCTTAATAAATCAATCGCTAACACACTGTCGCGTTCGTACTGTTTCTTTGCAATGTTTACGGCAACAACGGCGGCTGATAATTCGGCCTGTTCGATTTTGAGTTTGAATTGTTCCTGTTCGATTTTATTGAGTGCTTTGGATTGACTCAAATCTCGGTTGTTCTCCAACTGTTTGATTTGTTCGTTGATGGCATCAATTTTACTCGTGTAACTGAGAACCGATTTCTCTTTGGCATTGATTTGCAATTCAGTTTGATCCAAAAGAGTAGGATCCAAATATTCTGTTGTGATCTCCTTGAGAACCACGATGGTATCACCTTCTTTCACAAAATCACCTTCTTTGATTTTCCAATCGCTGACCCGTCCCGCAATGTTGGTTTGGATTTCTTGCGGACGTTGGTTGGGCAGCAATGTAATTACTTTACCCGTGGCCTGTATGTTCTGTCGCCAAGGCAAAAACATGGTCCCAAGCAATATAAAGAACACAATACGCAATCGAACAACCATGGCTCTTCCAATCCAAACGCTATCTTTAAGCCAATAATTCGGAATTTTTTTGTTGGAATTTTTCATTTTTTTAAGATGGTTGATTGATGGATTCAATGCCGTTAAGTTTTTCTAGTGCAATGCCGCCGTCGTACATGTTCTCAACAGACAATACCAACTTTTCAGTAGCATCCAATAGGGTGATGATCAGGATTTCAGAAGCAAGAAATTGGCCCAAACTGATTTGATTACCAACGAGTAAGTAACTGCCCACAATCAACATCACGGCAGTGAAAAGAGTTTTGGAGAAAATTGCAAACTTGGCTTGCTTATACAAAACTTTGAAATGCTCCTCGCGATACTTCACGTATGAATCCACTGAGTTATGGAAATTTTCCAAGTGCGTAGTTTCCATCTCTAGGCTTTCACCTCTCTTGGCGAGGCATAAAATGGTTTCATAGGTGCTAAATTTCATGTTGCTTTCATTTCTAGCACTTTCAAATCCCGATTTCCAAGTGTAACGAAATCCCAAAGCTATAGTTAGGAATATTACGATTCCTACCACAATGAATAAAGGGTGATAAATGGTCAGAAGTAAAATACCAACGATGATTTGCAATGCACTTTTGGTGAAATCAGCGATTAATTTTGAAAACGATTTTTGCAAGGTTACTATGTCTAAAAATTTCCTTGCTTTTTCCGTTAAGTCGATGTCGTTTCGTTGTACAATGTTCTCTTTGTAAATCCATGCATACCTAACAAATAGCTTTTTTTGTATGCTTTCCAATATGCTTATTTGGGCCAATTTGGTACTTCCTGAAAGTGCCACCAAAACGGTTGTCATTCCCACAATAATCACCCAACTCGAACTCAATTTGCCCGCCATTACCGTACCTACCAAAGCTTGTATACCCAAGGGTATGGCCAAGCTCAATAATCCAGAAACGATTGCATAGATTAAGATGAATTGAACGTTCTTCTTTTCTTTGTTTACCCAATTCCAAATCAATTTTATGGGTGTATTGGATACTTGATTTTCTTGCATCATGTTTAGATTGATACAAAATTAGGAAGAAAATGGTCTTATTTACCTCGACCTTGAATCATAATCAAAGCAGTGTAAAGCATGATTTTGAAATCTAATCCTAATGACATATTTTCTAGATATAAAATATCGTATTTCATGCGGTCGATCATTTCGTCGACATTGCTCGCGTAGCCATATTTAATTTGTCCCCAACTCGTAATCCCTGGCTTGATTCGTTGCAATCTTTGATAAATAGGCTCCCTGGCCACAATTTGCTCCTTAAAGAATTCACGCTCAGGTCTAGGGCCAACCAAACTCATTTGACCAATCAGCACATTGATAAACTGGGGCAATTCGTCCAAGCGTGTCTGACGCAATATAATTCCGATTTTCGTTCTGCGATCGTCTTGGTCATGACTTAGCTGTGGACCCGATGTTTCTGCATTCACTCTCATGCTGCGGAACTTGATGATATTAAAAAATTTCCCTTTTAACCCAATCCTGGGTTGAGTAAAGAAGATCGGACCTTTAGAATCGAATTTAATAATTAAAGCGATAATTAAATAGATAGGAGATAAGAGTATCAACGCAATGATGGATACCAAAATGTCAATGATTCTCTTCAATACCTTCTGCCAGGTGGGCATCACCTCAAAATCTACCTCTACCAGCATGGCTCCAAGAATGTTGTTCATTTTTACCATCCCTAAAACCAAACTAAATTGGTCCGGCATAATCTTGAGATGAATTTCTTCATTCTGCACGCAATCAATAATGGGAGTTACGTTGTCGGCTTCGCTGGCCTCAGCACAAAGAATAATGTCTTCAATTTGTAATTCTTTGATAAGTCGTGGCAATTCACTCCAATGTCCTAGTACTGTGGTTCCGAAATCTTGAAGTTGACATTCATCTTTGATTTTTACAAATCCTTTGATAAAGAAACCTTCCGATTTTTTGGCCGAATTCAACTCTTGATAAAGTTTAAGCGCCCTGTCGCCGCAACCTACGATCAATGTGTTATAGCCCCAAACTCTATTTTTGACATTGTGAATCGTCGTGGTGACCAATATCAATCTAAATATAAGGGTTGATGAAAATTGGAATCCGAATAATAATGCAACCGATAAATAATAATCGCGATAATTGGAAATACTATCGTCCAGAATTAATGTAAAAAAGAGAAAAACTACGCCAATAATTGTGCTGTTGAAGGTGTGCTGAAGTTCCTTTAATCGAGAACGTCTAAAAATGTAGTTGTAATAACCGCTAATGCCGTGAAGTAGAATCCAAAAAAGGGGCACTAATAATAAACCCAATAGCAAATTGTCGTCGTGGTTAACCGGAATTTCATAACCGTGTTTACTCGCCTCAATAAAACTCTTCCTAAACAGAAACAGACCCAACCAACTCAAAGTAGCCGCTGTCCAATCGGCAATAACATGGAGAATAATTCTACGGGTTTGATTCATATCACTTTAGAAAACTCAAACGCAAATTATCGATGAATATTTCCCTAGAAACGGTGCAAACTTCAGGTTTATTGATATCGAAGAAAAGACGAATCGATGTTCCGGCGGGTTGACTGGCCAATTCAAATACCAAATTGACATAAAATCTCTTCCATTGGCCACCGGTTTTATTGACCAACATATAGGGTAAAAGTTCGTTTGCCGTGGAATTCTTTCGTCGCATTGCCAATTGAACGGGTAAATCTGATTTCACATCAAACTCGAAGAAAACGGAAGAGCCATCCATAGGCAAATCCTTGAACTCTTCAAATGAACCAACATCTATGTATTTGCTTGAGTCGATGTCCTCAAATACGATTCGATAAGCTTTTGTGGTGCTCTTGAATTTGCCATCAAGTTCAAAAGGAGTACTTACGATTGAAATAGAATCGCCAGGATAGGGTGAGGGCGCAATTGGAACAAGGGTAGAGTTGTTGTCTTCGAAATCTTCATTCCATCGAACAAAGGCGTTCTTGCGAAACGTGAAAACAGGTTTTATCGGAATGCTTTTCCCGGCTTGAAGTAGGAAAGTATCTACGTAAGAAGCCATCGGCGTATAAATGCCTAGGTTGTTTTTGCTACCGTTGATAAACACCAAGGGGAAAATTTCGAGTGTGATATTTCCAAGTTTAGTGATTGGTATTTTACAGGGGAATTCGAAATTGCCAATAAATTCCTCATTCGCAAACACTTGAACACCTTTAATTTGGTGAATGTTATTTCCTTGAAGCGATGAAATGTCCAAGGAAACCGAATCAATAGAAATTTGCGCCGGAATGCCTTTGTGTTCATCTTTACACGACATTATGCCAATGATACCCAATAAAAATGCAATAGAATATTGTATTCCGCTGAAAGACCTCACACCACAAACTTAATGGATTTTAAGTAACCATAAAAATGCTATGGTTTGTTTTGGATTCGATTATAGATCCTGATATTTCCTTTGGACCTTATCGATGGCCCATTCGCAAGTAGTTGTAACCTCTAAAGCGTGCTCTAGATTCGTTAACGGTGTTAGGTTGTTGTTGATGTTCTCTCCAAAGTTGCGCAACTCCATTTTCCAAGTATCAAATGGCATAATCTGTCGATCAATACGAATCAATTCCGGGGGCAATTCTGGATGATCAAAATCGGCAGATAGTGAAAGTTGATCACTTTGTTCAGCCGTGCGATATTCCACAAGCTCATTCGCTGCAAAATTCAAAAGATACAAACGGTCTTGTTGGAAAATTTTAAGTGTGTATGTTCCCGGTTCCATTGCTCTACCCGCAGTAATATGGGCTATCGCGTCGTTGTCGAATTCTAAATGGATATTCAATAAATCCGTCTGTTTGCCAAACAAAAACATGGGTCTTGCCGAAATGCTTCTAACACGACTCGAAACGGTGCGTTGAATCAAATCAATTTCTTGGTATAAATTCGTGTGTATCCAAGCGGCAAACTCACCTGTTTGGGGTGGATGACAGTGTTTTTCTAATTTGATATAACGCGGCTTTTTAACCAGTTGTAATGCTGCGGTGAAAAGGGGTTTGTTGTGAAGGACATTTCCAATTTGGATAACGACATTGGATTCTCTTTTGAATTTGGATAAAGTTTCAATTTCTCCCAGATTCCAATTTCTGTAACCATCAAAATAGATGTGTTTTCCCATCTTAACTAAGTTACAAATGACATCAAACGGCAAATTCTTTACATGTCGATCCACAAAAAACACATCGCCCATACTCGCAATCTCCAAAGCAAACATGAATTCTCCCAGCATCGAAATGTTTTGAGAATCGTCTGGGTCCACAAAGCCCACCAAGTCAAATCCATTTACTGTGGCTAGCAAATGTTCGAAAATTTCTACTTTTCTTTTCGATCCTATGACAACTGATTTTAGCATGTTCTACCTTTGTGGTCGGGTGCAAAGATTTGCAAACCGCAGTGAGTACCCAAATAGGGTTTTGAACAGATGGTAAAAAAGACGGATTTAGTAGACACATTGATTCACCAAGGCCAGCGGAAACGCTTGGTTGATGAACTTCGTAAAAAAGGGATTCAATCACCTGCGGTTTTACAAGCGATGGGGACGGTTCCTAGGCAATGGTTTTTCCCTAAGGATTTTGAACATTTCATTTATCGCGATGCTGCCTTTCCAATTGATCACGGCCAAACAATTTCTCAGCCCTATACAGTAGCGTATCAAACAGAATTACTAGCCATAAAATCGGGCGATAAAGTATTGGAAATAGGTCCGGGTAGTGGTTATCAAGCCGCAATATTATTGGCTATGGGCGTACAAGTTTACAGTGTTGAATATATTCTACCTCTATTGCAAAAAGCCAGTGCCATATTCAAAGCCTTGGGTGCGGAAATTCAATTATTTCATGGCGATGGCACATTGGGATTGCCTTCCTTTGCTCCCTTTGATGCAATTGTTGTAACCGCCGGAGCACCAGCCGTTCCTGAAACGTATGTAAAACAGCTCGCAATTGGCGGTAGATTGGTGATTCCCGTTGGCGATAATACCGAAGACCTGAAAATGATGCGAATTACCAAAATATCAGAAACGCAAACCAAATCAGAAATACTTCAAGACTGCAAATTTGTCCCACTGAAAGGGTCCCATGGCTGGAAGTGAGCTCGACTCTTAAGAAGTTGAAGTCAAAATGACTCTTATGAACGATTCATTCGTTCTTCAATATCTTCTACCTCGATTGGGAAATTCTCCATAAAGTCGATTACTCCATTCGCAGTAATCAAAACATCATTCTCAATTCGAATCCCCAAACCTTCTTCTGGAATGTAAATACCTGGCTCAACCGTAACAACATTGTTGATGTCCATCGACTCCCAGCGATGCATCACATCATGGACATCCAATCCCAAATGATGACTCGTGCCATGCATGTAATATTTTAAGTGGGCTTTAGGATTTGCTTTCACCTCCGCCGAAGTCAATAAGCCCAATTGAATGAGCTGATCCGACATGATTTTGCAAACTTCTTCGTGATAGGCTGGCAAACTCACACCCGGACGAAGCAATTTCTTGGCCTCTCGCTGAACCAAAAGTACCGCATTGTACACTTCTTTTTGTCGAGGTGAAAATCTTCCATTCACTGGTATGCAACGAGATAAGTCGCCATTGTAATTCCCGTATTCTGCACCAAAATCTAACAACAATAGGTCGCCGTCTTTACACTGTTTATTGTTTTCGATGTAATGCAATACACAAGCACTAGAACCACTTGCGATGATGGGGTCAAAGGCAAATCCACGACTTCTATTTCTGATGAATTCGTGAATCAATTCCGCTTCGATTTCGTATTCGAAAACACCTGGTTTAACAAAGCCTAGAAGTCGCTCAAATCCTTTTTGGGTGATGTTGATTGCTTCCTTAAGTTGATCAATTTCTTCCACTTCTTTCCTCATTCTCAAGTTGGCAAGAATGGGAGAGGATCGTTTGAAATTGTGTGCGGGATATTTGTCTTTTATTTCTTTGGCAAAACGCAAGTTAGAATATGAAACGCGGTCAGAAAAACGATCATTTTCGTTTAAGTTCAAGTATATGTTTTCGGCCAACAAAAAGGCGGCATGAATTGTTTTCCAAAACTCGTGAAACCAAAAAACTTGTTTAATCCCAGAGACTTCATATACTTGGTTCGGGTTTAATCTAGCTCCGTCCCAAACAGCAATTTGGTCGCTCGTTTCCTTCACAAAAATCATCTCTTTGTACAATGGATTTGGAGAGTCTGGGAACAATAACAATATAGTATCCTCTTGGTCAATTCCTGTTAAATAGTATATATCCGATTGTTGTCGAAATGTAAAATACGCATCCCCATTTCTTGGCAATTCATCATTGCTGTGAAATACCGCGATAGACCCCGAAACCATTGCATCGGATAGTTTTTTTCTATTCTTAACAAACAGTGCAGAATC
>JBEGUW010000040.1:0-3704 GCA_041178665.1 Bacteroidota bacterium
AATCACTCAACCACCCACTTGATTTTATTTCCAGCGCCTTCTATCTCAATCAAGTAGATTCCGGGCGATGCTGCAGTGAGCTTGATTTGTTGCTGGCCTTTTTCGATGCGATGCGAGGACACTTTACTGCCTACAGCGTTGTAAATAGTTACATTCCGGGTTTGCTTGTTGTTGGCGATCTTCAATATCACCTCGTTGCCTGCGCCTGTTGGATTGGGGTAAAGGTTCACCGTGAGATTCTCGCCCAGTTCGTTTGTGCTAAGCAATCTTGCACTCACCCCGCCCAAACTGATTGTGTCGCGACAGCCGCCAGACACCCCGATCAATCTGGGGTAAAACTTGCCTGTATCCTTGTAGGTATAACTCACGGCTGCACCCCAAGCGGTATCCTTGGGCGATTGCTTCGTATCACCAAACAGCCATTTGTATTGAGTTGCCCCCGCGATGCTATTCTTGCCATCGAAATTCACCAACAATGGCACTTTGCCCGATGTAACACTCAACGTACCGCTGATGCTGAGCACCGCTGGTGCGATGCTAATCTGTCCTTCACTCTGATAATCGCAACCCGCCGCATTCTTGCTGTGTTTGTTCACCTTGAACGTTCCCGCACTAGAATTCCTGGGGTTGATTCTACCCATGCTGTCGATCGCCAAACCCGATGTGGGAGAATACCATACGCCGGCGCTGGAGGACTTAAATGCAACTGGGGCATCCCACAACTTCACCTCCTTACAAATGCTACTCACGCTGCCAAGATTTGTTTTCACGGTGTCCGACACCCAAAACGAATCTGCATGGTTAAACGCACAGCCGGTTTTGATGTTCTGATAAAGATAGTTCAGAACCAACTGCTTGGGGTAGCTCATCAATGAATCAAGTCGTACCGAGGTTACAGCATTCAGCATTGAACCATCCAAGTGCCATTTTCCACCTTTCGGACTCACGTTCACCGTATTCAAATCGAACACCTCCCTGCCTTTACACATCGAATCTGCAATTGTGCCAACCTTCAATTGGGTAGTGTCTACGTAAACGATAAAAGTTTTTACGATAGGCTTCTTCGTGCAACCATCCGAGAGCATAATGGCCCATTGGCCAGATTCCTTCATTTTGTGATTCAATTGCACCGTATCGCCATTGAATGTATACAACCATTTGTAATGAACCGAATCGCCCCCGCTGCCCGATACAAATGACCGCAGCGTATCGCCAATACAATAAACTGAATCATGTGCCACATCTATCTTCAACGAATCCCTGACCTGAATAGAAAAAGTGTCGTAATAGTTGTTGCAGGCCGGTTTTTGGATGGTGAGCAAGTATCTGCTTTTTGCATTGGGCTTGGCTACATAGGTGAGTATCCTACAGGTATCGCAAGAGATTTTGGTGGTGGGACTAAACCATTTCACCTTGGACAAATAATCTTTGTTTGAAAAAAATCGAAGGGTATCACCGGCGCACACCGTGGTATCCGCAAATGGCTTACGATCAACATTTTGATAGATTTTCACCCATCGACTCACAGAATGCTGAACCCCACTGTCGCAGCCATAATCACCGAATTCATAGTTAAAGGTGATTTTTACCTTGCCGGTGTCGGTGAACTTCCAATCAAAATCCGCGGATTGACTTGCGAGCTTCCCGTCTACGTAACAGGTGATCTTTTGCAATTTTCGCAAACCCGCCTCCAAGGCAAAATTGGTGTTTGCCCCTACGCAAGCCACGGCAACCCCTGTATCATCCACCCCATACCAATGGGCACCCTGTTTGTTCACCCTGATGCGCGATTGCAATGAATCCCAACCGGAATACAAGGTCATTACACCCGCAGCGAAGGCTCTTTGGTCAGAAATGTCAAAAGTGTCACTGGATTTGGTATGAATAAAATATCCATTGAACCCTGAGGTTGATTTTATATTAATTACATCCTGTTTGGTATTTTGAATGGAGCCCCAGTAAATTGTGCCGAACTTCTTGGTTAGGGTGTATGATTTGCCATTCACCTCAATTTTGTTATTACCCGGAGAAAACACCACCGCTCGATTCATTTGATTCGTTCCCACTAGCGTTGGAATGGGCACCGAAATTTCTTTCGTTAAGGCATTCGTTGGGGGAATGCTTGCAAAGTCCAAAACGTTGGCATAGACCTTATCATCGGGCGCTCCAAAAGCCGATTGATTTTTAGCGCCTGATACATATTGCGTAATGGCAATGGGCTTAAGCGATTGTATCAACAAGGGCTTATAAAAAACCGTATCGGCAATGACCGTATCTCTATCAATAATCGTCATTTTACCATTGATCCAAATTGTATTGTCTTTGTAGCTAAACAGATGATACGTATTTCCCACGTGGCTCTTCCCTTCCGATGCTACTACAAACTCATAACCCCAAGATTTTATCGGGTGCAACTGTTCGATTTCTATACCGTCAAATGGATAAACGCCCTTGTCGATATTGTAATAATTAAGTCCCGTTGTGAATCCTAAACCAAAATTGTTGGAAAAAACTGCAAGTTTTTTATTACAATCGGCAGATGTGATTTTACCGCCGTTAACAATGTGTAATTTCCCCCTTGGTTGTTTTAGCAAAATCTGAATAGTCTCACCTTTATTGAGTGTTTTCGAAAATTTTCTGCCCAAATCAGTATCAAAGTTCAAATCAAATTGTACCGCTGTTTGATCGTCAAAGGCAACAACAGTAAAACAATACACATTTGTTTTACTGTACTGACCAGAATTGAAATAGGAATCATGACAGGTCTTGGGATGATACAAAACATATTGGCTTCCGCAGTTTGCTTTCTCAATGGATTGATAGGAACCCGATGGACCTAAACCTGTGAGTTTTGTTTCATTTGCCCGTGATCCCCATATATTCTGTGTGGTTATAGTTATGGGCTTGCTGGATAGTGCAAACAATGTGCGTTTAAGAATGGTATTCCTGCTCCCAACAGAAATGGTAAAGAACTTTTTGTACATCATCAAATCCACCGACTTATTGGCTGTTAGATTAATGGTTGTATCATAATCACTATAATTGGTAATCCTTACACTCTGACTACTAGCACTGTGAATTGACACGATATTCACAGCTCCTGTGATGAATAATCCACCATAAATCGGATACGTATATTGGGCAACGGATGCTTTAAACCCAAAGAACAAAAAAACAGTACATAATGCTATTTTAAATTTCATGGGAGTATGAACCTATCAACGATTACTTTGATGCTGAATATCCATTTTTCGTTGCCCTCAGAAAAAGGCAAAAACTAATACACAACGAAACCGATACAAATAACACCCCTTCACCCAGATTAAAATTGATACATTTTCATCAATCCGTTTCGAAATGGAAAAATACCTTTGTAGCATCTAGAAACCGGAATACTCAAAACATCCAGGTGGCAAAACGCAGTAAAATATCGACATAAACACCTCCATCCAAGTGAAAACATTGTTATTTTTAAACTATTGGACGAATGATATTTTACTCAATCTTTTCGCATTGAGATTCACTATTCAATTGGTAAAAATCAAAACAGTAAAACTTGAACCCATTCGAATCTCCATCCTAAGTTTCCTTGGCATCTTACTGCTCGACAATTGGCTATATCACTTAACGATTCACGAATCAACTGATTTTTATTACGCCTTTACCTCCACCGTGTTTTTATCACTTAGTACGTTTAAAAACAC
>JBEGUW010000041.1:0-38276 GCA_041178665.1 Bacteroidota bacterium
AAAATTCACACCGCCCAACACTCCAAAGACGGTACCATCAAAGTGGCCTTTGAACTCCACGATGGCAATAAAATTGAAGGCGTATTAATTCCAACCAGCAGCAGAACCACAGCGTGCGTCAGTTCACAAGTCGGTTGCTCCTTAGATTGTAAATTCTGCGCCACGGGCTACCTCAAACGCATGAGGAATCTCTCAGCCGCTGAGATCTTTGATCAAGTATGGATCATCAACGAATTGGCCGAAGAACACCACGGAAAACGCCTAGATAACATCGTTTATATGGGGATGGGTGAGCCACTGTTGAACTACGTGAATGTACTCCGTAGTGTTCAACTAATAACATCGCCCGATGGGTTAGGAATGAGTCCACAACGATTGACAATCTCCACCGCCGGCATCGCCAAGATGATTCAAAAACTGGCCGACGATGGCATCAAAACCAATTTGGCACTGAGTCTACACTCCGCCAACAATGAGAAAAGATCTGCTATCATGCCTATCAATGATAGCAACAATTTGGAAATGCTCGCTGAGGCCCTCAATTACTGGTACGATAAAACTGGCATCCGCCCAACCCTCGAATACACCGTCATAGAAGGAGTAAACGATGGCCCAGAAGAAGAAAAGGAACTCGTGATTTTTGCCCGAAAATTCCCTTCAAAAATTAATCTGATCGAATACAATCCTATTTCTCTGGCCGATTATCAACCTACAGACCGGCTAGACGCATTTGCTGCAGCGTTAGAAAAGCAAAAGTTAATCGTACACGTAAGACGCAGTCGAGGGAAAGACATCGATGCCGCTTGCGGTCAGCTCGCCAATCAACTCGCATAAGTATACACCCTATATCAGTGGCAGGGTGAATTATGAAGTCGCCGTTCTTATCCAAAGTACGGGACTCTCGTAAAATCCAATGAGTTAAACGCTCTTCACGAAATCACGGTGATGTGATTCTTCGTACAAACGCTCCGTAGGCAAAGACTTAAAGTATTCCCAAGTAATTCTCAACCCTTCCGCACGATCCACCTTTGGGCCCCAATTCAAAATGGCTTTGGCCTTGGTGATATCTGGCTGACGTTGCTTTGGATCATCCGTAGGCAAAGGCTTATAAATCACCTTCTGGTCTGTACCCGTTAACTTGATAATCTCCTCCGCAAACTGTCCAATCGTGATTTCATGGGGATTGCCCACGTTCACTGGATCAGCACATTCGCTTAATAGCAAACGGTAAATTCCTTCCACCAAATCATCGACATAACAGAAACTGCGGGTTTGACTGCCATCGCCAAACACGGTAAGATCTTCACCACGAAGGGCTTGTCCCATAAATGCAGGCAACACTCGACCGTCGTTTAGACGCATCCGCGGTCCATAGGTATTAAAAATCCTTACGATGCGAGTCTCTAAGCCGTGAAAAGTATGATACGCCATGGTGATAGCCTCTTGAAAACGCTTGGCTTCATCGTATACACCCCTAGGTCCAACCGGATTCACATTGCCCCAATATTCTTCAGTTTGTGGATGCACTGTAGGATCGCCATAGACTTCAGAAGTACTGGCCACCAAAATTCTAGCCTTTTTCGCCATCGCAAGTCCCAATAAATTATGGGTTCCCAAAGAACCAACTTTTAGGGTTTGGATAGGGATTTTTAAATAATCAATCGGTGATGCAGGTGATGCAAAATGGAGGATGTATTTCAAATCACCAGCCACATGTACGAACTTGCTGACATCGTGGTTGTGAAACTCGAAATGTTCCAAAGGAAATAAATGTTCGATATTTCTCAAGTCGCCTGTAATGAGATTGTCCATCCCTACTACATGGTATCCTTCTTTTAAGAATCGCTCACACAAATGACTTCCCAAAAAGCCAGCAGCGCCTGTAATTAAAACTCTTTCTTTGCTCATTTGATGTCTTTACGACCGATGCTATAGTAAGTATATCCGTGTTTACGCATGGTATCCAATTCGAAAACATTACGCCCGTCGAAGATAACTTTTTCTGCCAACAACCCATCTATACGACCAAAATCGGGGGTTCTGAATTCAGGCCATTCCGTGGCAATTACCAAAAAATCTGCGCCTTCCAAAGCGGAATACATCTTTTCAGCAAATACAACAGAATCTCCCAAAATGCGCTGCACGTTTGGCATCGCTTCTGGATCGTAACACTGCACCTTGGCGCCTCTTTGTAACAATGCATCGATCATTTCCAAAGCAGGAGCCTCACGAATGTCATCGGTATTCGGCTTAAACGCCAATCCCCACATCGCCACTGTTTTCCCTTTAATATCGCCGTAATGCGCATCGATCTTAGGCAACAAAGCCTTCTTCTGATCGTAATTCACATCCTCAACCGCTTTCAAAATTTTGAAATCGTAATTCACTTCAGCAGCACTGTGCACCAACGCTTGAACGTCCTTAGGGAAGCAACTTCCACCATATCCAATGCCCGGGAACAAAAAGCGCTTTCCGATACGGTCGTCACTGCCCACACCCTTGCGCACCATATCTACATCCGCACCCAACAACTCACACAAGCGAGCAATCTCGTTCATGAAAGAAATCTTGGTTGCCAAGAAACTATTGGCCGCATATTTTGTCAACTCCGCACTGCGCGTATCCATGTGCATCACCGGGTTGCCCTGACGTACATAAGGACCATACAATTCATCCATCACTTCAAAAGCACGCTCACTTTTGGCACCAATCACCACGCGATCTGGCTTCATGAAATCATCCACTGCCACGCCTTCACGCAAGAACTCTGGGTTACTTACCACATCAAATTCACCGCTGTAGTTCGCCCTGATAGCCGCTTCAACCTTATCCGCAGTACCTACAGGAACCGTGCTCTTGTCTACAATCACCTTGTAGCCCGTCATGATTTTACCCAAGTGGTCTGCCACGCCCAAAACGTATTTCAAATCCGCAGCACCGCCCTCACCAGGAGGGGTTGGCAAGGCCAAAAAGATGACTTGTGCATCCTTGATGGCATCTTCCAAATTGTTGGTAAAGCTCAAACGGCCTTCCTTCAAATTGCGCTTAAACAGAATTTCTAGTCCTGGTTCAAAAATGGTGATCTGACCCCCACTTAACATGTCAACCTTGCGCTGATCAATGTCAACACAAATCACGTCGTTTCCGGTCTCCGCGAAACAAGTTCCGCTCACCAAACCTACATAACCGGTTCCTACTACTGCTACTTTCATTCGATTTATTGGGATTTTTGGATAAAATTTCGTATATTATTTATAATGTATTCTTGCTGCTCAACGTCCAATTCTGGACAGATAGGCAAACTAAGAACTCGATTGCAAAGGTCTTCTGAAATGGGCATACTAACAACCTGCTTATAGGCCGTCTGCAAAAATAATGGCCTCGGATAATAAATCATGGAGGGTATTTCGTGTTCGGCAAGATACATTTTCAGCCCATCGCGCATCGCCGCAGTTTTACAAGTAATCGTATATTGATGAAAAACGTGAGAACTGTCGACCGTTCTAACTGGAATTTCCAAACCATCCAAGCTGCCTAACGCTTCATCGTATCGTGCAGCAACCGCTCTCCTAGATTTTTCAAAGTTATGCAAATGAGGCAATTTCGCCATCAATACGGCGGCCTGCAAGGTATCTAACCGAGAATTCAAACCGAGTATATCGTGCTGATATTTAACAGTCTGGCCGTGATTTGCCATGCTGCGCAATCTCTGAGCTAGAACATCATCATTGGTAAAAATTGCACCGCCATCGCCAAAGCAACCCAAATTCTTACTTGGGAAAAAGGAGGTTGTGCCGATATGTCCCATCATTCCGGCAAATCCATGTTCACCCGGAGTACAATACTGCGAACCAATGGCCTGCGCGGCATCTTCAACAACAAATAAATTATGTTTCTTCGCTACGGCCAACAAAGGTTCCATGGAAACCATTTGCCCATACAAATGAACCGGCGCAATCGCCCTCGTATTCTCGGTAATCAATGCTTCAACCAAGGAAACATCCATCAAAAAAGTAGCTGGGTCTACCTCAACAAAAACGGGCTTCAACTCAAGCAACAAAAGCACTTCAGCCAAAGCAGCGTAGGAAAAAGCAGGAGTAATGACTTCGGAACCCTTGGGTAAATCCAAAGCCATGAAGGCCAATTGCAAAGCATCGGTGCCATTGGCACAAGAAATCACATGTTTGACTTGGTAACGCTCAGATAAAGCAGATTCCAATTGTTTTACCGCAGAGCCCTGAATAAAATCCCCTTGCAAAAGCACCTGTTTGATGGCCTGATCAATTTCAGACGATAAACGGGCATACTGCGCCTGGAGGTCAACCATTTTTATGCTGCGCATAACTCCAGCAAAATTAGTGGAATTTATTTCCTGTCCATCAATTATTTGGCGCGCTGACGAACCACTTCGTAAGTGATTACGCCGGCAGCTACAGAAACGTTCAATGAGCCAACGCCTTTGGCCGACAGTGGAATCTTAACATGCGCATCGCATAGCTTCCAAGTATCTACGCTCAAACCAGTCTCTTCGTCGCCCAGCACAATTGCGATAGGACCTGTTAAATCAGCATCAAACAACACTTCAGACGTTTTCTCCGTTGCTCCTACAATCTTAACGCCGCTATTTTTTAACATTTTGATGCTTCCGTAGAGAGACTGAGTTCTACAAACAGGAATTTTCATCAATGCACCCGCAGAAGTCCTCACCGCATCGGCGCTCAACGGAGCAGAACCTTTCTCCGGCACCAAAATACCATGGGCACCCGCACAAGCAGCTGTTCTGGCGATGGCACCAAAATTTCTAACATCGGTAACACCATCCAAAATCAAGATAAATGGATCCTCACCCGCCTCAAAAGCCCCGGCAACAACTGTGTCTAAATCGGCAAAATCAACCGCGCTGACAGAAATAACCACCCCTTGGTGATTGCCCTTTACAAGCGTATTCAACTTGGCCAATGGCACCTGTTTCCAAATGAGATTTTTGGAGCGAAAAATCGGCAACAAGTCCTTCAATTGACCTTGCAAAACACCTTCTTGCAGCCAAACTTTATCAACCGTTCTACCCGATTGCAACGCCTCCAATACGGGATGTATCCCATACACGAATGCGTCTTTTTCCTTTTTTCTAAATTCCATAAAAGCAAAGGTCCCGCCTGCGGCGGGACCCATTTTTTTCTAATTACATGCCCGCAGCACTATCCGAACTCTCATAACTCACACCCACCGCTGCAGATTCCCTCTTATAAGCCTCAGCCCAATCCTTCCTGCCTAGACGTTCACACTCGCCCACAATATTTTTTATCAAATCACGACTCATCTGTACTTCCCTTGCACCAAACATCTCATCCTCCCACTTCGCAAAATAAGTCCCATATTGAACGCAGTCCTTAATGGCCAAATCCAATACTTTCTTCGCCGATACAGCATCGCCCAACTCCAATAAAGTAATACCATAATCCGCCTTGTATTCCTTTCTCATCGGCATTACAGTCTCTGGAATCTCTATTAATATGTGATTCAAAACCTCAATGGCACGCTTGCGATATAACGACAAAGAATCTCCCTCACGTTGCATGTACTCCTCAACGGAACGGAAACCCGCAGGAATCGGCGCTCCCGCAATACCTACCTTATCGATCTGAGTCTTGTACTGATCGTATGTTTTGATCTTGCTCAAATAAGTGCGGGCAAGCAACATCGACATCTGTTGCATGTCACCCGGTACATAAGCAGCCTTATCGTCTAAGTAGAAGTTTTTCTTCTCCTTCATACCACAGTACTTGTACTTTTTAACCAAGTTACTATATAATTTATAGTCGGCTACGCGCAATGGCTGACGTGAACTGGCACCGCCTTTGATAGGCACAAACTTGTAAACCAAGCCTTCCAATTGCAAATAGTTGTTCAAATCATAGAAATCGTAACCGCTTACGCTAGTGAAATAAATCGGACGCTTCCAACCTGATTTTGCATTCTGATTGATCAAATCCAACACCAACAAATCACCCTTAGAAATATAACTGCCTCCCAATGTGATTTCGATGCGATCCACCACCTCTGAAGTGTCCTTGGTAGGAACAAATCCAGATGCAATCACCGACTTACGATCCACAGGGAACCAAATTGACTTCGACTTGAAATAATTTCTTTCAACGCCTTTTTTATTCTCGTCCTTCACCTGCTTCAAAACAAAATCCAACAACGTAGATTTTCCCTCGATATCTTGAATTTCAATTCCACCTTCAAAACTACCCGTCTGTAAATCTTCTTTCGTTAATGTCAATGGCAGAGGCTCAGAATCATAAACCTTGTCCAACAAAACACTGCTATACCAATCCGTAGGCAACAAACTTTGGTTGATAATCCGCACGTCGGTACGAATCCCTTCCACGTTCTGCGCATACCACAACGGATACGTATCATTATCGCCATTACAGAACAAAATTGCGTTGGGTTCCAACTCCTCTAAGAAGTTTTTCGCCATGTCGATTCCGATTCTTCTGCCACTGCGATCGTGATCGTCCCAGTTCTGATATCCCATATTTACAGGCACCAACAAAATCGATGCGGCAGTAGCCGCCATCGCACTCTTGCTACCCAAATATTTGCGAATCATCTCGGCCAAAGCCAATACACCCAAACCTACCCAAATACAGAAAGTTTGAAACGATCCCACCAGCGCATAATCCCTTTCACGAGGCTCATACGGCGGTTGATTCATATAAACGTTAATCAAAATACCGGTAAACAAGAACAATGTCATCACCAACCAGAAATCGTATTTGCGCTTTTTCAAATGAGTTAATAAGCCCAATATTCCGAGTAACAATGGCAAGAAATAGTAGGCATTCTTCGCTTTTTGGTTGACATAATAATCTGGCATTCCCGCTTTTGGACCCACCACAAAACGATCCACCAAAGAAATTCCACTATACCAGTTACCATCAAAACGGGTATTACCCATTACAGCTTGCTGATCATTGAAACGACCCACGAAATTCCACATGAAATAACGCAGATACATGTATCTCAACTGATAACTGAAGAAGTATTTTAGGTTGTTACTGAAGCTAGGCTTCTCGATTTTCAAATATTGTAACTCGTCGGATTCCTCAGCCGTCAACGCACGCTGCTGCGATGTCCCTTCCAACTCATCGATGCGATT
The DNA here is from genome assembly GCA_041178665.1 of Bacteroidota bacterium. GTDB lineage: Bacteria > Bacteroidota > Bacteroidia > NS11-12g > UBA955 > UBA955. Next base: position 7,169 of record JBEGUW010000041.1, read on the forward strand.
CTGAACGTCGGTCATTCCACCATAATCCCTAAAACCACGCGCATCGTTAGGCTTGTTACTCTTACCCATACGAGGGAAAATCGTCATGTACTCTTCGGGATAAGTATAATCGAAATTATCTCCACCCTCTTCGTATTTGTCTTTGCCCTTGAAACGACGTTTGCCTAGGGTTTTATAACCGCTTTCAGGTGCATTGAAATAAGGACCATAAGCCAAAGGACGATCGCCATATTGCTCACGAGTAATATATCCATAGAACTTATAAGGATCCTCTGGGTTGTTCATATCAATCGCAGTATTGGCCATTGAACGAACGATAACCATTGCGTAAGATGAATATCCAAAAACGACAAAAAAGGCAGCCATTACAATCACATTCCAGTTGCGACGACCGGTTTTGTAGGTGTAATGCATCAAATAGGCCGACAAAGCCAAAATCAATGCAACGGCAGCGATAGAACCTGAATAGAAAGACTGACCGAAATCATTCACAAAAATGCGATCCATTGTAGCCAACAACCATGGAATACCTGGGTAAACGATCTTCATTACGAACGCCAAGGCCAAGGCAGAAGCGCCCAAAGCAAGGATGATTCCATTGCGTGTAACAGGGTATTTGCGGAAGTAATAAGCCAAGCAAACCGTTGGAATTACCAACAAGTTCAACATGTGCGTACCCAAAGCCAAACCAATCATGAAAGCGATAAATACCAACCAACGATCAGCACCTGCATTATCGGCATCTTTCCACCAACGCAACACGGCCCAGAAGGTCAATGCGGTAAAGAAAGAACTCATCGCGTATACCTCAGATTCAACGGCGCTGAACCAGAAACTATCAATAAATGTATTGGTTAAAGCGGCCACGGTACCTGCACCCAACACCAACAACAACTTGCTTTTGTTATCGTCATCAACCATTCGCTCAGCGAAATAGGTCGTAATCCAAAACGTAAACATCACACAACCTGCACTGGCTGCGGCGCTCACCATGTTAATCCAAAAACCCACCATTTCCGGCGACGATGCCATCAAGGAGAACAATCTACCAACCATCAAAAACAACGGCGCCCCAGGAGGGTGCACTACTTGCAAACGATAGGCGGCACTGGCGAATTCACCACAATCCCAAAGACTCACACTTTGTTCCAAGGTGAGGGTGTACACGGCAAGAGCGATGGCAAACATCACCCAACCCATGATGCGATTTAAACGAGCAAAAGAGTTCATTATCGAATAGACTTTTTAGTTACAGTTTGATTAAAAGGCGAAAATAGGGATAATAAACAATAAATTAAGCGCCCAAAGGCTGAATCTTCGCGGCAGCTTCGCGCAAACGTGGCAACACATAATCTCTACCAATTAATGCGATCATTTCCCAAATTGGAGGACCCATCGGCGCACCACTAACTGCCACACGCAAAGGCTGTAATACTTCACCGGTTTTGATACCCGCAGTTTCACAATACAACTTAAACGCATTTTCATAGGCTTCCGCATTTGCATCTTCTGCCAATCCCTCAAATGCCGCTGCCAATCCCAAAATGTGTGCGTTCGTTTCCGCCTTCCACTTCTTGCGAACCACCTCTTCATCGTATTGCTTGGGTGCTTCAAAGAAATAATATCCCTCTTCCACAACATCCTTGACAAATTGGACCTTCTCACGCATCAAAACAACCACCTGTTCCACGTATTCCTGACAAGTATCGTAACCCTTGGCTTCAATCAGAGGCTTCAATATTTCGTATTGCTCATTCAATGGCTTCTGCTGTAAATATTGCTGATTGAACCACAATGCCTTTTGCAAATCAAACTTCGCCCCGCTCTTGCTCACGCGCTCCAAACTAAATTCGGCAATCAATTCCTCCATAGAGAACATTTCTTGGTTTCCACTCGGGTGCCATCCCAACAACGCCAACATATTCGTCACCGCCTCCGGGTAATAGCCACTCTCCTTATAACCACTGCTCACTTCATTCGTTTTTGGATCCGTCCACTGCAATGGAAATACCGGGAATCCCAAACGATCTCCATCGCGCTTGCTCAGTTTTCCGTTGCCTTCCGGCTTCAACAAAAGCGGCAAATGCGCAAATTCCGGCATCACATCTTCCCAACCCAAATAACGATATAACATCACGTGCAATGGTGCACTTGGCAGCCACTCTTCCCCGCGAATTACATGGCTGATGCCCATCAAATAATCATCCACCACATTGGCCAAATGATACGTGGGCATGCCATCGCCTTTCAACAAAACTTTATCATCCATCGTGGAAGTATTCACAACCACCCAACCGCGAATCACATCGTGAAATCTCACCTCCTCTTTTCGAGGCAGTTTGATGCGAATCACATAGTTATCGCCCCGATCCAAACGCATTTTCACCTCATCCGCTGGCAAGGTAATTGAGTTTTTCATGCTCATCCTACTCACAGAATCATAGGCCGGCTGCATCTTGCTGGCTTCCAAACGCTTACGCATCTGTTCGATATCCTCTTCGGTATCAAACGCATAATACGCATACCCCTTTTCTATCATATCGTAGGCATACTGCGCATACATCGGCTTGCGCTCGCTCTGACGGTATGGCGCATGGGGTCCGCCCTGCTCAATTCCCTCGTCAATTTCTATGCCCACCCACTTCAAACTTTCCATGATATATTGCTCGGCACCGGGCACAAAACGATTTTGATCTGTGTCTTCAATGCGAAGAATCATGGTTCCGCCATGCTTGCGGGCCAACAAATAATTGTACAATGCCGTACGTACACCACCAATGTGAAGGGGGCCAGTAGGACTAGGGGCAAAACGAACGCGGACAGGTCTTTCGGTACTCATAAAATCACTGCAAAGTTAACTATCTTTGCGGTATGTCTTTGATAGAACAAGTAAATGCCGGAATCATGACTGCCATGAAGGCAAAAGACCAAGATCGTTTGCGCGCATTGAGGGGTATCAAAAGTGCTTTTTTGTTGTTAAAAACCGCTGAAGGAGTAACAGAAGTTACCGACGATATGTGCATCAAAGCCCTTCAAAAAATGGCGAAACAACGCAAAGACAGCCTCGATATTTATGAGCAACAAGGTCGTGAAGATTTGGCCGTTATCGAACGCTCCGAATTGACCGTGGTAGAGAGTTTCCTGCCCGCCCAAATGAGCGCCGAAGAAATCGAAGCACAAGTGAAAGCTATCATCGCCGAAACCGGTGCCGCCGGCATGAAAGACCTAGGTAAAGTGATGCCCGCTGCCATGAAAGCCATGGGTGGTGTTGCCGATGGAAAACTCATCAGCGAAGCCGTTAAGAAACTGTTGGCTTAATTTTTTGCGATAAGCGATACCAAACTTGTTGTCTTGAATTAAAGCAACAACAACGCGGCCGCTTCTCGAATACGATCAAATCCTAATAATTCCAACGCCCCCAATTCCCTTGAATGCCAATCACTGAGATCCAGTGGGTATTCCCCGTTTTCCTTTAACCATTCGATGCCCGCTGCGAGTTCTTCCTGCGTGGGTTCGCCTTGGATACCAGCCAAACGACCTAAATCATTGCCTGTCAATACCTTGCTCAATCGCACTTCGTTGGGGTAACGATCATAGCCCAAAGTCACTTTCATAGGTTGCGACAGCTCAAACATGCTATCTCGCTCCGGCAAACAATACCAAGAACCACCCATTCTGCCCACCAAATTCATCTTAAACGGGTCGATTTTTCCGTCTTCACCCAAAACTTCCTCCTTCACGTGCATCTTCACCACCTGCGCCATGATCAATTTTCCTGATCCGCCGCCATCACCAAACTCCTTAATATCAATCACCTTACATTCAATTTGCACGGGTGATTCAGCTACCCTAAAAGGCTTCACCAAATCCGATGCAACAGGTGTAAATCCCGCCTTTTCAAATTCACTCACCCCATGTTCCCAGGGTGCGGCTGCGATATTCATCTGCTCCACCATCGCATAACTCACCACATTCACAACCACTTCCGGAACCGCCTTCGCGTTTAAAAATGTTTGCTTGGGCGTGCCATCACGACCGCTATTATTAGGAGAAAAAACAATCACAGGCGGATTCGCACTCACCACATTAAAAAAGCTGAAAGGCGCCAAATTGGGTCGGCCCTCCAAATCAATCGTACTGGCAAAACAAATCGGACGAGGACTTACGCTGCCCAATAAAAACTGATGCAACTGCGGCAATGGCGTATTCGCCGGATCCACTTCTATGTACTTGGTGTTTGTCATCTCGATGATATTAATCCATTCAAAGTAACACTAAAACTGGGCATAGCACAATCTTACAGCGTGTGTCCCATTTTCAATTTCTTGGTAGCCAAATACTTGGCGTTGTGGGGGTTCGATTCAATGTGTAAAGGCACATTCTCCACAATCTCCAATCCGTAACCCACCAGACCCGTCCGCTTCTTCGGATTGTTACTGATCAAACGCATTTTTTTGATACCCAAATCGCGGATGATTTGCGCGCCCACTCCATAATCCCTTTCGTCCATGCTAAAGCCCAATTGCAAATTCGCTTCCACCGTATCCAAACCCTGTTCCTGCAATTTATAAGCCCTCAACTTATTCAATAATCCGATGCCTCGGCCCTCCTGATTCATGTAAATAATAACGCCTCTACCTTCCTCTTCGATAAGCTCCATCGCCTTCTGCAACTGCTCGCCACAATCACATCGGCAACTGCCAAAAATATCGCCGGTTAAACAACTCGAATGCACCCTACACAAAACGGCATCGTCCTCAGTCCACTGACCTTTAATCAATGCCAAATGCTCCTGTCCCGTGTCTTTCTGACGGAAAGCAATCAAATCAAAATCGCCCCATTTCGTTGGCATCTGCACCGAAATCTCTCTCTGAATCAACGATTCGTGCTTCAACCTATAGGCAATCAAATCCTCTATCGATATAATCTTTAAATCCAACTCCTTCGCAATCTCAACCAAATCTGGAAGTCGCGCCATCTCACCGTCCTCTTTTAATATCTCTACGATGCAACCCACCGGCTCAAAGCCCGACATCACCGCCAAATCCACTGCCGCTTCGGTATGACCCGCCCTGCGCAAAACCCCGCCACTCTTGGCCACCAATGGAAAAATATGACCCGGTTTGCCCAAATCTTCTGGCTTCGTATTTGGGTCGATTAAGGCCTTAATTGTCTTAGAACGATCCGATGCGCTAATGCCCGTTGTACATCCCTGACCCAACAAATCCACCGAAACCGTAAATGCCGTTTCATGTGTAGCCGTATTGTTGTTCACCATCATTTCAATGCCCAAGGCCTGACATCTTTCCTCGAGCAAAGGAACGCAAATCAATCCCCGACCTTTAGTAGCCATAAAATTCACCAACTCGGGTGTCATGTTCCGCGCAGCTGTCAAAAAATCGCCCTCATTCTCCCGATTTTCATCGTCAACCACAACAACTACCTTCCCCGCCTTGATGTCGGCAATGGCTTCTTCAATCGTATTTAACGAAAATTCTTTTCCTTTTGGGGTGTTTTCCTGAGAATTTGACATGCTTCCACAAATTTACATCGGTTTATTGAGTAGAAAACAATTGATATTGATTTATGTTAAATTAATATTGCCACCAAAATGACGCTTCTAAACAAATCCGATATACGAAATTTTTGCCTTGCCCACGTCGATGCCATGATCGCTGAATACGAAAGCAGCATCCACGAACTTCAAAAAGGAATGTTTGAGGAGACCAAAAGTTCCGCGGGCGACAAATACGAAACCTCTCGGACGCAGTTCCAAAGGGAAATCGAACGATTAAAAACCCAGATTTCAGGCGTTCATAATACCAAAGCAACCCTGCTCATCCTAAACGATGCCAAATCCATTGCGGCTGGTGAAGGAAGTTTGTTACACGTGTCGATGGGAACCACCAAAATGATGATTTACATTGGTGCAGCACTCGGAAGTTTGAATTATCAAGGTCAGCCCATTCATATCATTTCGGCCCAATCACCCCTGGCCATTGCATTGAAAGGACATGCCGAGGGCGACGTTATTAATTTCAATCAGAAAAAATACAAAATCGAGGTGTTGGCTTAATCGGCAAGCATTTCTTGCAACACCGCTTCCACTTTATCTGCGTTCGGCAACATGACTGCCTCCATGCTTACATTCAAAGGAACTGCGGGTACATCCAAACTGCCCATCGTCCGAATTGGTGCGTCCAAAAACTGAAAACACTGTTGGGAAATTCTACCCGCCAACGCCTCAGCAAAACTGTTTCGCAGCGTTTCCTCCGTTAAAATCAAAACCTTACCGTGCTTTTTTGTGATCGAAACGATGGCTTCTTCGTCGTATGGTGCCAATGTCCGTAAGTCCAAAACCTCCACCTGGCCGGGAAGATTTTTTGCGGCATTCATCGCCCAATACACACCCATACCATAAGTAACAACACCCACAGATTCGCCTCTGTCGACCGCTTCTTCACTCGACTGCAATGCAACCCTAGCTTTACCAAAGGGCACCAAATAATCCTCATCGGGTTCAACCGTTTTGGCAGCATCCGTGCCTGGAACCTTGCTCCAATACAATCCTTTGTGCTCAAACATCACCACCGGATTAGGATCGTAATATGCAGATTTCATCAACCCTTTCATGTCGGCAGCATTGCTTGGATAGGCAATTTTGATTCCCTTAATGGGCAGTAAAGAACTCTCCACCGTACCGCTATGATAGGGACCGCCACCACCATAAGCGCCCGTTGGGACACGAATCACACTGGCTACGGCGAATTTACCCATACTCAAATAAGAGCTCTTGCTCAGTTCGGTCACCAATTGGTTTACGCCCGGCCAGATATAATCGGCAAATTGAATTTCTACGATCGGTTTTGCACCCACAGCGCTCATTCCCGCCGTACTTCCAACGATATATGCCTCTTGAATGGGCGTATTGAATACCCTGTCTTTTCCGTATTTATCGGCCAAAGTTGCCGCTTCCCTAAACACTCCGCCCAAACGATGTCCTACATCTTGACCGTATAACAACGCCTCAGGATGCTTTCTTAAAATCTCATCCACCGCATGCAAAGCCGCATCCACCATCATCACAACCTCAGCACCTTCTGGCGATCTTTCGCCTGTCTCGGCAATCACTTCTGTTGGCGCCAAAATATGATCCATTAAAGTGGATGGCTTTGGATCTTCCGCTGCTTTCGCCTTTTCAAAATCGTTAAAGACCAACTGCTCAGCCTTCAATCGAATGGCTTCCAAGGCTTCCTCAGATTCGCCCAAAGTGAGCAACAAATCTTTCATTCTTGGCAAAGGATCTTGACGCATTTGCTTCTCCAAATCATCCCTATACCACTCACTTCTCACGCCACTAGTATGATGCCCTAACAAAGGTACTTTCACATGCACCAGCATCGGCGCACGCTCATTTCTCACAAATTCGATGGCCTTCTCCATCTCGTCGTAACACTGCACAAAATCACTTCCGTTGATGCGTACACGTCGCATCCCCTTAAAGCCCAACGCATAGTCAAACGCATCCATCGCCCTCATCTCATCGCCGCTGGCAGAAATCCCCCAATCGTTGTCCTGAATCAGATACAAAATAGGCAATTTATGCAAAACAGCCATCTGAAAAGCCTCAGCCACTTCGCCTTCTGTCACCGAGCCATCGCCCAAAGAACACAGTACGATGGGTTTTTCGGCACTGGTAATTAAACCCTGACTTTCTAAGTATTTAATTCCATGAGCAGCCCCCGTAGCTGGAATTGTTTGCATCCCTGTAGCCGAACTTTGGTGTGGCATTTTTACCATTTCAGGTCGGTTCAACGAAGGGTGAGCGTAATACGTTCTCCCGCCACTAAATGGATCGTCCCACTTGGCTAACAACTGCAACATCAATTCGTAAGGTTGCATTCCTGCCGCCAACAACATGGATTCATCCCGATAATAGGGATACGCATAATCGATATTTTTTAGGTGAAAAGCCGTAGCAATTTGTATCGCCTCATGCCCTTTTGACGTACTGTGAACATACTTCGCAATCGGTCGATTTTCCTCATAAATGCTTGCCATGGCACGGGCAGTACAAATCAAATCCCAAGCCTTTAGCAATGTTTCCTTACCTACCATAATATAGGTGCAAGTTTACGGAAAATTCACGGCAGGATTTTCATTTGGAAACCAGAAGTTCCACCGATTTTGTATTTGTTTGCTATATTGCACCAATTAAACCCAATTTATTGCCCATGAAACAACCAATACTCCTGATTATTTTTGGCTTATTTTCAATACTTCAAACCCAAGCCCAGACTCAAGATTCCATTTCACCCAACAAGGTAGATAGAATTGGAGAAGTTGTGATCAAACAGAATCGACTCAAGGAGAAGCTTAAAGAATCTCCCCTCACCGTAGAAAGTATGGGAGCCCAAAGTATACGAGAAACCCCCGCCTCAGATTTTTACGAAGCCCTCGGGCACCTTAAAGGAGTGGATGTAACTAGCGCCAGTTTGGGTTTCAGAATCGTGAATACCCGCGGATTTAACAGTACCAGTCCTGTGAGGACGCTGCAAGTGATTGATGGGGTCGACAACCAATCTCCCGGTCTGAACTTCTCCCTCGGAAATTTTCTAGGCGCCAGCGAACTCGATGTCATCAACCAAGAAATTGTGGTGGGTGCCTCCAGCGCATACTATGGACCTGGTGCGTTCAATGGGGTAATCTCAATGACCACCAAAGACCCTTTCAAATACCAAGGAATACAAGTAAAGCAGAAAGTTGCTGAGCGCGGGCTAACCGAAACTGCCATCCGCTATGCAAAAGCCTTTGGGGGCAAGCCCGGACAGGAGAAATGGGCCATGAAAGCCAACCTTTTCTATATGAAAGCCTATGATTGGGAAGCCGATAACATGGATGCAGTAAAATCAGGTTCTCCCCTAGACAATGTCAACAACATACTTAACCCCGGCGGCTACGATGCCGTGAATCGCTATGGCGATGAAATTCTCAGACCTGGTGAAAACGATGCCACTGCAAAATCGCAAAAATTCGACTACCCCGGTTTGATGCGCTTCCACAGACAAGGCTACGAAGAAAAAGACATCGTAGATTACAATACCTATAATTTCAAGACATCCTTCATGACCGCCTACCGTCCGAAACCCGATGGTGCCCGTCAGTTCGAATACCAAGTCAATTACGGAATGGGAACAACAGTGTATCAAGGCGATAATCGCTATAGTCTAAGAGACATTAAATTCTTACAAAACCGTTTGGAGTACAAAGACAAAAATGGATTCCTGCGCGTATATGCTACCCATGAAGATGCTGGTAGAACTTACGACGCTGTTTTCACTGCTTTGCTCATGCAAAAAGCGGCCAAACGAGACGATTTGTGGGGCGGTGATTACTACGCACACTGGAAAAATCAGTTTGTACCCAAAATGAAGAAATTGCCTGGCTACCCAACCGGCGATTGGTTTTCAAACCCAAATTGGTTCAATGAACTTGATGCACTCATGGCAAACAACGCGGATTTGCTCACCCAATGGCACCAAGAATGTGCCGGACTTGCCGATAAAAAAAATGATTGGCAAGGCAGACCGCATTTTGAACAACCCAATACATATGATCGCTTCCAACCTGGCACAGTGCGTTACGATTCCCTCAGAAATGCTATCACTTCGCTGAAGAGCTTTGGGGAAGGCGGCAGTGGTTTCTTCGACAAGAGTGCGCTTTACAATTTGCAAGGGGAACACAAATTCAAATTGGCTGATAAAACCAACCTTACCACAGGGTTTTCGGGCAGATTGTATCGCCCTAACTCCATGGGAACAATCTTTTCAGATACCAACGGCCGGGTAATTCGCAACCACGAGTATGGTGCTTATGCGGGTATCGAACAACGCTCAAGTAACAACAAACTAAAAATCAATGCCACCGCAAGGGTTGATAAAAATCAAAACTTCAACTACATCTTCTCACCCGCCGCATCCATGGTTTACACCCCCGATAAAATCACCTACTACCGCGTGAGTTTATCTGCCGGCGTTAGAAACCCCACACTAGCCGACCAATACCTTTATTATAATGTAGGAAGAGCCATTTTGTTGGGTAACATCACGGGCTACGACAGTATGGTTACTTTGACATCTCTCTACGATGCGCTGAGTGGTCTTACCACGGACTTGAATAAACTTCAGTGGTTTGGGGTAGACCCCGTTCGTCCTGAAAAAGTAAAAAGTATCGAAGTGGGCTATAAATCGTTTCTGTTTTCAAACAAGTTAAACATCGATGCAAGTGCCTATTTCAGTTATTATCAAGATTTTATTGGATACAAAATCGGATTTGACCCAATCATTGATTATTCGATCAATTATATAAGCGGCGGACAAGTATATCGAATTGCAACAAACGCTGAAACCGCCGTTACTACTGCCGGTGCGAGCATTGGAACCAACTATTTCTTTGCCAAAAATTACACCGCAGGAATCAATTATTCATACAATCAATTGAATAAAACTAACAATTTAGATCCTATCATTCCTGCCTTTAACACACCCAAAAACAAGTTTAACCTCAGTTTGAGCGGTCAAAGCATCAACATGAAGAAACTAAAGATGAAAGATCTTGGATTTAGCATCAATTATAAGTGGATTCAAGGATTCAAGTTCGAAGGAAGTCCTCAGTTTACTGGCGATGTCCCCACCTATTGGTTGCTCGATGCGATGATTTCTAAAACCATTCCTAAATTTAAGGCGATGATAAAAATGGGCGCTAGTAACATCACTAACAACATGGTGTTGCAAGTGTATGGCGGTCCTAGAATTGGTAGAATGGCCTATTTCTCTGTGTACTTTGACTTATAAATTTGTTTATCGAATAGATATTGTAAGATTCAATCAATTCACTAAGTTTGTAAAAAACAAAACAATAAATATGAAAAAAACATTACTCGCATCATTGACAGTTGTGTTGGCTTCAGCCACTTTTGCCCAAACGAAATACGTGGACAAAGTGATTGCTGCCGACAAGATCACTGTAACAAAAAACGTCACTTACGGTGATAACTACACTGTATTGACAGGATCTCCAACTTTGACTAGCACAGTCTCTAAGGCCCCAGGTTATGGCTTCGTTGCTATGACAGCCGACATCTATGAGCCACAAGACGGAGCAAGCAACCGCCCATTGATTATTTTTAGTCACTCAGGTTCTTTCTTGCCTCGTTATTCTAACAACAGCCCCGTGGGTTACAAAGACGACAGTGCTACAGTAGCATTTTGTATGTCGTTGGCTCAACGCGGTTACGTAGTTGCTTCTATGACCTACCGTATGGGTTGGAACCCTGCAGCCGCAACTGTTGATTTGCGTAAGCAAGGTATCATCAACGCCGCTTACAAAGGTGTTCAAGATTTGGCAACTTGCGTTCGTTTCATGAAAAAGAGCGTGAAAGAAGGTGGAAACCCTTACAACATCGACACAACAAAAATTGCTGTGGGTGGTAATGGTACTGGTGGTTATATCACTAGCGCATACGCTTCTATCGACCGTCAGAGCGAAATCAAAAGCATTAAATTCCGTGATGCTAGCACTGGTAAAGTGATGGTAAACGATACAATGTGGGGTGACCGCACAGGTGTTGGTATCGACAATCCAGCAATGGGTATGTTCTGTAAATCAAACCACGTAGGATACACTTCTAACGCCCGTTTGGCTTTTGCCGTAGGCGGTGCGATTGGTGATTCTGCTTGGATGGAAAAAGGTGAAATCCCTTTGATCTGGAGTCATTCTGTAATGGATCCTTTTGCTCCATATACTACCGGTATGGTAAACGTACCTGGTACTACATTACAAGTTGTTGAAGTGAGCGGTGGTTTTGACGCCATGAATCGTTGTCAGCGTTTAGGCAACACTTCTCCTTACAAAGGAAAAGTAATGGACGATTACACCCGTGCAGCCAACGTTTTGAACAAAGGTATTGATGGTTTATTCCCAGTTGCGGGTCTTGCTAATGCTTCAGGTCCTTACGAGTGGTACGATACTGCGAAGATCAAAATGTTGCCAAATCCTCCATACAATCCTCCTGTGATTTTGGCTGGTATCAAAGCTTCTAACCCTATGCATAGCAAAGCAAAATCTATGAAATATGTTGATTCAATCATGGGTTACATGGCTCCTCGTATTGCAGTTTCTTTGGGTCTAGTTGCTACAGTAGGTATCGACAACACCAACTTGGGAACCAACGTAACTTTGGCTCCAAACCCTGCGAAGAACCAATTGATCATTCACAACAACTGGGATAACCGTGTATTGTTGGGTGCTAGCTTGGTAGACATCAACGGTAAAGTGGTTCGTGAGTTCGCTATCAATGGCAACCACAACGTATATGAGTTGAACGTTCCAACTGGTATTTATGTTGTAAGAATGCAATTCAACGACGGTGTTGGAAGCAGCAAGTTGATGGTTGATTAATTCGCCAAAAAACAAACATCTTTACTCGATTGAATTTCTAAATTATTTAGGGATTCAACTTCAAATACAAAGAGAGGGGCGGCCAATGACCGCCCCTCTCTTTGTGTTTGATTATCAGTATAAAAGACGTAAAATCTATCAACTAAGGGGTTAAAGTCCATATTTCAAACAAAAAATTTTTTAACCCATATTTCCTTTATAATTTTACATTTTATGAATCGTATTTTATTCTGTACTGTCGTAATGTTTGCAATGCTCTTTTGCGGGTGTAATTCGGCTTTTAGACCAAACAAAACTCAAATTCACATTTCCCAAGATGTTGCAAAATACTTGGCGAAAACAGAAATGGTGATTCATAATAACAGCACCAGAAAACAGATAGAAAGAATCGTAAAGCTAGAAACTGTTGAAAACGACACTCCGATTGCACAATTGACGTACAAGAAAGTGCAAGGCAAAATGGTAATTCTGCAAATCAAGGATTCTTTGGGTCATATGAGAAATGTCGCAATCCCCCAAGTCAAATTGACTGCATACCCATTATTAGTCAGTACAACACTCTCCCCATCAATTACATATTTTTTATTGTCTGCAAAGAGAAATCAAGAAGAAAATGCTGTTTTAGTATTTGTTTATCATGCCCTAGTTTCAACCATCGACGCTTATGCTGGAGCAGCTAGTATGGTGGCAAAACGACACGCACGATACGAGGTGCCGCAATCATTTTCACTTTCAAAATTGTCCGATGTTACAACCATAGATCCATCAAATCAAGCCCAATTGCTCGATGTCCCTATGCCAATCAACCAAAACCCAACCCCCTATTTATCGGAAAAGTACCAAAAAAAATACCAATACATTTTTTCTGTCAATAGTGGATATGGGATTACTCAATCACTTTCAACAAAATTCTTAAATTCTCATAATTCCCAGATAGCCCTACCCAATAATATGGTTAACGGGCAGTGGACTTCCTTTGGCTTTCACATTCAACCCAGTAAAAAATACCAATGGGGATTTAGTTACCACACCAAAGGAGATCCGAATTTATCTTGCAATTTCCTACTCAATGAAATTGGATACCTAATTCCCTATAAAAAAGGTCATTTTGAAATTGGGGGTGGCCTCGGCTGGGGTATGACAAACCGAATTCATGGAGACAATTATGTAGATAGTTTTACTACGTTTCAAGGCAAACCCTTAGCGAGTGGACGTTTGCTGGAAGAAGGTTACAAGTTTGTCCCCAATGTGAACCATGCCTTTATGCCGGTGAATGGTCACATTCAATTTATTTATCCCATCAAAAATAATTTTGAAATCACAGCCACCGCAAGCTATTTGAGAGTTCCTTGTTATTCCAACTTCATAACGGCAGAAACACTACTGACCCAAGAGAATATCACTCCAAATATTACAAGTTTCAAACGCGAAGAATTATCGAGTAAAGAAATTACAATCAAAACTGTAAACCAAGTTTATACCCTGAGCTTATCCATTAGAATGAAAATTTAATCCCATGAAAACAGCAAAAATCCTATTCACTATTTCCGCAATCACAGCAACAATGTTCTTTGCTTCATGCGAACCATTTAGCCCTAGGACAGTGATTCAAGAGATATCGCAAACAATACAAAACGACAAAGCCGATTCAATCCATGTAAAAACAATAATTGTGCGTTTACAATCGGGAAATACCTCAACGGGTGTTGATACCAGTAACTACAGTTATTCCCTAGCTTCTGGTGAAAATAAATCTTTCAAATTTCAGAAGACTCTATCTTCGGCTAATTCAAACTTATGGACATCTACCACCTTCAATTACTATTTCGAAGTCATCGATTCAAAAGGAAAGAGGGACTTAGTCAAACGAACAATTGCAACAAAAGATTATGTGGATACCAAAATCTCCGAAACAATCGTGATTACCGACTAAACAACCGAGGACTTTAGAAGGCGATAGATTATCACATCTCTGTTTCCCTAGGAATTCAGTAAATTTGTACTTTTTCAGTACAACCGCGAATGTATCCTACACTCAAACAATTAAATTGGCCGCAAATTGAAGCGGAAATACTTGCCTTTTGGGAGCAAGAATCGGTGTTTCAGCAAAGTGTTGATCAACGCAACGGTGCGCCGAGTTTCACCTTCTTCGAGGGACCTCCAAGTGCCAACGGTATGCCAGGTATCCACCACGTCATGGCCCGTGCCATCAAGGATATATTTTGTCGATTCAAAACCCAACAAGGATTTCAAGTTGCTCGAAAAGGCGGTTGGGATACCCATGGTTTGCCCATCGAACTCCAAGTTGAAAAACGTTTGGGCATCAAAAAAGAAGACATCGGAACCAAAATTTCGATGGAAGACTACAACAAAGAATGTCGTGCCGATGTCCTAATGTTCAAAGATCGCTGGGACGATTTGACCCGACAAATTGGATACTGGGTGGATTTAGATCATCCTTATGTGACCTATGAAAATAACTACATCGAGAGTTTGTGGCACTTGCTAAAGCAGCTATACGATAAGGGTTATTTATACAAAGGCTATACGATTCAACCGTTTTCACCGGCTGCCGGGACTGGACTTTCCAGCCATGAATTGAATCAGCCGGGTACCTACCAGAACGTGAAGGACACCACCATCGTGGCACAGTTTCAGGTGCAAGGGACAGAGAACGAGTATTTCCTTGCTTGGACAACCACGCCATGGACATTGCCGAGCAATACGGCGTTGGCGGTGGGGAAAGACATCGATTACGACCAAATAGAGACTTTCAATCCTTACACGGGAATTAAAATCAAGGTCACGCTGGCGTCGGCCCTGGTTGGAAAGTTCTTCAGCGCCGAAGGCGCTGAAGAACCCCTGGAAAACTATACCGCACAACAAAAAATCCTCCCCTGGAGAAAACTCAATACCCAAAAAGGCTCCGACCTTGAAGGCGCCCGCTACATCCAACTTCTTCCCTACGCACAACCCGAAGAAGGCGATGCCTTCCGAGTAATCATCGGCGACTTCGTATCTACCGAAGATGGTACCGGTATCGTACACATCGCACCAAGCTTTGGAGCAGACGATTTTAAAACAGCGAGAGAAAATGGCATCGGCGCCCTCACATTGGTTGATAAAAAAGGCAAGTTCTTGGATTGTGTAACCGACTTCGCCGGTGAATACGTCAAAGAAGCCTATCTCAGCGATGAAGAAAAAGCCGCGGAAACCCAAAAGCAGGGGCGCGACAAATACCTCGGTGTGGATGAGCGCATCTCCATCAAACTCAAACAAGAAAACAAAGCCTTTAAGGTCGAAAAGTACGAGCATACCTACCCACACTGCTGGCGTACCGACAAACCCATCCTCTATTACCCGTTGGAAAGTTGGTTTGTTCGCACCACAGCCGTGAAAGATCGATTGGTAGAACTCAATAAAACCATCAACTGGAAACCCGCTTCCACCGGTGAAGGCAGATTCGGTAATTGGCTGGAAAACCTTGTGGATTGGAACCTTTCCCGCTCCCGCTTCTGGGGAACACCCCTGCCCATTTGGCGCACAGAAGACGGCAGCGAAGAAATCTGCATCGGTAGTATCGATGAGCTAAACAAAGAAATCGAAAAGGCCAACCAAGTCCTTGGTTTACAGCAATGTGCAGAAGATCTCACCCAAGATTTGCACCGCCCTTACGTGGATCGCATTACCCTGGTGAGTGCTTCTGGCAAGGCAATGACCCGCGAACTCGACCTTATCGATGTGTGGTTTGATAGCGGCGCCATGCCCTATGCCCAATGGCATTATCCTTTCGAAAATCAAGACGTTTTCAAGCAAAACTTCCCGGCCGATTTCATCGCAGAAGGGGTGGATCAAACCCGTGGATGGTTCTTTACCCTGCATGCCCTCGGTACTTTGCTGTTCGATGAAGTTGCGTTCAAAAACGTAATCGCCAACGGACTGGTACTCGATAAAAATGGCAACAAGATGAGCAAACGCCTCGGCAATGCCATCGACCCCTTTGAAACAGTAGCCAAATATGGCGCCGATGCCGTTCGATGGTATTTGGTGACCAACGCCCAGCCTTGGGATAACCTAAAATTTGATATGGAAGGTGTGGTTGAATCGCAGCGAAAGTTCTTGGGTACACTTTACAATACTTATAGCTTTTTTGCCATTTACGCCAACATCGACCAATACGAATTCAATCCCGATTCGCCCGTAAATAGTTCACATTTTAGCGAGATGGACCGTTGGATTTTGAGCAAACTCAATTCATTGATCCAAGAAGTGGAAGCCGCTTTCAACGACTACGATCCTACCCGCGCAGGAAGGGCCATCGAAGATTTTGTGGGTGAGCAACTCTCCAATTGGTACGTTCGATTGTCGCGTCGCAGATTCTGGAAAGGCGAATTAAACGACGATAAAAAGGCCGCTTACGAAACCCTTTATCGCTGTTTGAATACCGTTACCCAGCTTACTGCGCCTATCGCACCGTTCTTTAGCGATTGGTTGTATCGTTCGCTCAACGTAACCCGCATCAGCCGGAATGAAACCCCAGCGAGTGTCCACTTGACAGAATGGCCAAAGACCGATGCTGCCGCCATCAATCCAAAGTTGGAAACCTCTATGGAATTGGCGCAACAAGTGTGTAGTTTGGTGTTGAGTTTGCGTAAAAAAGAAAAAATCAAGGTGCGACAGCCCTTGCAGAAAATCCTATTCCCTGCGGATAAACTTGAAGTAAAAGAGGCCGTGCAACACATGGCGGAACTCATTTGCTCTGAGGTGAATGTGAAGGAAATCGAATACGTATCGGCCAATCACCCGAGCTTGGTGAAAAGCATCAAACCAAATTTCAAGACCTTAGGTAAAAAATTGGGTGGCGAAATGAAGGCAATGGCGGCGATTGTTCAGGGTTTTTCGCAAGAACAAATCCGTGAGATGGAAAACGAAAAACACATTGTTGTGAATTTGAATGGAAATCCCACCGAATTGCAAATGGAGGATGTTGAAATCGTGACCCAAGATATGCCGGGTTGGTTGGTAGCTTCGGAGAATGGAACTACGGTTGCTTTAGACATCACAATTAGCGAAAGCCTGCATTTGGAAGGCATGGCCAGAGAATTTGTGAATCGAATTCAGAACCTCAGAAAAGACATCGGATTGGATGTTACAGATAAAATTCATGTTAAATACAAAGCCGATAATGCATTGGTAGAAAGTGTAAAGCATTTTAACACTTATATTTGTGGCGAAGTATTGTCCCTGTCGATTCAAGAAACCGAAGAAGACAGTGAGCACGTGCTTGATGTGTACGATTACCCCGTTCATATCACCTTAATGAAAGTTTAGTTATGGAAAAAGAAAAGACCAGGTACAACGATGAAGAACTGCAAGAGTTCAGAGAAATCATCTTGAAAAAAATGGAAATCGCCAAGGATGAGTTCAAAACCATCCAAAACAATCTTAAAGATGGTAATCAAGGCGGTGGGGTTGGTACAAACAACAACTATCTCACTTTAGACGATGGCGCTGATACCTTTGAGAAAGAAAACCTCAATCAGTTGGCTGCGCACCAATTAAAATTCATCAAAAATTTGGAAGCAGCGATAGTTCGCATCGAAAACAAAACCTATGGTATTTGTAAAACTTCTGGAAAGTTGATTCCTAAAGAAAGATTGCGTGCCGTACCGCATACTACGCAAACCATCGAGGCCAAATTGAAGCGTTAATACCCCTTGTCGAACCTTGCTGTATCCCCGTTTAAAACCCGGAAATTCATTATTCCGGTAGTGCTGATTTTGACGCTCCTGAGCATCGATCAATGCATAAAAATTTATGTCAAATCCCACTTTATGCTGGGCGAAATCCTCCCCATTTTTGGCGATTGGTTTAAAATTTACTTCATCGAAAACGATGGCATGGCCTATGGCATGAAACTCTTTGGCGGTGGCAAAGTGGGCAAATTAATACTCACCTTGTTCCGCATCATCGTATCATGTGTGGGATTTTGGTACTTGGTAAAAAGCATCAAAAACAATGCACATTGGGGATTGCT
Organism: Bacteroidota bacterium; assembly: GCA_041178665.1. GTDB lineage: Bacteria > Bacteroidota > Bacteroidia > NS11-12g > UBA955 > UBA955. The sequence continues at coordinate 25,665 of JBEGUW010000041.1, forward strand.
ACTGTCATTGTCGCTCGTGCTTGCCGGTGCTTTAGGCAATATCATCGACTCCGTTTTTTACGGGGTAATCTATGCCGCTGATAACCAATATATTGGTGGTTGGTTTGAAGGTCAGGTCGTTGATATGTTCTACGCTCCACTTTGGGAAGGTCACCTCCCCGAATGGTTGCCGCTATGGGGTGGTCAGTTTTTTGTCTTCTTTTCTCCCATTTGGAACTTTGCCGATGCCTGTATTACTGTGGGCGTTGCAGTAATGATTGTTGGACAAAATTCATTTTTCTCCAAGGATTCCATCGAAATGGCCTTTAGAAGCAGCAAACCGGCTCAACCTGAAGTGTCGAATGTTGAAGAAACACCCACTGAAAGCACCGAGGAAACACCCAACAACAACCCAAGCGATTCTCCCCAATAATATCGCGAATTTTGGCTAATTTTGCAAGCCAAATCGCATGGAAACTACCCTTAACGAACAACAACTACTTCGCCGTCAATCGCTCGAACAATTAAGAGCCCTTGGCATCGATCCTTACCCCGCTGCACTTTACCCAGTAAATTGCTTGGCCACCGATATTCGCACAGAATACGCCAACAGCACAGAGGATCAGAAATGGAAGGAAGTGGTTTTGGCAGGTCGCCTAATGACCCGTCGTATTATGGGAAAAGCCGCCTTTGCTGATTTGCAAGATTCTAGCGGACGTATCCAAATCTATGTGAACCGCGATGAAATCTGTCCCGACGAAAACAAGGATCTATATAATACCGTCTTCAAAAAATTGCTCGATATCGGTGATATCATTGGAGTAAAAGGCCACGTGTTTACCACACAAACAGGTGAACTATCGGTGCATGTAACCGAGCTGATGCTTTTATCAAAATGCCTCAATCCATTGCCCTTACCTAAGCAAGATGCCGATGGAAACGTGTTTGACGCCTTCACCGACCCCGAATCCCGTTACCGCATGCGCTACGTGGATTTGGTTGTCAATCCCCAATTCAAGGAAACGTTCATCAAACGAACCAAGGTGATTCAAAGTTTGAGAAACACCTTTAATAGTAAGGGCTACCTTGAAGTGGAAACCCCGATTCTTCAAACCATTCATGGGGGTGCAGCTGCGAGGCCGTTTATGACCCACCACAATGCCTTAGATATTCCATTGTACTTGCGTATCGCCAATGAGTTGTTCCTAAAACGTTTGATCGTTGGTGGATTCGATGGTGTGTATGAGTTTGCAAAAAACTTCCGCAATGAAGGAATCGATCGTACCCACAACCCAGAATTTACCGGATTGGAAATCTACGTCGCCTACAAAGACTACTATTGGATGATGGACTTCGTAGAAGAAATGCTCGATACCTGCGCAATGGATGTCGCCGGCTCAACTACAGTTATGGTAGGTGAAAACGAAATTTCTTTTGCCAAGCCATATGCTCGTTTAACGATGGCCGAAGCGATTAAGAAATACGGCAACATCGATATCGAAGGAAAATCAGAGGCGGAACTCGGTGCCGAAGCCAAAAACTTGGGCTGTGAAGTCACCGCGCAAATGGGTGTCGCTAAGTTGATTGATGAAATCTTTGGCGCCTGCGCAGAAAAACACCTTATCCAACCCACTTTCATCACCGATTATCCCATCGAAATGAGCCCACTTACGAAAAAGCATCGCTCTAAGCCAGGTTTGGTTGAACGATTTGAACTCTTCGTAAACGGGAAGGAAATTGCCAATGCCTATACAGAATTAAACGACCCTATCGACCAAAGAGAAAGGTTCGAAGACCAGCTAAAATTGGCAGCACGAGGCGATGAAGAAGCGATGGCATACGACCATGATTTTGTGAGAGCACTGGAATATGCGATGCCACCTAGCAGTGGTTTGGGTGTGGGAATTGACCGCCTTACGATGATGCTTACGAATCAACAGAGCATTCAAGAAGTGTTGTTCTTCCCGCAGATGCGTCCTGAAAAGTTCGACTGATGTTTGAAATCGGCGACGATGAGCGGAAAGTGTTACTCTGCTTAATTCATGCAGAAACTCCCATTACAGTGATGGAGGATACCGGCATACAGATTAATGTCACCGTTGATATCATTCGTCAATTGCATCATTACCGTTATATCAAAGCAATTGGCAAAGACGACAAAGTGCTAAGTTCCTTTGATATTGATAAAATTCGCAAAACCCGATTTCAACTTACCGCCAAGGGTTTTGATGAAATTAGTGGTTAAATAATTGTGATATTCCGCAGGAGTTGTCCACCCCACTTGGGGATTTTCCGCCGATAAACTATATTCGCACAAGCCATAATCCGTTTAAAATTTACCCATGTCTGAAACAGCAAAAATTATCGTAGAAGGAAAAGAGTACGAATTCCCAGTTATCGTTGGAACCGAAGGTGAAAAAGCCATTGATATCAGTAAGTTAAGGGATTTAACGGGACATATCACGTTAGATATTGGTTTTAAAAATACGGGTTCTACCAAAAGTGCAATTACATTTTTGGATGGTGAGTTAGGCATTTTGCATCACCGCGGATACTCAATTGAAGATTTAGCGGAACACGCATCATTCTTAGAAGTTTCCTATTTGTTGCTTTATGGAAAGTTACCCAATGCAACAGAATATGCAGAATTCGAAAATGCGATTCGCGAACATACCTTGGCTAATGAAGGTTTGGAAGCCATGTTCAAAGCATTCCCAACCGGATCTCACCCCATGGGTCAGCTTTCTAGTATGGTTGCAGCCTTGGGATTGTACTATCCAAAAGCCCTGAATCCCCATCGTCCAGAAGAAGCAATCAATAGAACCATCATTCGTTTGATGGCCAAGATGCCTACTATCTGTGCGATGATCTATAAAAAACGCAACGGTCATCCTACTGTTTATCCAAAAAATAGCTTGGATTATGTGGCCAACTACCTAAATATGACATTTGGTCAAGTGACCATGCCAGAGTACGAGCCAGATCCAGTATTGGTGAGTGCAATGAACAAATTATTAATTTTACATGCCGACCACGAGCAAAACTGCAGCGCAAGCACAGTTCGCGTAGTAGGTAGTTCACAGTCAAATCTATATAGTAGCATCTCCGCAGGTATTTCAGCCCTTTGGGGTCCTTTGCATGGCGGTGCCAACCAAGAAGTATTGGAAATGCTTGAGCAAATCCAAAATGACGGGGGTGATGTTCAAAAATGGATCAACAAGGCTAAAGATAAAAACGATCCTTTCCGTTTGATGGGCTTCGGTCATAGAGTTTATAAGAACTTTGATCCTCGCGCCAAGATTATCAAAAAGGCATGCGACGATGTATTGGAGAAATTGGGCGTAAACGATCCAGTATTGGATATCGCAAAGCAATTGGAAGAAGCCGCATTGACTGATCCATATTTCATTGAGCGCAAATTGTTCCCTAACGTGGATTTCTACTCAGGTATAATCTACCGTGCAATGGGCTTCCCAACGGATTTCTTTACCGTATTATTCTCATTGGGCCGTCTACCAGGTTGGATTAGCCAATGGCAAGAAATGCGCAAAGAAAAGCAACCCATCGCCCGCCCTCGCCAAATTTATACTGGTGAAACCATCCGCCCATTTGTGGCGATGAAAGATCGCATTTAATCATTATTGTTCCTATAGGAGTGGCAAACAGACATCCAAATGGATGTCTGTTTGTGTTTTAGGGCAAAGCACTACTATGAATTGCATTTGACAGAAATATCTTGTGAAATCCGAAATTTCATCGACAAAACAACGTCTCAGTTGTTAACTACCTAATTACCTTTGCAAACCCAATGCGCCGCACCTTATTTACTCTATTTACATTTTTTCTGATTCATGCCAGTTTTGCACAAAATCATACCTTATCGGGCTATGTCAAAGACAGCTTAAATAGAGAAACCCTCATCAAAGCACAAATCGTTGGTACAACATCAAGAGGAATAGAATTTAGAAGCAGTACCAATAGCTACGGATTTTTTAGTATCACAATACCCTCGGGACCCATTCAAATCACTGTTGCCGCTGCCGCACACGAAATTTTCACCGAATCGTTTGATATAACGCAAAACATCGAACGAAATTATTACCTAGCGCCGGAATCGGATGAGATTGGGGCGGTGACAATTAAAGCGAAGAAAAACGACAACGTAAAATCCCTAGATATATCCACCCAAAGTATTTCGGGACAAACAATCAAAAAAATCCCTGCGTTATTGGGTGAAGCGGACGTAATCAAAAGCATTCAACTACTTCCGGGTGTTACTACAGTTGGTGAAGGTGCCTCTGGCTTTAATGTTCGCGGTGGAAGCATAGATCAAAACCTTGTCCTGATGGACGAAGCCCCTGTTTTTAACTCAGCGCACTTATTCGGTTTCTTTTCGATCTTTAATCCCGATGCAGTAAAAGATGTTGAGCTTGTAAAGGGCGGTATACCAGCCAATTATGGCGGACGATTGAGCTCAACGCTAGATGTAAAAACGCGAGACGGTAACAAACGTAAATATCAAGCCAATGGCGGAATAGGCACAATTTTTAGCCGATTTACACTCGAAGGTCCCCTAACCAAACCCAGCCTTAAAGACTTTAAAAAGCCATTAAAAACACCTGCGAAGTCAAGTTTTATCGTTTCCGGCAGACGTTCCTATATCGATTTACTCGCCAAGCCTTTCCTTCCCGAAAATTTGGCAGGAAGTCAGTTCTATTTTTACGATTTAACCGCAAAAGCCAATTACAGTTACAAGCGCGATAACATTTATATCTCTACCTATATCGGTGACGATGTCTTTAAAGCAGCAGGTCTTTTTGGCGTTAAGTGGGGGAATTCTACCGCAACAGCTCGATGGAATCACGTCTTCAACAAAAGGCTTTTCTCCAACTTTACATATTACTACTCCCGCTACCGTTACAATCTTGAATTCACCAACCGAGATGTCACCTTCAATTGGAAAAGTAACATCGTCAATAACAGCGCAAAAGTTGATTTCAACTACTTTCTAAATCCCAAAAATACCGTAGCATTTGGTGCTCAGTCTACTTACTACCGATTCATCCCAGGTGAGGCACAAGCAAAATCATCTTCGTTAGATCTTAAGTTCGGACTGCCCGACAGATATGCGTTAGAAAATGCTGTTTATATCTCAGACGATTGGAATGCCAACGGCAGATTCTCTATTCGTGCGGGTATTCGAGTGAGTCAGTTCGCCTACCTTGGACCAGGTAAAGTGTATTTGTTTAACCGAGAACCTGGCAAACAAGGTGTGTTGGATAGCGTATATTCTACTACAAAAGGACAAGTTGTTGCCAATTATATCAACCCAGAACCCCGTTTGGGATTCAAATATCAACTCAATAAAAGCAGCGCAATCAAAGGTGGATACAACCGCATGGTACAGAACTTACACCTGATTTCAAATACTGCAGCCTCTGTTCCTTTCGATGTTTGGCAACCCACAACCAATAATGTAAAACCCGAAATCGCCGACCAAATAGCGATTGGATATTTTAAGAACTTTGGAAAGGCCAACGATTACGAAACCAACATCGAAGGATACTACAAAAAACTCCAAAACCAAGTCGATTACGTAGATGGTGCCAGCCTCCTATTAAATGAATTGCTAGAAGCAGATTTACTCAGTGGTATCGGTCGCGCCTACGGCATGGAAGTTTATGTAAAGAAAAACAATGGCAAACTCACCGGCTGGGTAAGTTATACGCTGGCTAGATCCGAACGACAAGTGACTGGAATCAACGATGGCAATTGGTACCCCAATCGCTTCGATAGAAAACATAATCTATACATAGTCAGTCAATATCAATTCAATCAAAAATGGGAATTTGCCGCCAATTTTGTCTTTAGTACAGGCACACCGGCAACTTTTTATACCGGTCAGTATTCTGTGCAAGGCTACGTTGTCCCAGATGCAGGTTCCAATGCTAGAAATAATGTTCGCAACCCAACTTACCATCGTCTCGACCTCAGCGCGACCTATACCCGCAAAAAGACCAAAGAATTCGAAAGCTATTGGGTGTTTTCTTGCTATAACGCTTACAACCGACGTAACCCATTTAGTATCTATTTCTCAACCAATTACAAAGACTTAGGCCAAAACGCAGCCATTCGCTACAGCGTAATTGGAAGCATCATCCCCGCCGTTTCTTACAACTTCAAATTCTAACCTGCACTCATGAAAATTCAACAACTCTCCTCCAAAAAATCAATATTCAATGGCTTGATTTCGGTGCTAGCAGTTACACTTTTCAGTGGCTGTGAAGACGTGATACAAGTTAATGTAATCAATAATTCACCAAAAATTGTTGTCGATGCTTTCGTCAATAACCAAATCGACACCCAAACGATCCGACTTACACGCAGCATCGGATACTTTGATTCTACAGGAAAAGAACCGGCCATCGCCAATGCTCAGGTTGCTGTAGTTGACCAATCTACCGCCATTCCAAAATTGTTTGTTTTCAATTATGCCAACGATGGAAAATACCAATTCGTTCCCAATCCAGTTACCGGCGATACCTTTTCGGTTGGACATGACTATGCCCTGCTTGTGGTTGTAGACAAAGATACCTTGGTGAGTTTTTCGCGATTAAACCCAACTACCGCAATCGACTCTCTGCATCTAGTTGATGTAGAAGGAAATGGACCGCCCATCAATACAACAGGAAAATACGTAGAATTATACGCAAACGACAGGGTTGGTCAAGGCGATTTTTATTGGATCAAAACGTTTAGAAACGATAGTTTCTCGAACAGCATCAACCAATTAAATATTTCAGCCGACATGGGAAATACTTCAAACGGGCAGGACGGAAAACTCTTTATTTACCCTGTGCGATACAACCAGGTCAATGATTTTTCCAGATCCTACAAAACTGGAGAAACCGTAAGATTGGAAATCCATTCCATCAATGCATTGGTTTTTGGTTGGTTTAATTTGGTAATCAATGAAAATCGGAATGGTGGTTTATTCGCAACACCGCCGGCAAATATTTTTTCCAACGTATTCTCATTCAACCCCAATAAAAAGGTACCCGTAGGAGGTTGTTTTTGTATGAGTGCCGTTTGTAGCGCCTCGGTTACAATTCCTTAAGTCGATTCCGGAGCATATCCAGCTCGTCGCGCAATCTCGCCGCTTCCATGAATTCCATTTCTTTGGCTGCACGCATCATGTCTTTCTCAGTCCGCACAATCATCTTTTCGATGCCGCCTTTATCCATATAAGCGACCACTGGATCGGCAACCATATTTATTCTGCTATCTGGCATCGAATACTGAGTCCCCGCCGCACCCGGATCCAAATCACCGCGTTTGGCATCAGCCACCGAAGTAGATCGGAAAATCTCATCTGTACTCTTTAATACCGTTTTCGGCGTGATGCCGTGTTTCGTATTATAAATCACCTGTTTCTCGCGCCTACGGTCCGTCTCCTCAATCGTCTTCCGCATGCTCTCTGTGATTTTATTGGCATACATGATCACCAAGCCTCTATCGTTCCGAGCCGCACGTCCAATCGTTTGAACCAATGCCGTCTGACTTCTCAAAAAACCCTCTTTATCGGCATCCATAATCGCAACCAAACTCACCTCAGGCAAATCCAATCCCTCACGCAATAAATTCACCCCAATCAATACATCTATCACACCCAAACGCAGATTACGCAATATTTCAACCCGATCTAACGTCTTTACTTCACTGTGTATATAGTCGACTTTTACGCCCAAACGACCCAAATATTTCGTTAACTCCTCCGCCATTCTTTTGGTAAGCGTTGTCACTAAAACCCTGTCGCCCATCTTGATGCGATTGTCGATTTCCTCAATCAAATCATCCACCTGATTGGCAAGCGGACGTATAATAATTTGCGGATCCAACAACCCTGTCGGCCTAATCAACTGTTCCACTAAAATGCCCTCACTCTCCTGCACCTCAAAATCTGCAGGGGTCGCACTCACATAAACTGCTTGCTTAACGACCTGATAAAATTCATCAAACTTTAAGGGCCGATTGTCCATCGCGGCAGGTAAACGGAAGCCATAATCCACCAAATTGACTTTCCGAGACCTATCACCTCCATACATTGCACGGATTTGGGGGATGGATACGTGACTTTCATCCACCACCAACAAGAAATCTTTGGGGAAATAATCTAGCAAACAGAAAGGTCGATCGCCAATTTCGCGACGGTCAAAATACCGAGAATAATTCTCAATTCCGTTACAATAGCCCAACTCCCGAATCATCTCTAAATCAAAATTCACCCTCTCCTCTAACCGCTTTGCTTCTAAAAATCTGCCTTGTTCACGGAAATATTCCAACTGCAAAACCAAATCATCCTGAATCTGATAAATGATATCTTTCATTCTCTCCCGCGGACTCACATACAAGTTAGCTGGATAGATGGCTACGTTATCGTTCGATTCAATTTTTCGACCACTAACCGGATCAAAACTGATGATTTCCTCGATCTCATCGCCAAAAAAAGAAATGCGATAGGCAAAGTCGTTGTAGGCCAAATGCACATCAACGGTATCCCCTTTAACCCGGAAAGTTCCGCGATTAAAATCGGCAGTGGTACGACTATATAAACACTCTACTAGTTTGAATAACAAAGCATTGCGAGCTATCACATCGCCCTTAGCCAATCGAATAATTGTGCTTTCAAAATCTGCCGGATTTCCTGCACCGTAAATACAACTCACACTCGCAACCACTATCACATCCCGACGACCGCTGAGTAAACTAGAAACCGTTTTTAAACGCAGTTTCTCAATCTCATCATTGATATTTAAATCTTTTTCGATGTAGGTATTGGACGATGGGATGTATGCCTCAGGCTGATAATAATCGTAATAACTCACAAAATATTCTACCGCATTGTTTGGGAAAAACTGCTTAAACTCACCGTAAAGCTGAGAAACCAACGTTTTATTGTGGCTTAATACCAAAATCGGGCGTTGTACTTGTGCAATCACATTGGCCATGGTAAAGGTTTTACCCGAACCCGTAACACCCAACAAAGTTTGAGCACGTACCCCTGAATTGAGTCCTTCCACCAGCTGACGAATGGCTTCGGGCTGATCTCCGGTGGGTGTAAAAGGGGCAACGAGTTCAAAAAGTGGCATGAAAAGCAAAGTTAGCAAAGACAAGGCATCAAACACCCAAACGAGATGAATACGGCCAAATCAAATTTCCCTATCTTTGCAGTCGCATGCAAGAGGTAGCTCAAAAACCCGCGGAAATCAGCAAAGAAGCCTTTGTACAAGAAGTCCTTAATGATTATCGCATCGCTTTTGAAAGTCGACAAGCGAGTTTGATTGGCAGAAAAGAAGTACTTACAGGTAAAGCCAAATTTGGCATCTTTGGTGATGGTAAAGAAATTGCGCAACTCGCAATGGCCAAAGTATTCCAACCTGGGGATTGGCGCAGTGGTTATTACCGCGACCAAACCTTCATGTTTGCCAAAGGAATGAGCAGCGTTCACGCCTTTTTTGCTCAGCTTTACGCAATCCCAGACACTGAAAAAGAACCCGCAAGTGGCGGTCGTTCCATGAATGGTCACTTTGCAACTCGCCTTCTAGACGATAAAGGCAACTGGTTGTCGCAGAGTGATCGATATAATAGCAGTGCCGATATTTCTCCCACAGCAGGTCAAATGCCACGCTTGTTGGGTTTGGCTGTGGCTTCTAAGTTGTATCGCGAGAATCCCGATTTGCATCAATTTGACCAATTTTCTAACAAAGGAAATGAAATCGCTTTTGGAACCATCGGCAACGCATCGTCGTCTGAAGGGATTTTCTGGGAAGTAATGAATGCCGCCTGTGTAATGCAAGTCCCTTTGTTGATGAGCCTTTGGGATGATGGTTACGGCATTTCCGTCCCTGCAAAATATCAAACAGCAAAAGAAAACATCGCTGCGTTGATGCGCGGTTTCCAAAGCAACGAAGAAGGAAAAGGTCTTGAATTGTTAACAGCACGCGGATGGAATTACCCCGAATTATGTCGTGTTTACAAACAAGCCGCCGACATCTGTCGTGAAAAGCATACCCCCGTTTTGGTTCACGTAACCGAAGTAACTCAGCCCCAAGGCCACTCTACTTCAGGAAGCCATGAACGATATAAGAGCAAAGAACGCCTCGATTGGGAAATCGAATTTGATGGCATCGTTCAAATGCGTCAGTGGATTATCAGCCAAGATTTGGCAACGGAAGAAATGCTCACAACCCTTGAAAACGCAGCCACTCAGTCGGTAAAAGATGCGCAAAAACAAGCGTGGACAGATTTCCTTGAGCCCATAAAATCGGAAGTGAGTGAGTTAATAGCATTGCTCAATCAATTGGCACCAAGCCTTTCTCCTGAATTAACTGCAATAGCAAAAGAACTAAGCGATGCAAAAGACCCTATTCGCAGGGATATGGGCGTAGCAATTCATAAGGCTTTAAGAATTACCGTCAATGCAACTGCAACCGCCCGTCAGCCCTTGTTGGATTATTTGAAGAAATTCGAAACCATCAATGGTCAACGATACAGCAGTCACGTATACAGTGAAAGTGAAAATAGTGTCCTCAACGTAACCGAAGTTCCAGCCCAATTATCCGATGAAATTGTGGATGGTTACCAAGTTGTAAGGGCGTGTTTTGATGCAAATCTGGAGCGCGATCCCCGTGTATTTGCCTTTGGTGAAGACGTTGGAAAAATTGGCGATGTAAACCAAGGTTTCTCGGGCATGCAAGAAAAATATGGCGAATTGCGTGTGACCGACAAAGGAATCAGAGAATGGAGCATCATTGGTGAAGGCATCGGCGCGGCAATGAGAGGACTCAGACCCATCGCAGAAATTCAATATTTAGATTACCTTTTATACGCTTTGGAACCCATGAGTGATGATATCGCTACGATGCAGTATCGCACCAAAGGCGGACAAAAAACACCTATCATCATTCGTACCAGAGGACATCGTTTGGAAGGCATTTGGCATTCCGGTAGCCCAATGGGAATGATCATCCACGCTATTAGGGGAATGCATGTTTGTGTACCAAGAAACATGACCCAAGCCGCTGGAATGTATAACACACTGCTTCGCTCTGATGAACCAGCATTGGTCATCGAATGTCTGAACGGCTATCGCATCAAAGAGAAATTACCGAGCAATATTGGCGATTTTACCGTGCCTTTTGGTCGTCCCGATATCCTAAGATTTGGTGAGGACGTTACACTTGTAACTTATGGTTCCTGCTGTAGAATTGCCCAGGAAGCTTGTGAACTTTTGGCGGATTACGGCATTCGTGTGGAGCTCATCGACGTACAAACTTTGTTGCCGTTTGATATCAACCATAGCATCGTGGAGAGTCTAAAATCTACCAACAGAATTGTATTCCTCGACGAAGACGTTCCAGGTGGCGCAACATCCTATATGATGCAGCAAGTGCTTGAAATCCAAGGGGGTTACAAGCATCTAGATAGCACTCCAATTACGATTACTGCCAACGAACATCGTCCTGCCTATGGTAGCGATGGCGATTACTTCAGCAAGCCTTCGGTTGACACTGTTTTCAGCACCATTTACCAGATGATGCACGAGAGCAATCCATCCAAATGGCCTAGTTTGTTGTAAAAACCTAATTTTTCTTGGTGTAAAGCCATGTGATTTGCGCATCAATTGTCGCAGTTACGTAGTTTTTAACGAAATTTGCTGAACAGTGAATACCACCTTTCCTTCTTTATTCAGACTTTCTGGCCTTGAGCCTTTCACACTCACCCGTGAAACCAACTTCGTGAACATCGGTGAACGTACCAATGTAACCGGAAGCCGTCAGTTCGCCAAAATGATCCTAGCCGGAGATTACAATCGCGGTTTGGACGTGGCTAGGCAACAGGTTGAAAACGGAGCCCAAGTCATTGATGTCAATATGGATGAAGGGATGCTCGATGGCAAAGAAGCCATGGTTACATTCCTAAATTTAATTGCCGCAGAGCCAGATATTTCTCGCGTTCCTTTGATGATCGACTCCAGCAAATGGGAAGTGATCGAAGCCGGTTTGAAGTGTCTCCAAGGCAAAGGCATCGTGAATTCAATTTCTCTGAAAGATGGTGAAGAAGCCTTTATTCAAAAAGCCAAATTGGTGCATCGCTATGGTGCTGCAGTAGTGGTAATGGCCTTCGATGAAACCGGACAGGCCGATAGCTTTCAGCGCAAAATCGATGTTTGTAAACGCAGTTACAATGTCTTAAAAAGCATCGGATTCCCTGTAAACGATATCATTTTTGACCCCAATATTTTAACCGTTGCAACGGGAATTGATGAACACAACAACTACGCAGTTGACTTCATCGAAGCCACCCGTTGGATCAAACAAAACTTACCAGGAGCCAAAGTCTCTGGCGGTGTTTCCAATATCAGTTTCTCCTTCCGTGGCAACGACCGCGTGAGAGAGGCCATGCACTCTGCGTTTCTATATCACGCCATCAAAGCGGGCCTCGATATGGGCATCGTGAATGCCGGAATGGTTGAAGTTTACGATGAAATTCCAAAAGACCTCCTCGAACACGTAGAGGATGTTTTACTGAATCGTAGAACCGACGCCACCGAACGATTGGTCACCCTCGCTG
>JBEGUW010000042.1:0-17047 GCA_041178665.1 Bacteroidota bacterium
ATGAATAGGTTTTGTAAATGAATTTCTACAAATTTCGGAAATTTTCCCCGGATTTTTTCGGAAATCGGCATCTTTGTAAGGTGGAGAAACCGCGGGTAATATTGGGCATTGATCCTGGCACGAATTTGCTGGGGTACGGAATGATTCAGATTGATGGAAACAAGCCGCGTTTGTTGGGTTTGGGCGTGGTCCGGTTGGCCAAGGTTGGCGATGCGGGGGAGAAGTTACATCACATTTATGAGCGGGTGACGGCGCTGATTGAGGGGTTCGAAGTGACGGAAGTTGCGGTAGAGGCTCCCTTTTTTGGTAAGAACGTTCAGTCGATGTTGAAATTGGGTCGGGCCCAAGGGGTTGCCATTGCGGCGGCGATTGGCAAGGGTTTGCCTGTGTTTGAGTATGTACCTCGCAAGATCAAGCAATCGATCGCGGGGAGTGGGAATGCAAGCAAGGAGCAGGTATTTGCGATGTTGCATGCGGAATTTCAGTTTGAAGAAAAACCAGAAACGATGGATGCTACTGACGGGTTGGCGGCGGCGGTTTGTCATTTCTATCAGTTTGCCCCACGCGCGTTTGGAAGTACCAAGGGAGGCACTGCGGGTGGCAAGAACAAGGCCGGCGGCTGGGCGCAGTTTCTCAAAGAGAATCCCGATCGGGAGGTTTGATTACATCCGCTCAACAACCTCGATGCCCAATAAACCCAAGGCATGCTTGAGGGTGTGGGCCGTGTGGTAAGCCAGTTTGAGGCGGGTGTTTTTTACGATGGGGTCGGTTTCGCGCATGATGTGACATTCATTGTAAAAACGGTTGAATGTGCGTGCGAGATCAATGGCGTACTGACAAATCACTGCTGGTGACGATTCATTGCAAGCTTTGTTCACCTCTTCTGGGTAGCGATACAAAGTTTGGATGGTTTCAATTTCCATTGGCAAAAGCGCGGAGTTGATTTCCGAAGTCTGCCAATCCCCTTCGCCGGCTGAACGCAAAATACTCTGAATCCTGGCGTAAGTGTATTGGATGAAAGGACCTGTATCGCCCTGAAAATCAATGCTCTCCTGGGGGTTGAACAACATCCGCTTGCGGGGATCTACTTTGAGGATAAAGAACTTCAAAGCCGATAAACCCAAAGATTCGTACAAGTTCGCGAGTTCTGCGTCTGCCAATCCTTCCGTTTTGCCCAACTCGATGGTTTTGGCCTTGGCCTCGTCCACCATTTCCTGCACCAAATCATCGGCATCTACAACGGTGCCCTCGCGACTTTTCATCTTCCCGCTGGGTAAATCCACCATGCCGTAGCTCAAGTGGTGCATGCCTTCCGCGAATGACCGACCCAGCTTTTTCATGATCAAAAACAACACCTTGAAGTGGTAATCTTGCTCATTGCCAACCACATAGATGCTTTGATCCACATGGTGCTGCTGGAATTTTAGATCCGCCGTTCCAATGTCTTGGGTGATATAAACGCTGGTGCCATCGCCTCGCAAAACAAGCTTTTCGTCGAGCCCGTCTTCGCGCAAATCGATCCAAACACTGCCGTCGGCTTTGCGATAGAAAACGCCACGCTGCAGGCCTTCGTCCACCACGTCTTTGCCCAACTTGTAGGTGTTGGATTCGTAATAATATTGGTCAAAAGATACACCCAATCGCGCGTAGGTTTTTTCGAATCCGCTGTAAACCCAGGCGTTCATCGTTTGCCAAAGGCTGATGACTTCGGGTAGGCCGGCTTCCCAATCGCGCAGCATTTGCTGGGTTTCACGCATCAAAGGGGATTGATTTCTCACCAATTCCTTGATGTCGTCTTTGAGTTTTGAGATTTGCTTTTCTTCGGTGGCTTGTTGGAGCTGACCGTAAATTGCGGTATATTTCGTTTGGGCGACATCACCTTCGGGGGTCCAACTACCTGCGATGGCAGTTTCAATCACCGGAAGGGTTTGATCGCGAAGGGCGTTCTCGAAAATCACATAGTATTTGCCCACCAAGTGGTCGCCTTTCATCCCGGTAGATTCTGGGGTTTCGCCGTTGCCAAACTTTTGCCAGGCAATCATCGACTTGCAAATGTGTATGCCCCTGTCGTTCACCAAGTTGGCCATGACTACATCGTAACCCGCTGTTTTATAGAGGTTTGCGACAGACACACCCAATAGGTTGTTGCGCACGTGACCCAAGTGTAGGGGTTTGTTGGTATTGGGCGATGAGTATTCCACCATCACCTTTTTGCCTTTACCTATCCATGTTTGTCCGAAGGAGGCGTTGTTCCAATTGTACTTAAGGAAATCGGCATAAATCTGTGTGTTGAGAACGATGTTCAAGAACCCTTTTACCACGTTGAAATCGCTCACGATGGAAGCATTTTCTTTGAGCGACTCACCAATGGCATTGGCGGTGGCTTCGGGGGTAGATTTCGAAAGGCGCAACAGAGGAAAAACCACAAAAGTGTAATCCCCAGCAAAATCGGGGTTGGTTCGCTCGAGTTTCACGGGCTGTGGGTTGCTGCCATAGAGGGTTTCGATGGCTGAGGCAATGTGATCAGATAGCGCCTGTTCTAGGTTCATGGGATTTTACAAAAATACGAAATTGGGAGGGAATTTGGGGTGAAATCGGTTGGAACTGGTTCAGGGGAGGGCTTTGGGCCAAGATGAACCTCAATCGTGGTGATACCCTGTACCTTTGAGGATGTTGAGGGCTCGGTAGATTTGCTCTGTGAGGACCAAACGCGCCAAGTGGTGAGGGAAAACGAAATCCGATAGACGGATGCTGGGGTATTGATTTCTCAGTTCATCGGTGAAACCGTAGGCACCGCCAATGGCGACGATGATTTTTCCGCGTGACCGGGAGAGGGTTTTTTCGAGGTGGGTGGCGAAGGCCCTGCTGCTGAAGGTTTTGCCTCGTTCATCGCATAGAATCAGGGTATCGCCTGGCTTCATCATTTTGAGCAAGGTCTCAGATTCTTTAACCTTTTGGGTTTCGGGATCGGGGGTTCTGGCGGCGGGAAGCAGTTCGAGTTTTACGGCGTGCATTGGGGCGCAGCGCTTCACATAATCGTTACAAAGCGCATCGATCTCCGGATTTTTGTGGTTTTCGATCGCGGCAATCAGGATCATCCCAATTAATTGTTGAGAATTTCCAGGATTTTATCGAGCTGAGGGGTAAGCACAATCTCAGTTCTGCGGTTCTTCGCACGTCCTTCTGGGGTATCGTTTCCGGCAACGGGCTGGGTATCGCCTCTACCTACGGCTTGGATGCGTTTTGGATTCATGTCGGCATCGGCAATCAAAATTCGGGCGATGCTGGTCGCGCGCAAAACACTCAAATCCCAGTTGTCTTTGATGGCGCCTTTCATCGGAACATTGTCGGTGTGACCTTCAATCGCCATTTGCACATCGGGCTGTTTGTTGAGGGCTTTGCCAATTTCGATGAGGGCTTCGCGGCCTTTTGGATCTACGTCGATTGAGCCAGAGGCGAACAACAATTTCTCGGGCAGAATCACATACACTTTCCCGTTGCGGTATTCCACTTTGATGTCGAGTTTTTCGAAACCTGCCAATGCTTTGGCGATGGCTTCTTTGAGTTCACGCACGGCGCGTTCTTTTTTGGAAAGTTCGGCTTCAAGGTCTTTCACACGCTGAGAGGTTTTTTCAAGTTCTTTGCGAAGTTGCTCTAGGCGGGCGCGTTCGGCTTCAGCTTTTGCCAAGGCGGTATTGAGTTCTAGCTCTTTTGCTGCGAGGGTTTTGTTTTTCTCGTTGATTTCTTGGGCCAGGTTCTGTCGTTGCGCATCGAGCGAAGAGCCAAGATTTCGGATGTATTGAAGGTTTTCATCGAGTTGCACTTGGCAGGTTTCGATGGTGTCTTTGAGGGCGGAGATATGTTTTTCTTTCTGACCTTTTTCGGCTTCGAGTTGGGCGATGCTGGCGACGAGCGCGGCATTTTTTTCAACACAGTCGTCGTTTTTTCGCTTGAGCGAGGATTCCATTTCTGTTTTGGAAGCTTCGAGGGCTTGGTATTGTTTTTTGGTGACGCAGGAAGAAAGTGCGATACATGCCAGGGCTAAGAAACTCAATCCAATTCTCATAATGGGCGAAGATAGTCGCCGCGCGCTCCGCGCGCGGCGACCGTTATTCACATGTGTTGCCGATTGGACATCCTTGCACGAATTTCATTTTTGCACGGACACCCAAATGCGGAAGGGGGAGGCATTGCCTCCCCCTTCCGCATTTGGGTGATATCCCCGGAAACCATTCTCCGGATCCGAAAAGGCGCCCCTTTAAAAATTCAACTTGTAATAAAACAATGGCAAGAAGCCCAATTGATAGGTCTGACGGAAATAAGGTGCCGTATCAATATAGCTGTACTTCAACACGTTCTTGCGGTTGGTCACATTCACCAAGTCAAAAGCAATCTCGTGAGAAACGTGGGCCGCGTTGATTCGGTAAGCAATCCTTACATCAAAACGCTGGTAAGCTGTTCCAAAGCGCTGGGTGTTTTTCAAATTACTCTTCTCGATGTATTCGCGCTCGTAAATCGTAGCCATCGTATCGATCGGAGAGAATCTACGTGCTCCGGCAAATGTCACCTTGCCACCAATGTTCAATGAGTTCTTATTTTTGAAAACAAATTCCCTGGCTATCAATCCGTTGGCCGCATAATTGGTATTGAAATCGCTACTTCTCCATACGTCGTCGCTTCCCTGATACTGCGCATCAAACAAACTCAATGATGCCAAATAATAGAAGCCTTTGCTAAAGAATTTCTCTACCGTAAACTCTATGCCATAATTGTATCCGCTGCCGGTATTCTGCAAACTGTCTGGGAAGAAACGAGAGAAACCGCTGCCGGTGTTGGCCAAACTGAACGATGAACCCTTGTAATTGTTGCTCGCCATAAGCATCTCAACGGGTAGGTTTTTCAGTGCCTGATAATAGGTCTCCACCTTGATTCTGCTGGCTTTGCCCATTTGGTGATCCCATCCTAAAACCGCGTGATTGCTCTTAGAAAGCCCCATGCCTAAGTTGTGCGGCGTGTTGTTTCCGGGTTTTTGGTAGTAGTAAACGTAAGCGCTTTGGTTTTGTGAGTGCATTCCCAATCCCAAGTTGATCGCATCGCGCTTGGTGACTTGGTATCTCGCACCGAAACGCAATAAAGGACCGCTGTTGCTGGTGTTGCTGTATTTTTTGTCGCCCGCCATCGCAGTTCTAGCCAAAGGCGTATTGCTTGGGTCGTAGTTCACCGTGTACGTCTGCATTTGAATTCCAGTGCTGATGGTGAACGCCGGCGAGAACTTGTATTTCCACTGCACATAAGGAATCAACATAAACGCAGTTCCGTTTGAATTCCAACGCGTGCTAAACTTCCAAAACAAATTGCTGGTAGGGTTGAAATTCAAAGCGCTATCCACAAGCGTATAATTGTATTGTGTGGCCTGAACCCCAATTTTCATCGAACTCTGGGCCGAGAATTTTTTGTTGTAAAACGCATGAATGCCATAAGTTTTGGTATCGAACATATAGCCCAAGTTGGGTACAATTGAATCGTTTTTGTATTGTAAGTAGGATTTGCCATCGCGGACAATGGTGTCGGTGACATGACGGAAAACCAGCTCGTGGTGGGCATTTACGCTCTGACGGGTAGTTGCCGCTGTAATCTTGAAATAACTATTTTTGTCGATGTTATACTGAAAAGTGCTACCCCAAACGTGCATTTTTGAGGCAAAATGTTGATCACGGTCGTTGTCGCCATACAGTTCTGAGCTGCTTTCCTTCTGCTTACTGATGTTAATGTCGATGTCGCTCGCCCCGCCAATCGCAAAGAAGCTCAAGTTGCCTTTGTTGTTTTTCATCGGCAGGTTAAACTTAAACGAATAATCTTGGTAATTGGGGATGGCATCGGTTCCGATGGGGATTTTTAGTGCGCCAAAAGCGGCGAGGGTAGAGTAGCGGTAGGTAATCAAATAGCTGGCTCCACTTTTCTTGATCACGTATCCTTCGGCGAGCGCGTCCCATCCCAACAGACCGAGTTGAGAGCTGTATTCGCGTTTTTTGTTGTTTCCATTGCGCAATTTCAGGTCAAAAGCGCCGGCGTTGGCATTGCCATATTCGGCGGGGAAGGCTCCGGTAAAGAAATCGGAGTTGCCTAAAATTTTGTTATTGATGATCGATACGGATCCACCGGTTGTTCCAGGAATCGCAAAGTGGTTGGGATTGGGAATATCGATGCCTTCCATACGCCACAAAATCCCTTGGGGTGAGTTTCCGCGAACTACGATATCGTTTCTGGAATCATCGGCTCCTTGCACACCGGCAAAGTTCGAAGCCATACGCGCTGGGTCGCCCCGACTTCCTGCAAAACGATCGGTTTCATCCACGGTGAACAATCGCGCTGAGATGAGAGCTGCATCGTTGTTGGGTTTGTCGCCCTTGGGTTTGGCTTTGATGCTGACTTCGCCCACGCGTTCGATGACTTGTTCGAGTTCGTAGGCGAGGATTACTTCTTTTCCGGAGGTAACAACGATGTTGTTTGTGCCAAAAATTTGGTAGTCTTTTGCTTCAACGGCGATGGCGTATCTACCCACGGGTACATCGTTAAAAACGAATTCACCTTTTTCATTGGAGGTGGTTTCGAACGAGGCGGGAGGGTTGGTGACGGGGCCTTCGAAGAAGATTTTGGCTCCGGTAATTACGGACTGGGATTCTTTATCGCGCAGGATTCCGCGGACGTTTTGATTTTGAGCCCAAGTAGTTAATACGAGAGACAGGGTAAGAAAAAGGGTAATGAATTTTTTCATGTTCCGAAAGTAAGTGGGTTTATGACTTCGATATTACGGAAAATCGCAACTGGGTGGAAGTAAGATTACGGAAAAATGCAACCAATACTTATAACTGTATAAGTTATCATACAATCAGAATCATGAAATTTGGTGGGATTTAGAATCCGCGGGGATGAATTTTGTAGACTTACGCCTCTTGATTCACCACCTGCTTGAGGTCGTTTTCCAATTGGTAGGCGGTCAGCGACAAAGAAGGATCGGCCTGAAGTTTTAGCCAGTGCTTATGCTTGAGCCACCATTTCATTCTCAAAGAGGGCATGCCTTGCTTGAAGAAGTTGGTAATCAATGGGTTGGCGCGCAAGGTGACTTGCTTCTGGTTCATGTTTTCCCACAGATAGTTGATTTCGTTTTCGATGCGATCCAACAGCTGTACGCTCGAGTCCATTTTGCCGGTTCCATTGCAACTGATACATACTTCTTGGGTAGCAATTTCGGTAGCGGGACGAACGCGTTCACGGGTGATTTGCACCAAACCAAATTTACTCATTGGCAAGATGGTATGTCGTGCACGATCTGTCTTCATGGCAGCCTTCAAAGAAGTGAACAATTCGTTCTTCTTCTTTGGGTCGCGCATGTCGATAAAGTCGATCACAATAATCCCACCCATATCGCGCAATCGCACTTGTCGTGCAATTTCATCAACGGCTTCGAGATTTACTTTGAGCACATTTTCCTCGCGATTTTGTTGGTCGAAAGAGGTGCTACCGGAGTTGACATCGATTACGTGAAGTGCTTCGGTATGGTCGATGACGAGGTAGGCGCCGCCGCTAAACGGTACATTGCGACCGAAGCTGGCTTGGATTTGGCGGTTGACGTTGTATTGGTCGAAAAGACTATTTTTTCCTTGGTGGAGTTTTAGAATTTTGTCCGCGTCGGTATTGTATTTGCCCAGTGTTTCCTTAACGGCTGCATGAATTTCTGCATCGTTGGTTACAATTTGGGTAAAGGAATCGTTAAGGATATCGCGAAGCAGGGTTTGGAGGCGATTGCCTTCACCGAGTACTTTGCTAGAAAGGGGTGCGTCTTTGAGTCCACGGATCAGATCGTTCCATTTCTTCACCAGGTCGCGCATGTCTTTGTCGAGCTCTTCGATGGCAACGCCTTCGCTTACGGTTCTGATGATGACACCGAAGTTGTGTGGGCGGATGCTATTGGCGAGGTCTTTCAGGCGGGCTTTTTCTTTGGGGTTACCAATTTTCCGGCTGATAGAGATGGTATTCTGGAAGGGGACGAGGATAAAATAGCGTCCGGGGATTGAGATATCGCAGGTAACCTTAGGGCCTTTGTTGGCGATGGGTTCTTTGATAACTTGAATGAGCAGGGGCTCACCGGTTTTGAGAACTTGTCCTATTTTTCCGGTTTTAACGATGGGTTCTTCGATGGTAAACTGATCGAGATCGGCCGCACGCGGTTGACCAGCGATCGCCGATTTGACCACCTTTCGCAGGGATGTTAAATTAGGGCCGAGATCGAAATACGTTAAAAAGCCATCTTTTTCACCACCGACATGAACGAAGGCGGCGTTAAGTGATGGAGAGATCTTTTTGACTTTACCCAAGTAGAAATCGCCCACTTGAAAGCCGTCTCCGGCTGTTTCGCGGTGAAATTCTATGAGTTTGCGGTTCGATAGCAGTGCAATTTCAACCCCCGACGAACCTTTTTGTATGATTAATTCGTTGGACAAAATGCCGTGTTATAGTGGAAGAACCAACTTATTTTTTCTTGTGACGATTCTTGCGCAGACGTTTTTTACGCTTGTGCGTGGCAATCTTATGACGTTTTCTTTTTTTACCGCTTGGCATATCTTATAGTTTTAATTTATTGAACTGACTTTTGTGTTTTGATTGCCAAATTGAGGTAAACCTTTGCATTGACAGAATCTCCCATTACTCCGAAGACATCGCTCATTTCGAACAGCCATCGAGGATTTTGGGGTTGCAAAGATATCAATTTTTCGCATTTTTTCAGCGCTTTTGGCCACTGTTGTGACTTTTTTAGCAGATTTAAATGGATAAAGTGCAATTCGATGTTGGTAGAATCGGCTTTTAGGGCATTTTTTAGGGTGCCTAGAAACTGCATCGGGGCGTTTAGGTATTCGCTTTGGTAGACGATGAGCGCGTTGAGCAGAGGCACATTGTTTGGATTTGCTGCCAGGCCTTTATCGATGTAATTTTTACCTAACTGAAACAAATAGGCCGACTGTGTAGGTGTTTCCATAGCGCCAGCGCCGGCGAAAATTAGGTTTCTTGCGATTTCTTCCTGGGGCGCATCGCTCATTTTGCTTTCGAAGAGGTCGGCATTGAGCAACGCAATTAGCGGAGCATTTTCTGTTTCTTCGGCCCATACCAATGCTGCTATCAAGGAATCTTTGGGGTAGGTTCCGGGTTTAGCGGTGAGGACTCTAGCCACGAGCGGGCTAGGTTTTGTTTTTTCGAAGACGGCGTTAAGGAATTCTATCCGTGTGATAGGTTGCTGGGGTAACCCATCGTTTTGCATGCCCGGCATACCGCTAGGCATTTGATCGGCGGCGGCGGTTGGGGTGAAGGAAGAAGATTTCCATCGGTTCACAACCAATAACACACCCAGCAGTCCTAAGACGGCAACTAGAATCCATACGCGAAGGTTAGAATTTCCCACGCGACAAAGGTAGGTAAAGAAGATTAGAGCTTGTCGGCCAAAATTTTGCTTTCCTTCACTTGGGCGGCAAATTCTTTGGCTGGCTTAAAGCGGGCAACATGGTGAGCGGGTACTACCAAACTTGTATTGCGTTTGATGTTACGAGCAACCTTTGTCTTGCGCATTTTAAGCTCAAAAGTTCCAAATCCACGGAGGTAGATATTGCTACCTGATACCATAGAATTTTTAACAACAACGAAGAAGTTGTCGATTGTTTCGGCAATCGCTGTCTTCTCTAATCCGGTGCGCACTGCAATTTCGTTAACGATTTCTGACTTTGTCATAAGAATTGAAGTGCAAAAAAAATACAAAAGCCGTTCTTTTGCCAAAGTTTATGCAAAGAGTTATCCAAACTTTGTCAAGATGGTACAATCTTGAGTCGCGGGATCTTCCTTGGCGACATACCAATGACCCATACAAAATATGGATTTCGGAGGTGATTTTACAGCAAACGCGGGTGGCTCAGGGTATCGGTTATTACGAGCGGTTTATTGTCGCCATGCCCAATGTTTCTGCCTTGTCGGAGGCTTCCGAGCAGGAGGTTTTGAAGCTGTGGCAGGGGCTTGGATATTACTCACGGGCACGCAATTTACATGCTTCGGCCAAGCAGGTTATGGACGAGTTCCATGGGGTGTTTCCGTCTAATTACACAGACATTTTGCGATTGCGGGGTGTGGGTAAGTACACGGCGGCGGCCATCGCTTCGTTCGCTTTTGGTGAAAAAGTGCCTGCGATCGACGGAAATGTGAAGCGAGTGGGGGCCAGATTGTTCGGTTTGTACGATGCAATTCACACTTCGGCGTTCGAAAAATCTCTTTTTTCTCTTCTTTTTGATGCGATTCAGGGGGCAGATCCAAATATTTTTAACCAGGCGATGATCGAAGTGGGGGCTACAATCTGTTTACCACAGAATCCACGCTGCGAAATTTGTCCGCTTGCCGAGGTCTGCGTAGCTCATTTGCAACAATTACAAAAGCAAATTCCTGTTGTGGTAAAAAAGCAAAAACCCATCGCCAAGCACTTCTATTACCTGTGTATTCAGCAGGGGGAACGCTGGGCATTTGCATCGCCTCGAAGTGGGGGTATATGGCAGGGTTTGGTTGAGTTTCCGATGGTTGAGGGGGCCAACGGGGGGATGGGTTTGGATGAGGTTCTTGCTTTAGCGGGTGTTGTGGATAATTTTTCGGTATTATCGGAGCGAACGTTTACGCATCAGCTAACGCATCAAACAATTTACGCTACGTGTTGGTATTTGTGCCTTTCGGACGATAAGTTTGTATCACCGGTGGATTGGCAATGGTGCAATTTGGAAGAAATTCAACGCCTGCCCTTGCATCGTTTGATGGAAAAAATGATTAAATTTACTTTATAAAATTGTTCAACAGCGATTTCAACAACAGTGTACTATGATTAACAAGGTTATTTTAATGGGCCGTTTGGGAAAGGATCCCGTGGTTCGCAGATTAGAAAATGGCAGGGTTGTGGCCAATGTAACATTAGCAACCAACGATTTTTATACCAAGGACGGGCAACGGATGGAGAGTACGGAGTGGCACAATTTGGAGATGTGGGATAAGCAGGCGGAAACGGCCGAAAAATATTTAAAGAAGGGGAGTTTGCTCTATTTGGAGGGTAAAATTCGGACAGATCGATATACTGATGCGGACGGACAAGAACGTCAGGCCCGCAAAATACGCGTCAGCACTTTTCAAATGATGGGCTCGATGCTAACGAGCAGGTCTGAGGAAGGCGGAAATCGCGAACAGGGCAATGAAGGCCATTCTTCAGAAACGTTTCATCAAGAGGGTCCCAATTCTTTGGATGGTGGATCGGATGTACAGGATGAGGAATTGCCATTTTAATGCTGGTTATGAGTATTGATGAACCTGGGCCCACGGGTCAATTTATGTTGATGAGCATCGTAAAAACGGTGACCATGGCAGACGCACCTGAGATTACCGTGTATGTATTAATCATGTTGCTGTGCTTGTTGATTGCTGCGATTTGTGCGGGGTCTGAGAATGCATTTTTCTCGCATCGCGATAGTGATGTGGAGGATTTGCGGGACGACAAGACGGTGGCATCGAAAATGATTTTATCGATTTTGGAGCGGCCCAAGCATTTGTTGGCTACGATATTGTTGCTCAACAGTTTGGTGAATGTCGCTTTTGTTCTGATCAGTATTTTGCTGACGGAGAAATTGTTTGATTTGGAGGCTTTACCATGGTTAAAGTTCTTTGTGGAGGCGATTGTGGTCACC
Source organism: Bacteroidota bacterium (assembly GCA_041178665.1). Classification (GTDB taxonomy): domain Bacteria; phylum Bacteroidota; class Bacteroidia; order NS11-12g; family UBA955; genus UBA955. The sequence continues at coordinate 11,754 of JBEGUW010000042.1, forward strand.
ATTATCATTTTGGTTTTTGGCGAGGTTATGCCTAAGGTGTTTGCGACGCAGCATTATCGTTCGTCGGCGCGTTTTTTGGTGTATCCAATGCGCACATTTACTTGGGTTCTGTGGCCATTTACCCACCTGCTGGTGAAGTTTGGTTCGGTGTTGGAGCGCAGGGTGAAAGTGAGGGCGAATGAGTTAACACCCGAGGAGTTGTCGAGGGCTATTGATATGGCAACCGACGAGGACGATGCGAAGCAGGAGAAGGAGATTTTGAAGGGGATTGTGAATATGGGGACGATTCAGGTGAAGCAGATTATGCGTTCTCGGGTGGATATGACCGCGGTGGCGAAGGATGTCGATTTTCATAAGTTGCTCGGCGTGATTCGCGAGGCGGGATTTTCGCGGATGCCGGTGTACGACAAGACGGTGGATGCGATTGTGGGGGTATTGAGTATCAAGAGTTTGATTCCTCATTTGGACGCGGGTACGGATTTTGCGTGGCAGCAGTTTGTGAAGGCGCCGTATTTTATTCCTGAGAACAAGACGATTGACGATACGTTGCAAGAGATGCGTACGAATCACAACCATTTGGCGATTGTGGTGGATGAATTTGGGGGGACGAGTGGTATGATTACGATGGAGGATATTTTGGAGGAGGTATTTGGGGACATGCAGGACGAGTTTGATGATGACGAGGAGCAGGCGTTTGTGGAAATGGGCAACGGGGTGTGGGTATTTGAGGCGAAGGTTTTGTTGGTAGATTTCATTCGTGAGACGGAGTTGCCGATAGATATGTTTGATCATTTGGAGTTGGAGAGTGATAGTTTGGGCGGGATGGTGAGTGAGCGATTGGGGCGGATGCCGAAGCGGGGCGACGAGGTTCAGGTGGGTAAGGTGAGGTTTAGGGTTGAGTCGGCCGACATGCGGAGGGTGAAGAAGATTAAGATAACGATGGAGGAATCGTATGCGGGTGAGAAATAATATTTTGCTGAATGGAGTTTTGAGAAATTCCATGGGGTTGAGGATTGATTTTACGAGGGTGAGGAATAATTCATTGCTGATGGGTGTCGTTCTTTTGGTGGTGGTTGCCGCCGCCTGCGGCGGCGGCAACACGGACTACGTCCCCAAGCCGAAGGCCTATCCTAAAATGTCGCTCCCAGCAAAATCTTATGGCCTAGCATCGCCCAGCGACCTGCCAATGAGTTTTGAGATTCCCTCGTATTCACAACTTGTGCCCGACACGAATCAAGGCGGGGTGCACACGCCGGGATGGTATAATTTGAAATTTCCGAATTTAGATGTCACCCTGCACATGACGTATTACAAGTTTAACGAGTGGGATCTTTTTGACAGTTTGATGTACGATACGCGCAAGTTGGTGAATAAGCACATCCAAAAAGCGGATGATATTGTAGAGCGACCGACCCAGTTTTTGAATCCATCGGCCAAAGGCTTAGTGTTTAGTATTCAAGGAAATACGGCTACCAATTTCAACTTTTATGTCACCGATAGCGCTTCTCATTTCTTGCGTGGTGCATTGTATTTTAACAATCATACCGAGTCGGATAGCATCGCGCCGGTGTATCAATTTGTAGAAGCCGATGTGTTGCATTTAATCAAAACGTTGAAATGGAAATAGGGTTCGTATTGGATAAGGCTATCACTTCAAAAACGACATTCCTTGCGGTTTGTATTGTTGGATTCTTATTTTCTGCACCCATCGCTGCGCAAAATCCGAAAGCGAAAAAGCAGTTGGATGCGGCATTTACGGCGTTTAATCTGGCTGAATTTCCGGATGCGTTGGGTCTGACGAAGAAAGCCATTAAGATTGATCCTTCTTACGCCGATGCCTATTCATTGCAAGCTTCGGTTTATGAGGCTATGCGCGATACCCAGAACGCTAGTAAATCCTATCAGCAGTGTTTGAAAGTGGCACCCCAATTTCAGCCCATGTATTTTTATTATGGGGAGTATTTGTATCGAAATAAACGTTTAAAAGAGGCGAGTGCGATTTTGTCGAAGTTTGATAGTGTGCCCATGATACCCTCATTTGTCCCCGCCAAACATGGCGCTTCGGTGCGCTTGAAGGAGAAGGCGGCGCGATTGAAAACGAGTGTGCAAACGGCCATGAGCGATGTCAATATTGCCGAAAATCTAAAAATCAAAAATATGGGACCCGCCATCAATACTGCAGTGGATGAATATTGGCCGGGCATGCCGTTTTCGGGGAATCGTTTTGTGTTCACCCGTCGTTTGGGTGGCTCAGGGAATGCGGTTTTGCAAGAGGATTTTTTCATGAGCGACCGCAAGGATTCAGTTTGGGGTAAGGCTTATTCGGCTCCGGGCGACATCAATACCCCGGAAAATGAGGGGACATTGAGCGTGAAGGCCGATGGTTCTGCTTTGTATTACACGCGCTGTAATCAACCCGGTGGATTGGGTAGTTGTGATTTGTATATTAGTGACTTGGATGGCAAGGGGTGGAAGCGTGGTTCTAATTTGGGAAGTCCCATTAACGGTGCCGCTTGGGATTGTCAGCCAGCCATTAGTGGGGATGGTCATACCTTGATTTTTGCGAGCAGTAGAGCTGGTGGGTTTGGTGGTAAAGATTTGTGGATCAGCTATTTGCACCATGGGAAATGGAGTATTCCAAAAAACATGGGTCCGGCAATTAATACCCGGGAAGACGATGATGCGCCTTTTTTGCATTACGACGGTGCGACATTGTATTTCAGCAGTTTGGGTCACCCTGGTTACGGCGGTTCAGATATTTTTATGTCGAGAATGGGGGCGGACGGACTCTGGTCGACCCCAGAAAATTTGGGTTCTGGATTAAACACGCCCCAAGATGAATTTGGATTATACATCGATGCGGGTGGTAAGAATGGCTATTTTGCCAGTGATCGTCCGGGTGGATTGGGCCGATTGGATATTTATCAATTCTTGGTTCCGGAGAAGTTTATGCCAAAGGCGGTGACTTATGTATCTGGACTGTTGACGGATGCTAAGACGGGTTTGCCTTTGAAGGGAAGGGTTCGCGTGGTGGAGTTGAGTTCGGGGAAAGTGGTATTTACCGACAGTGTATCGGACTTTTTCATCCCATTGCAGGCGGGCGGAAACTATGCTTTGTTTGCTACGGCCAAGGGTTATATGCCTCGGAGCTTGAATTTTCAGCCGTTGGCATCGGATTTAGACCATCCATTTAAGGTGGGGGCTCAATTGACGCCGATAGATGCGAAGCAGGTGTTTGTTTTGAATAATATTTTCTTTGATACGGATAAGTTTGATTTAAAATCGGAGAGTAAGGAGGAGTTAGCGATTGTTGTGGATTTGATGAAGACGAACGCGGGGATGGTGATTGAGATTAGTGGTCATACAGATAATCAGGGTGCAGTGGATTACAATATTCGATTGTCCGAGTCGCGAGCCAAGTCGGTGGTGACGTATTTGATTGCAGCGGGTGTGCCGGCTTCTCGATTGAAATTCAAGGGTTACGGATCTTCACAGCCTGCGGCGCCGAACGATACGGAGGCTAATCGTGCTTTAAACCGTCGCATCGAGATGGTAGTATTGAAGTTGAAATAACTGTTTCTGTTTTTTCGGGGTTGTTGTTTGCTGGAACTTGGGGTGAAGTTTGATTTGAAATTTCATCGAGGTTGGGCTGGCCGGCGAGTATCCAAGCGGTGTACCAATAGCTTGCGACGGCTGCGATGGCTTGATTCATGCGGGTTTCCACCATGTTGTTGAGTTGGGTTTCGTAGGATTTTACAAATTTGGGGTGAATCTGTTTTTTGGTTTTGCCATGCGGGTCGGTGCTGAATTCATATTTTTTGTTTTGGGGCCAATTTTGGGAAAGTTGTTTTTCTGTTTTCAGGACGGTTGGGAGCAGGGCGTGGGATTGGGAGATGCTGTTCCAGATGCTATCGGCGGGTGATTCTAAGAAATGTCCATTTGGGGTGAGCAGCAAGTAATTGGGCAGGCTGATTTCTGGAATTCGGGTTTCCCAGAGGGCATGGATACCGTGTTGGTGGGTGAGCTGACCATCGTAGTTTTCGGTGGTATGTAAGGGCACGTGTGCATCGGCCACGTAGTGGCCGATGTCGGCCGACAGCCGAAGGATGGCGGCCAGGTTTTTCTCTTGGAATGCCTTGGTGAGTCGGTATAACATCATCTGCACGTGATACGGAACGATACCATATTCAAATAGTGTGTCGGCCGTGAATTTTTCCACCGCTTGCATCCAGTATTTGGGCAGGGTATCTATGGGCAGCGCCTTTTCGTAATGGTCTAGGTCGATGTAATGTCGGCAAGCCTCCGCTGTATCGCTGTAACGACGTTGATCGGGATCAACCGCATGGTCTGTAATGAATTGAATATGTTTTTTGTAGAATCCGAACAGGGGTTGCGGGAGTGCAAAAACCGCATGTTGGTTGATGGTTTTATGACCCAGGAATCCCCATTGGAATTGCTCCGGGAATAGGGACTTTCCACCATGACATACGACCGCGGTTGTTTTTACTGGAATCACATTGAAACCATCGCTGATGGAATTTCCGCAATAAGCAATGAAGCAAATCGCTAGCAGGATTTGATGTTTTAAGGTTTTCATGGTGTGTCGTTCTTGGCTTTTTCACAGGGCTATTGTCACCATTGGACCGGGGTCCAATTACGATGCTATCGTTTATGCAATTCCCTCAGGTACAATTGAATGGTATTTTGAAGTCCTAGCATCAGTGCATCGCAGATGAGGGCATGTCCGATGGAAACTTCTTGCAAACCGGGAAGATTCCGGGATAAATAATTAAGGTTGTGTAGATCAAGATCGTGTCCGGCATTGATTCCAAGTCCAGTATCTACAGCCGCTTGAGCAGTTTTTCTGTAAGGTTCAAGCGCTGATTCTGCGTTGTTAGGATTGGCCTCATAGGCTTTGGCGTAGGCTTCGGTGTAGAGTTCGATTCTATCGGTGCCTGTGCGTTTTGCCGAAGCGATAAGTTCAGGGTTGGGGTCGAGGAAAATGGAGACGCGGGCCCCCGTTTTTTTGATTCGTTGTATGATTAGCGAAAGCTCGGTTTCGTGGGTGATCGTATCCCAACCGGCGTTGGAGGTGATGGCATCCGGCGGATCGGGGACCAAAGTAACTTGATGGGGTTTTACGGTTTCGATGAGTTGAAGGAAGTCCTCGCTGGGGTAACCTTCGATGTTGAATTCGGTGGTTACGGTTTCTGATAGTTGGACTACATCGGCGTAGCGGATATGTCGTTCATCCGGCCTTGGATGCACCGTAATTCCCTGTGCACCAAATTTTT
>JBEGUW010000043.1:0-8035 GCA_041178665.1 Bacteroidota bacterium
ATTTTCAATCGCGCTATCTCTTTGTCTGTGCGCAAGGTCTCGAAACCCTTTGCTTGAATCGCTTCAAAGCATCGTTGTAAGATCAATTGTCGTGTAGTTGTGCTCATAAGGACCACAAATATACCAACAAGTTTAATTAAATGTTAACAAAGTGTGGAAAACAACAAATTTTTTTTAAGTCCTTGTTATGCAGCAGATTTAGGACTCAAAATCGTCACATTTCATGAAAAAACAAGCCAAAAAATCGTCACTTTCAACGCAAAACTTAGGGTGTCAGTCTGCCATACATCCTCGGGAACGGAATACTTTCACGGACGTGCTTCAATTTACACACCCATGTCACCAATCGCTCCAGACCCAATCCAAAACCTGCATGAGGCACAGAACCGTAGCGTCTCAAATCCAAATACCACTCAAAGGCATCCATCGGCAAATCGTGTTCTACAATTTTTGATCTAAGCAATTCCAAATCCGTCTCTCTTTCGCCACCACCTACAATTTCGCCGTATCCCTCGGGAGCCAAAACATCAACCCCGCGTGCAAAACGAGAATCCGTTGGATTTCTCTTCAAATAAAACGCCTTCACTTCATGTGGCCAATCGTAAACCATCACCGGTCGATCAAACAATCGGGTAATTACCGTTTCGTCCGATCCACCAAAATCCTCACCATATTTAAAATTCTTCGCACTCTGAATCCACTGCGGAATATTCCTTAAATCTTCCTCTACATCTGATTTGTCTTGCTTTAACTGGGTGATCTTGGTTTGATTAAAATTGATCTCGCCCTTTTTCATCCCTGGGACCGCTATTTTGGCTTCCCTTTCAGCAATTTCTGCATCCAATGAAACCAACAAAGCCTCGCAACGCTTCAACTCATCCTCCAAACTCACAATACTATTTACCCCGTTCACATCCTCTTCACCCTTAATGATCCTAACCGCCTGGTCATACGTCATCCTAGGAAACGCGCCCAAGCTCGACTCCAAAACCGAAACATCCCTTCCAATGGTGGTCAATTCGCCCTTACACTTCTCCAAAACCCGCTTCAACACATGCTGCAAAAAGCCTTCGATGCAATCCATGTTTTGAAAGATATCGTGAAACGCCATCTCCGGTTCTATCATCCAAAACTCCGATAAATGTCGGCGCGTCTTAGATTTCTCAGCCCTAAATGTTGGACCAAACGTATAAATTTTGCCCATGGCCATCGCCATCGCCTCGCCGTATAACTGTCCGCTCTGACTCAAAAAAGCCTGCTCACCGTAAAAATCAGTTTCAAACAAAGTACTGGTACCCTCACAGGCATTCCCAGTAAAAATTGGAGCATCCATCTGCACAAAACCCTCTCCCTGGAAATATTCATGGATCGAATAAATAATGGTGTTCCTGATACGCATAATGGCCCACTGACGGGTACTGCGCAACCATAGATGTCGCTGATCCATCAAAAACTCAATCCCGTGTTCTTTTTTCGCAATGGGATAATTCTCCGATACTCCAAAAACACTCAGCGAAGTAACCTGCAATTCAACACCGCCCAACTGCTTCTCATCCGCCTTTAACAATCCATGCAACTCAACACTGGTCTCCAAACTCAACGTTTGCGCCAACTCCAAAAACTGCTCATTGGCCGTTTCTGCCGTAACCACACACTGAACATAGCCCGTGCCGTCGCGCAAAATCACAAAAACGATACCCTTGCCCTCACGCTTATTTGATACCCAACCACGCAAAACAATCGTTTCGTTGATGTGCGATTGAAGGTTCTGAATACTGACCGACTTTGAACTGAAATCCTGACTTCCCATGTTAACTATGTGATTATTATTATCGATTGAAAATGCTTGTATCGCAAAGATAACAAAAGGGCTTGAAAATTTATGGCACGATATTTGTTAAAAGGGCAAAATTTCCTATATTTGTGATATGGCCCTCAAACAAGAGTTATCGCAGAAGCTGTTTCAGAAGCTGAGTCCGCAACAGATTCAGTTTATCAAGCTGCTTCAACTGAATACACAAGACTTTGAGGAAAAGGTGGGGCAGGAATTGCTCGACAATCCCGCGTTGGAGAATTTGGAAGGGGTGGATGAGGCCATCGACTATAGGGTAAACGACGATCGCCACAACGACGATCGCAAAGAAAAGCCCGAATCGAGCACTGAGGAATCGGGCCCAGAAGAGCCAGTTATCGACAATGCCTACGACGATTATGGTCAGGATATAAATGTGGATGAACTGCTGCGTGCCGGTGGCGACGACGACTACGGAAGTTTCCGAATGGGCGAAGATTACAGCAACGAAGAGCACCGCGAAATGCCTCTGGCCGCGCAAAGCACCTTCCACGAATACCTCTACGAACAAGCCCGCGCCATCTTTGAAGACCGCGAACTAGAACTCGTTTATCACCTAATAGGTTCTATTGAAGACGATGGCTATTTACGTCGTGAATTGCGCAGTATCGTCAACGACCTCGCCTTCAACGAAAACGTCACAGCCACAGAAGCCCAACTGGAGCGGTTGTTGATTAAAATCCAGAATTTCGATCCGCCAGGAATCGCTGCGCGCGACCTACAAGAATGCCTTTTACTTCAGTTGTATAAAAAGGATTATGGCGACAATCCCGCGATTGATTTGGTCGAGAAGTTACTTTCCGAACAGTTCGATGCCTTTACCAAGAAGCACTACGATAAAATAAAAAAGAGCCTCAAAATTAACGATGAGCAACTCAAAGCGGCGATGGGTGAAATCCTAAAGCTCAATCCAAAACCAGGCGAAACGGGTAGTATCAGCGGAAAAACGCAGTACATCGTACCAGACTTTACTGTCATCAACGACGACGGGGTGCTCCAAGTGCGATTAAATGGCAGAAATGCCCCTGAATTGCGATTAAGTGCTTCGTACATCGAAACATTGAAGGCCTACGAAAACAGCCCGCACAAAGAAAAACAGCTGCGCGATGCGGTTCAGTATATCAAGCAGAAAGTAGACGGGGCCAGATGGTTCATCGATAGCGTAAAACAACGTCAGAATACCCTGATGAAAACCATGCAAGCCATCGTACAACGTCAGCATGAATTCTTCATCGAAAGCGGCGACGAAACCAAGCTCAAGCCTATGATTTTGAAGGACATCGCAACGCAAGTTGAATTGGACATTTCCACCATTTCTCGTGTGGCAAATAGCAAATACGTAGAGACCGATTTTGGTATTATTCCGTTGAAATTCTTCTTCTCCGAAGGCCTAACCAACGACGATGGCGAAGAGGTCAGCAACCGCGAAATCAAGAAAATCCTGAGCAACGCCATCGGACAAGAGGACAAAATAAAACCCCTCACAGACGAAGCCTTGATGGACTTACTCAAAGAAAAAGGGTACAACATCGCCCGCCGGACCGTGGCCAAATACCGTGAGCAATTGGGAATTCCCGTGGCTCGTTTGAGAAAGGAACTTTGATTTACTCTACAAATAACTTCTGCTTGCGAATGACTTTTCCGTCGCTGGTGCGCACCAAACGGGCTACATAAGCACCGGTAGACCACGACTCTGTATCTACTAAGGTTTCATTCTTTTTGATGGCAATGGGCTCAGTCATCGCCTGTCCTAACATCGTGAAAAACTGAACCTCCAACAGGTCTAAAACATCCTCATTCTTTACCTCTACCATCACTTTCTTACTATTTGACTTGGGATAAATCAAAATCTCGTTGTATACAACGGTGTCAAAAATTCGCAGCTTGGTTATAATGTCTATTTTGATTGGCAAGTCCACACGATACTCAGTAATTGACTTTCGCATCATCGATACCTGCCGTTTTGTGAAAATGTTCTGACAAGCTTCAGTAGAATAATCCATGTAGTTTTCGAACATGTCCGGCATGTCGTTTTTGGGCTCTATACAAGTATTCCCGCCCAAATTACACGTAAATCCTGCTCCTACGCCTTGCAGCGGGGTATCGTCGATGTAATCGTCTAAGTTGCACCTATTGCCCATGAATTGATCATCCGCCCAAATATGCCTCAACCCCAAAAAATGACCCACTTCGTGAACGGCACATCTGCCCATATTAGAGGGAGCAATGGCACCCGTTGCGCGTGGATTATTTCTCCCCACCACTTTGTAATGCAATACCACACCTTGCCGGTTATCAGCGACCCAAGATCCACTCGTCCATGAAGGATGCCCATAAGGTGGAAAGGCATAGCCCAATAAATTGTCTTGGTTGTTAACGCTCAAATCGCAAACCCAAATGTTCAAATATTTTGTAGGATCCCAAGGGTCATTTCCAGCCGTTGCTGACGCCTTCATCAAATCAGCCAATTGCCCTGTGCTTGATCCAAAAGTGGCTCTAGTTGTGGGCTTGTGAATCATTCCATTGGTGGCCACTCCATTCGGATCAACCGATGCCAACACAAACTCAATTCTTGCCGAACCCGCCCTTGACTTGAAAATTCCGCGCGTTTTGACAGTATCCGGGTTCCTGCGATTAAAATCTCTATTCAACACCTCAATTTGAGAAATCAGTAAAGAGTCGTTCAGATTCTCATTGGCCACATTGTACAACACGTGAAAAACAACAGGAATCGTGTAAACAGTATCGTAATAAAAAATGGTATCGGTAACGCGCTTTTTTCTTGATTCGATGATGGGTGCCGACTTTACCAATTTCATTGTCTGCGCATCGAATGTTGATTTAAATCCGGGGTACTGCGCTTCCAATTGATCAATTACCGTTGCAAATCCGCAAGGTTCATTCAAGTGAGAGTTTTCAACGACTTGCGCGATTACATTCTGCTGAGAAAGCCCAAAAAATAAAAGCGCTAAAAAGGCAATACGCTTAAGAAAACAATGAAAAACGCCCATAGAATCTGCAAATTACATCTTTTGAGAGAAAGTTGACCTTAATTTCCCTTAAATACCGGCTTTCTCTTTTCGTTAAATGCCGATACCCCTTCGCGATAATCGTTGGACCTTCCAGCGATTTCCTGACAGTACGCCTCATATTGAAGCATCGTTTGCAAATCCGAATGACCCGCCTTATTCAACATTTTCTTGATCATTCCAATAGCCATAGTTGGTGCCTGAGCGTAATAATCCGCAATCTTATTTACCTCCTCATCTAACAAATCCGCACTCACCACACGATTAATCAACCCCCACTCCAACGCCTTTTCCGCACTCACCTTGGGTGCCATTGTCGCCATTTCAAACGCACGCGCCGGAGATATCGCTTTAGGCAAAAAGTATGAAGATCCTGAATCGGGTACCAATCCCACATTCACAAAAACTTCTATGAACGATGCAGTATCAACCGCAACAATAAAGTCGCAAGCCAAGGCCAACGACGCGCCCGCGCCCGCAGCAACGCCATTGATTCTACCGATGATGGGTTTCGGCATTTCCCGCATCGCCTTGATGATGGGATTATATCGCTTGTATAATGAATCACTCAAAGAGCGATTTTTTGACCCCGCAATGGCCTTCAAATCCTGACCACTACAAAATGCCTTGCCAGCCCCTGTCAACACAACAACACGCACCTCAGCGTCTTTATTCGCTTCCTTTAATGCCGCCTGCAGATCGTAGCTCTGGGTTTCATCAAACGCATTGAAAACATCCGGACGGTTTAAGGTGATATGCGCCGCGTTGCCACGTTTCTCATAAATTACACTGGTCAGTTCCATTGTGCGAAAATAGAACATATAAATAACTGATTACATCAACAAACCCAAAAGTGGAGCTGAAATATCTAAATCCGACTATTTTCTTATGGATGCGCCCCCAGCTTCAAAAGCCTTCATCAACTTATCCATACAACGATCTACCTCGGTATCCGTAAGGGTTGATTCAGCATTCAAAAAATGAAAACTCAACGCAACGGCTTTCTGTCCAGCATCCAAAGGCTTTCCTTCAAACACGTCGAATACCCGAACATCCTGCAACAAAGGCAATTTGATGCTTTTTACCACACCTTCCAATTCGGCAAATGTCTGTTCCTTGGCAACTACCAAACTCAAATCTCTGCGCATGCCCGGATACTTTGGAGCCGAAACCACTTTTAATGTTTCCGATTTCTGTTTGATAAATTTCCTCCATGGAAACTCAACACACCAAACAGTGCCGTTGATTTCCGCGGCAGTCAACCAGTTTTTCGGTGCTTCTGCTATCGTAATATTCTCTGCCGTAGCCTCACTACCCAAGCTTCTGAGTATCCCCATCACTCTTCGCTTTACATGATAATGATCTACCATTTTTGTCTTGCTCTCCCAACTCTCTGGCTGAACGGCACCCCAAAAGACCATACTCAACATTGGTGTTTCCTTAAATCCCTTCGACGTTTTTCGGTAGGTTCTACCCACTTCAAACAGTTGAACCGATTCGGCTTTTCTGTTAATGTTATAGGCCACCGACTGCAATAAACCGGGTGTCAAAGATGCCCGCATAACATCCATATCCGTACTTAGCGGATTGCTCAAATAAACCAAATCCTCCATTCCGGGATACCAAGCACTCGGATGCAAAGAATTGGTAGAAGCCTCTAACATCCCTTGATTAATTAAATACTGACGCATACGATTCTCCGATTTGCGCAATCCCATGCCTTCAAAAGTGCCTAGCGTTGCCTGCAATTTGCCATCCATCGGGACATGATCGTACCCGTAAATCCGCATCACTTCTTCGTATAAATCTACCGCAATAGAAACGTCGTTTCTCCAACCCGGAACGCTAACTTCCCAGTGATTATTGGATTCGTTAACGCCAAAGCCAAGTTGGCCTAAAATTCTGCGAATCTCCAAAACCGGAATCTCTAATCCCGCAAACTTGTTCAGCTCTGATACATTCAAATTAATTTTTCTTGTCTCAAATGTACCCGTAGAAACCTCGGAATTGGCCACCCATGTGCCGCCACAATGTTCTACCAAATGAAAGCCTGCTAAACTCGCAGCATTGGCCATATTCTCAACATCGACACCCCGTTCAAACCTAAACCCGGCATCGGTATGTAAATGATGACGTTTTGCAGATTTTCGGACCAACGTGGGATGAAAATGTGCAATTTCTAATAAAATATTTTTCGTATTTGCGCTTACCGCCGTTTTTAATCCGCCCATCACACCAGCCAAGGCAATCGCACCGCTAGCATCCGCAATCACAACGTCTTGGGAGTCTAAATTGATGCTTTTCCCATCCAACAAAACCAACTTTTCATCGGCCAAAGCCAAACGAACAACAAGTTCACCCTCCAACAAATCTGCATCAAAAGCGTGCATGGGTTGTCCGGTTTGATGTAGAAAATAATTGGTCGTGTCCACCACATTGTTCCGCGGTTCGATGCCAATGGCCCGCAAACGATGCTTCACAAAATCTGGGCTTTCACCCAACTGTAACCCCTGTATTCCCAGTGCAATATATCGTTGACATAAATCTGAATCCGCAACACTCACCGAGCGACCTTGGGGTTTTATCGGTAATGTTTGATGGGTAATTCTATCAAAATCTTGTTTCAATAATGCCGCCAAATCGTTGGCCACCCCCAAATGAGAAGCTGCATCACCACGATTCGCAGTTAAGCCAATTTCCAGAACCACATCCGACGCAACGCCAAAATATTCCGCCGCCGGCATACCCACCTGAGCATCGCTGCGCAAAACCACAATACCATCATGGCTATTTCCAACACCGCACTCATTCTCCGCACAAATCATCCCCTCGGAAACCTCGCCACGAATTTTCGCTTTGCCTATCACAAACGACTCCTTTCCGGGCATCTGAATCTCAGTACCCACCAACGCAACCACCACTTTTTGTCCTTCAGCCACATTGGGCGCACCGCAGACAATCGGTAGCAACGCATCGCCACCCACATTCACCGTAGTTACCCGCAATCGATCCGCATTGGGATGAGGCACACAACTCATCACCTCGCCCACAACAAACCCTTGCAAGCCACTGCCCACACTAAACCATGGTTCAATGTGTTCAACTTCTAAACCCGAAACCGACAACAAATCGGAGATTTCATCGGCTGTTGCCT
>JBEGUW010000044.1:0-4942 GCA_041178665.1 Bacteroidota bacterium
GCTCCGTTAAATAAGGCTTGCCTGCAAACAACTGCACCTCCAAATCCTGCAACGTATCGTTCCGCTTGGGATTGATTACGTACACCAAACACACAATTTTATCAAAAGTATCCTTGATATATTGCAGCAGCCCCGAATTCTCTTCCCGATCCTCGTGAAACGACACCAATACCATCCACTCGCCATCGCGGTTGCACCGGAACATGATGTTGCGCATCTGTCCTTCTTGCTTGATTACGTTGAAAAAGTCTATCCCATTCGCCTCGCAATACCCCTTCACCCCACGCTGAATCAAATTCACGTAATCGGGCATCAAATGACACGCCTCAATGTCCAACACCTTGTCGAATTTCCCCGGCATATGAAACCCCAACGCCGTTGGAAAGGGCTCTCCCTCCGCCGGCATCACCGTTACCCAGCTGCGATCAGCAAACGTAAGTTCTAACTTGTTGCGATACCCATAAACCTGACCGCTACCCAAAATAGGCATCACCTCAAATCCCTCTACCTTGCCAATCCGCTCCATTGCATCAACCACCTGCTGCTGTTTGAATGCCAACTGATCCGCATAGCCCAAATGCTGCCATTTGCAACCACCACAAGTGCCAAAATACTTACACGTAGGATCAACGCGCAACGCAGATTTCTCATGAAACTTGATGATCTTGCCCTCCATGAAGTTCTTTTTCTTCTTCACGATTTGCACATCCACCACATCGCCTGGCGCAGCATATTTTACAAAAATTACCTGTCCGTCGTGACGGCCAATACTATGCCCCTCGGCCCCAGCCGCTTCAATGGTCAGTTTCTCGAATATGCGAAACTCTTTTACTTTTCTTGTCATTCAGATTGCTTCTTTCTCTTTATCACCTCGCCCAACAAGTTCAAAAACTGGTCTGGCGGCAAATACCCCGCTTGCGACGCGCGCTTGTCGTTTTTGGCGGGATTAAATATAAAATAACTCGTAGGATATCCCCCGGGCTGACCGTTGGCCAACCAATACAACAACTCATTGCTGCTCAAATTATAAGCACCAAATTTGTGCTTTTTTTCTACTTCTGGATTAAACTTTACACAGACAAATTCATTGTTCAACACCGCAATCACTTGGGCATTGGTATAGGTTTCTCTGTCCATCACTTTACACCAACTGCACCAGTCGGTATAGGCATCCACCAACAAGATCTTATTCTCAGCCTTGGCTTTTGTATACCCCTCGGCGAAGTCCATCCAGGTCAACTTTCCATCGGTTTGATGCGTAGCGGACGATGCAGTTTCACTCAACTTTAACGACGAATCGCCCGAAGATGTTTCCGTTGATGCGTTTGACACATCGCCTTGAACTGCCTCGGATGAGCCATTGGATGTATTGCTATCTGCGGCTACCGCTTTGCTCGGTGAATTACATCCACCCTGAAATCCAGCGATCGTGAGCAATGAAAAAATCATCGACACGGCAACGCCAAAGATTCTCAATTTTTGCATTTTCATATTACTTTGGTTTTAAAACTAATATCTAGCGAAGATACGCTGTGGGTTAAAGAGCCCAAGGAAATAAAATCCACTCCGGTCTCTGCATAACTGCGCAAATTTCCCAAATTGATACCTCCAGATGCCTCGGTTTCGCATCTACGGGCGATCACCTTCACCGCGTCAACACATGCCGATGGCGAGAAATTATCCAACATAATTCGTTGTACTCCACCTACCGACAATACCTCATTCACCTCATCCATATTTCGGGTTTCCACTTCGATGCCTAAGTCCAACCCCTTTTCCAAAAGATAGGCTTTAGTGCGATTCACCGCCGCAGTAATTCCGCCTGCCGAATCATTGTGGTTGTCCTTTAGCATCACCATATCGTACAATCCGATGCGATGATTTTTGCCACCCCCCATAGTCACTGCCCATTTCTCTAACAACCTAAGACCTGGCGTAGTTTTTCGAGTATCCAAAATCGTAGAGCCCGTGCCCCTAACTATCCCCACAGCATTGTACGTCTGGGTTGCCACACCCGACAACCGTTGCATGAAATTGAGCATCAAACGCTCTCCCGCAAGCAAAGCATGCACATTCCCCCTAGCCGATGCCAACTGAGTACCCGAAAGCAAATAATCGCCGTCTTTGGCCATCGCAACCCATTCCAAATTGGGGTCTAAACGACGTAAAATCACCTCGCCCAATTCAAGACCCGCAACAACCCCATCCTGCTTTAACAGCAACCGAGATTCACCCACCGTCCCCTGAGGAATGGATGCCAAACTACTATGATCGCCGCTGCCGATATCCTCAGCAAAACAGCGATCAATTAATTCTATAATTTCTTGAGATCGAAAATCCATTATTTCACAATCACCGCCGTTGCCGCTTGCTTGCTCGCGCTGCGCACCAACAACAAATAGCTACCAGCGGCAAAACGACTTACATCCAAAGAAAGGCTTTCGTTGACATTCGATTGCTCAAATACAGTGCGCTCAAAATAATCAACCAAGGTAACCACCGCTGATTCGCCCTTGAAAGAAGCCAAATCAACCGTCAGAGTCTTGCTCGATGGGTTTGGATAAGCCACAACACCCACAATCGATGGTTTAACCGACGTTGAAGTGACAGGACCCGCACCACATGAAACGCCATTGGCAACGTATTTCATCTTTGAAAAATCGATATAACAAGCCCAATCTGGGTGATCAATGAATGGATTGCGGTTTTTCTGAATCGAAGCCACGTACTCAGCCCTCGCCTTTTCCCAACCATTTGGAGGGAATTGCTTGTTCCAACGCTTCAACACATTCTGATCCTGATCCATTCCCAAGAATGTATTGGCAGTTGGAATGGTGAAAGGAGCCCCAGGTCTGTTGTAAGTTGCACAGATATAAAAATTGGAGCGCGCCATCGAACCTTTGGCAAAATCTCTTGGCTCGTAAGCAAATCCGCCCATAGAATCTGTACCAAATTTACCACCCCAAAATGTAGTGGTAACGGTTTTTAAATTGTTCATTGGATAGTTGCTTCTTACCGCATTTCCCTTGTTCTGATGCACTGCATATAACAAATACAAATCGCTGTAATTGGCACTGTCCTGACTCGCCTCGCCCATCCAAGAGAAAGGATAAGAGTGTTCGCGACTCAAATAGTTTGGATCGTTGACATCAAAAAAGAAAGGAGGGGTAAACACATACGGAAAGCCAGTGTAAAAGCAATTGATGATTTTCTTGCCTTCGGTGGTATCCCTTGCCTCAAAATTCATCGCCATCGTACTGCCAAAATTGGAATAATATACCTGGAAGTGAGGACGTACCACGTTACGAATCTTACTCACCAAAGAAGTATCAGACGATGTCAATCCGCCATAATAGCTACCTTCATTTAGCCCAACACTGGTATAGGTCAAATCTGCCGAAGCGCCCGAATAATAATTCACAAACGCATCGTATCCACCATAAGAGAAGGCCTTGATATAGTATTTTGTATCAGCCCAAACATTGTCCAAAACGATGTCGCCCGCGGCACCCATATGCATCACACGAACCCCATTGATGATTTGTCCGCGCTGATAAATGGTTCCATCCACAGGCACTTCAGTAATTGGATTTTTACTCACCATCACCAAATATCCATCCGCCGCAACGCCTTTCGCATTGATCGTAGTTTTCCAGGCCAAATTGCTTACCATGGTTAATGTGGTCGATGCCGTAGGCTCTGTTCCATACTTACCAGAAATTCCAAAAATATTCAAATCAAAAGGCAAATTATTACTGTCGTTGCTGGTAAAACTCATAGTCGACCTCAATGATCCCATAGGAGCGCTGTTCGCCACATCAACGTCAATCGAAAGCTGTTCGCCCGCTTTCACTGTAAAAGGTGTGGTTTGCTTGGTGCTAAAACTTGCTGCATTGCTACCCGAAAATTGAATGTTAGAGACGGTTAGATCTCCCGCCGTACTGTTATTTTTAACCACCACCGCAAAAGGGGTGGTTGTACCCGGACGAATCTCGGCTTTGTTCAACTGGATTTTGCCACTGTACAATACCTGTAACTCTGGTTTTGCACCGCCTTTTCCTGGACGAACATTTACATCGTCGATCGCCAAATTGTAACCCGAAACTTTCGTGGTTAGGATAAACCGAACAAATTTTGCACCGCTGCTCACCTGGGTAAAATGCTGGGTAATTCCCATTGGCATATCGCCGTCTACATACTGACGTACAGATTTCCAAGTAGTTCCATCGGTACTCTCTTCAACATTGCAAGTACCCTTCCAAACGGTAACGCCAGAAGCGCCCGTGCCTGAAATGTAATACCAAACCGTATCGGCAGAACCTGTATAATTTACCTTCATCCATTCACCGGTTACATCCAAACGGATTGCCGCAGGAGTGCTCTTTACAAGCGAAGCCGATGTGTAAACGAAAGTTCCTGTAGTTCCCTGGTTCAATGTCCATCCCGAAGGCACCGATGCTGGATCATTACAGTTCCAAAACGCTGGCAAGGTCGCCTGCGCAACCAACGAGGAAATACCCGCTACCATCGCAAGCATCAAACCAAATATATTCTTGTTTTTCATTTTATTTTATTAAAAGCTAATTCGAACTCCTGTGGTAAATCTCAATCCCGAAGAAACGTAGACTTCCAAATTCTTGGGGTTAAACGTATTCATCGGATTGTCGTCCAATTTACGATGCTGTCCGTCCGTGATGTAAAGATTATTCGTAATGTTATTTACCATACCGTAAAACTGCATTTTAATACCATTTTTCAAATCCAATTTATACCCCGCCGTCACATTCATATACCAATACCTTGGCAACAAAAACGATTCCTGTCCTTTGTATTTTCCGGTAAGCGACGTTGGATCAAAATCGGCATAGTGCTTGGCGAAATGAATGTATTGCAACGTAAAATAGGCCCCTTTTAAATAGGTAGGCTCCCATCGCAATAAATA